>JAPPLK010000063.1:11342-33172 GCA_028819435.1 Nitrospira sp.
GCGACGTTCGCCGACCGCTGGGCTCGTTCCAAGGCCACAAGCAATAACGAAATGGCTGCGGGGGTCATGCCGGAAATTCTCGAAGCCTGCCCTACAGTGGCGGGTCTGACTTTTGACAGCTTTTCGGCAACCTCGTTGGAAAACCCGGTCACCAGGTCATACCTGAATGTCGCGGGAATGCTTTTCCCTTCCAATTTCTGAAATTTTTCAATCTGTTCAAGTTGCCGTTTGATGTACCCATCATATTTTATTGCAATTTCAACGGCTTCGCCGATTTCCATGTTGACCGGATCACCTTCCCCGGCGATTTCCATCAACCTGGTGTAGTTCAGTTCCGGGCGCTTGAGCAATTGCGCCAGCGTGGCGCCGGGATCTGGCAATTTGGGCTCTATCCGGCTCCACCGTTCGATCTGTTCAGGCGTCCATGGGAGCCGGTTCTCCGACAGGCGACATTTTTCTTTTTGCACAACCTGTTGTTTTTCCTGGAATTTTGTATGCAGATCGTCTGAAACCAGGCCCAGCCGATGCCCGGTTTCCATCAGGCGCTGATCCGCATTGTCCTCGCGCAACAGGAGCCGGTATTCCGCCCGCGAGGTAAACATCCGGTATGGTTCCCGGGCGTCCTTGGTAATGAGATCGTCGATCAGCACGCCGATATAGGCCTGAGAGCGGTCCAGGACCAGCGGCGGCTCCCCCTTGACCTGCAGGGCCGCATTGATCCCGGCCATGATGCCCTGGGCCGCAGCCTCCTCATACCCGGAAGTCCCGTTGATCTGGCCGGCATGATACAGTCCCTTCACGTTCTTGGTTTCGAGGGTCTGGTGGAGCTGGTATGGCGGAAAGTAGTCGTATTCGATGGCATACCCGGGCTTCAGCATGGTCGCGCGGCCGAGGCCGGGAATGGTTTTCAGGATGGCGGCCTGTACGTCCACCGGCAAACTGGTCGAGATGCCGTTGGGATAAAACGACGGGGATTCCAGTTCCTCGGGTTCCACGAAAATCTGGTGTTGGGTCTTATCCTGAAACCGGACCACCTTGTCCTCGATTGAAGGGCAATATCGCGGACCCGTGGAATCGATCACTCCCATGTACATCGGGGACCGGTCCAGGTTATTGCGGATGATGTCATGCGTCCGCTCAGTGGTATACGTGAGGTGGCAGGAAATTTGCGGGTTCGTGATGCGCGACGTCCGCAATGAAAACGGGCGGGGCGGCACGTCGCCGGGCTGTTCGCCCATCACCCCGAAATCAATCGTGTCCCGGTGCAGGCGCGGCGGCGTGCCGGTTTTCAAGCGGCCCACTTCAAAGCCGAAATCCCGCATGCAATCCGAAAGATGTTCAGCCGGCGCCTCGCCGGCCCGACCGCCGGGCATATGGCTCATACCGATATGGATCAATCCCTTCAAGAACGTACCGGACGTGATAATGACCGCCTTCGCGTGGACGGTCTCCCCGGAATCCGTCACCACCCCGCAGACTGCGTCGCCTTTCGTCAACAGGCGATTGGCCGTACCCGACACGATTTCAAGGTTGGGCTGGTGCGCCAGTGTCTCCTGCATGGCTTGGCGATACAGGGCCTTGTCGCACTGGACGCGCGTGGCCCGTACCGCCGGCCCTTTCCGCGTGTTCAGCATGCGAAACTGAATGCCCGCTTTATCCGTGTTGCGGCCGATCTCCCCACCCAACGCATCGATTTCCTTGACCAAGTGCCCCTTGCCGATCCCGCCCACCGCGGGATTACACGGCATGTGCGCGATCCTGTCCTGATCAATGGTCAGCAGCAGCACCCGGCACCCCATCCTGGCCCCAGCCAACACAGCTTCACATCCAGCATGCCCGCCGCCGATAACGATGATGTCACGTTGAATTGACATGAGTATGTTTACCTAATCTTTCATTCCTGCGAAAGCAGGAATCCAGGGTTTTTCTCTTCCTTTTCATCCCTTGATGTGCAGACGATAGTCACCACGCGAGATGCACGCAATGGTAGGCCCCGTCAAACAGCCTCTTCATACAAATCCTTCCAAGTAGGGTTCTGCTCTTCTATAAGTTCCTGCTTCCATTTTCGTTTCCATTTTTTGATCTGTTTTTCTCGTTCGATGGCCGATGGCATAGTCTCATGCTGCTCAAAATAGACCAACCTATGCACGCTGTATTTTTTGGTGAACCCCTCTATGGCGTCATTTTTATGTTCCCATACGCGACCGAGCAAATCGGCGGTAACTCCTGTATAGAGAGTACCGTTACGCTTGCTTGCCAAGATATGGACCGCCGGTTGTTTTTTTGTCATTTTAATTCTGGATTCCTGCTTTCGCAGGAATGACGCAGGGGGAAGGTTGGTATAGTTAAATACCCTCTCAAAATGCACGATCCGCCATGTCGTCAATTTTTTTCAGGCACGTGTCTGCCGTGACGAGTCGGAAAGTCACATTTATGACCTTGGTTACGGCATCCTTGGACCGCTTATCCTTGAGGCAGGCCATTAGATGTATCGCTTTAACATCACTTAATTCCTTAAAACCTGCCTCTGGCGACCAATGATAATCCGGTACTCTGACTCCATACCGACGGACCTGCAACTGCTTGTAGTACTCACTCAGTCGTTTCCTAGTATCTGGATACAGCCCTGAATAGCTTGTGCCCTCTTTGTGAGGCTGAATCTCTGGCCTCCAATTCCTTCCATCCGTCTGTTCGGTGTCTTTAGAAGTGGGGGGTCCATATTTTTTAGTGATCTGCCCTTTGAACATTTCGAACTTCTCATTTGCTGGATCTACAGCAAAGACATTGCTGACGGCTTGAATGGAGCAAAGACCAACATCCTCAACAAAAAGTAGCACGTATTCTTGAAAGTCCGGGTGGGGTCTTGGGGCAGAATTGCATGTATACCCGTGACCTCTGAGATCAGACTTTTTTGGATCTTTTTCCTTCTTACAACACTCATACTCCAAGGGATGTTTGCTCGTCTCAAACCCGAATGGATACCCGCTGTCCGCGTGGGCACTGGGGTTTCCAGCGAATAGCGCTCCGAGCACGACGAACATGATGGCCGTTTCTCTCATCGGTCCCCTATCTCTGGACTCCACATTTTTTCACCAGACGCAAATCTCTATAACATGAAAGAGGTCTGATCGCATCAGAGAGAAGAGGCTTCTTTGTAAAATGCGAGGATCTTAGGTGTTGTATGCGGGGACGATTCAAGGCCTTGGCAAATTTTTTTAAAAACTTCTTCGGTTACAGGCTCTCGTTGTTGAAACTGACTGAGTTTTGCTGCTTCTTCAATCCTCGCACGGCTGTAGTCGACAAAACTATCGTGGTGAAAAAATGGATGATCGCCTGGCTTGAGTATACAAGAAGGGTCATGGTGCATTCGCAGACTTGAAAAACTGACAAGCAAGACTTCTCTAACTTTCTTTCCTTCACGAGCAAAGGGGTCAGTCAGGACAACAAACAGGTGTTTTCTGGAGAGATCTTCGTCGGGACCTGAGGGGATGAGAAACGTGGCACGTCGGAAAGGGAAAAACATGATTAGAGTGATTGAAACGTTTCATCAACCATTTCTTCTTTCTCTCTTTGTTTGCTTAATTCTTCGGCCTCACTTTCTGAGTAGCCAAGAATTGTTAACAGTTCTTTAGGAGGGACTGAAATCGACGTACCATGAGGATTTTTCCACTCTGGAAGCGTGTGCGTGTGATTTCTGATCGTCCATTGGTCCATGTGTCCAAAACGATCCCAAACATTTTTCAGAATACCTCGGTCGGCTTGGCTTAATTCGTTCAGCTCGTTATCGTGAGAAGATGATATAAGTTCAAGGTCGTACTGGCCGTGACGAGCGATCATGGCGTACCACCCATCCTGGTGCGCATCAATGGCGGTCTCTCTGGCAAGGTCAAGGGTCTTCGATAACACCATTCCGTGGTCCATCGAGACGACATAATCGCCAGTCATGGACATCCCATGGCGAAGAAGCGCCTCCCGTTCAGCCAAATACAAGAGTTTCATGAGCTTCAGCTTGTTCATCTTGCCGCCTTGTTGTTTGAGAAAATAGACGGCCATCTGCGCGGTCTTTTGTTCGTTAAACAGCATTATGAAATTTCACCACACCTACCATATTTCCATGCCAAAACAGGATACATGTTTTCATGCATTCAGGGAGCACATGGGAGGAAACCGAACAAAACAACAAGACGTACGTATGGCTGATTCTATCGTAGTATCATGAGGATAGACTGTCAATGCACGGGGACTGACACGAACAAGCAGATATGTCCCATTACTTCCCGATACAGAAATCCTGGAATATTCGGTCAAGAATGTCTTCGGTGCTGACGGCGCCAGTGATTTCTCCCAGGGCATCGAGCGCGGCTCGGATGTCCAAGGCTACGCATTCTCCGGATTCTTTTCGTTCTAGGGAACGCATGGTCTCTTTCAGGGAACAGCACACTTGCTCCAGGCTGGACTTGTGTCGAAGGCGCGTCACCAGGACTGACGGGGTCGCTTCCAAGCCTTCCTTGAGGCAGATACTGTGAATGACTGACGTCAATTGATCAAGGCCTTCGCCGGTTTTGGCGGATACTTTTACGAACTCTGGTGCTTCTTCTTCACCTTTCCCCCTCACCCTGGCCCTCTCCCACGGAGGGGAGAGGGGAGTAGGGCCCTCACCCTGGCCCTCTCCCAGGGGGAGAGGGGAAAATGACTGGGATTCGGGGAGATCCATTTTGTTCATCACGAGCAGGTGTCGTCGGGAGCTGTACGTTTCGAATACGGCGCAGTCTTCGTCGGTTATCCCCTCGGCGCCGTCGAGCACGAGTAGCAACACGTCGGCCTCCGCAATCGCGTCCTCGGTTCGACGGATGCCTTCTCCTTCGATTCTGTCCTGTGTTTGTCGCAGGCCGGCTGTATCCAGCAAGCGCAACGGGACCCCCCCGACGTTCAGTGACTCGTCGATCACGTCGCGGGTCGTGCCGGGTTGATCCGACACGATCGCGCGATCCAGTTTCAACAGCGCGTTGAGGAGGCTCGATTTGCCCACGTTGGGCCGGCCGATGATGGCGACCTTGATGCCTTCCCGAATCAGACGGCCTTCCTCATAGGACGCAATCAACCGTTCGACTGCCTGTTGCGTGTCCGTCAGGGCCTGTTGCACCTCAGCCGCTTGAATGAAGGTAATGTCCTCTTCGGCGAAATCCATCCCGGCTTCCACGTGCGCCAGTACTCGAATCAATCTTTCGCGGAGCGCATCGACTTCCTTTGAGAGGGCCCCACGCATCAGGGATTGCGCAGCTTGCAGGCTCCGCGCGGTCGTGGCTTGAATCGTATCGAGCACTGCCTCTGCCTGGGTGAGATCCAGGCGGCCGTTCAAGAACGCCCGCTTGGTAAACTCTCCGGGTTGCGCCAGCCTGGCCCCGTGTTGGATCAGGCCGTGGCAGGTAGCCTGCAGAACCCACGCCCCGCCGTGCGTCTGGATTTCGACCACGTCTTCGCCCGTATATGAACGCGGTTTGCGCATGATGACGACCAGGGCTTCGTCTATGGCCGTGGCTTGATTTTTCCCCCTCACCCTGGCCCTCTCCCACCGGGGGGAGAGGGGATTCTGAGGGGAGAGGGAAGAAGTGGGACCCTCACCCTGGCCCTCTCCCACCAGGGGGAGAGGGGATTGTGGAGGGAGAGGGGGTTTTGGGTACAGGACGTCGCTCAAATAGAGGCGGTGACTTTCGAGTTCTTGCAGGGGTTGCTTGTTGCGGGGACGCACGACGTGGGCGGCGATGTCAACGGCGTGGGCGCCGCTGATCCGAACGATACCGATTCCTCCTTCCCCCACGGGAGTGGCGATCGCACAAATGGTATCGTCAACCGAGCTTTCCATGAGAGAAAACCCTGTCCTGAGCGTAGCGCGGCAGCGCGAAGTCGAAGAGCCTGCCCCGGACGCGATCCGGGGATTAGGGTGAGGGTTTCCCCTTCTTCTTTTTGGACGGCTCTCCGTTATCGGATTTCGTGGAGGCACCCTCAGTGGCCGGTGCCGGTCCACCTGCCGGCGCAGGTTTTAAAATAAACCGGTCCGTGACTACCTGTTGGAGAATCGTCAATACGTTATTGGTCAACCAATAGATCACGAGCCCCGCAGGGAAGTTCAAAAAGAGAAACGTCAGAAACACCGGCAGCAACAACATCATCTTGGCTTGGGTGGGGTCCATGGTGGTGGGCATGATTTTCTGCTGAAGCACCATCGACGCACCCATCAGGATCGGAAACACGTAGAAGGGATCCGGGATCGACAAATCCGTAATCCACAGCATGAACGGGGCCTGCCGCAGGTCCACGGTCATGTACAGAATGTTAAACAGCGAGATGAAGACGGGCATCTGTAACAGCATGGGCGCACACCCGCCCACCGGATTGACCTTGTGCTCCTTGTACAGCTTGATCAGTTCCCGGTTGAGCCGCTCCTTATCGTCTTTGAACTTGGCCTGCACGGCCTGGATCTTGGGTTGAATTTTCTGCATGCCCTGCATGGATTTGTAGCTCTTGTATTGCAGGGGCACGAACAACAGCTTGATGCCGCAGGTTAACAGAATGATCGCCACGCCGTAATTCTGGGTGTAGTCATAGACGAACCGCAGCACGTAGAACAGCGGCTTGGCTACCGCTTTCACGATGGTCCAACTCCCGTAAATGAACCAGCCGAAATCAATGGTATCTTCCAGGTCGTGGCCCAACGATCGCATGAGATCAAATTGCTTGGGCCCGGCATAGAGTTGAAACGCGAGCCGGCTGCCTGCGGCGTCAACCGGAAACTCCACGCCCGAAGTCACCACGTGTTCGGTTTCGGTTTTTGCGAAGACGCCTTGGGCCCCCTGGGGAATCATCACGCTGATGAAATATTTGTCCTGCAGGGCCGCCCAGCGCAGGTCTCCCGTACGCCGGATTTCCGGGTCCGGGGATTCCTTTTCCAACGCGCCGTCGATCATCCACGCCGGACCCAAGGCGCCGATAAACCCTTGCCCCCATTCCACCACTCCGAAGTTGGTGCCCAACATGACCGCCACGGGCTCGTCCAGGCCTTCGACGCGAATGGACGCATCGACCAGGTACGAGTCATGGGTGAAGGTGAATTCCTTTTCCACCAGCAGGCCTTTTTCCTCGTTTCGATAGGAAAAGGTCAGGTGGCCCGTGGGATTGACGTCATCGAGCGTTTCAAAATCACGGCTGACTTCAAACAGGCCGTCGTTGAGCAGGGCGTTCACCTCAGGATCTTCAACCTGCATGGACACCGGACCGGCAAAATGTCCTTCCGGGTACACAAACTCGATGGGTTGGGGATCGTCGTCGCCTTGGGTCAGATACTGTTTCAGTTTCCAGCTTTGAATCTGCGCGCCCCGGTTCGTAAACGCGGCCCGGTACAACGGAGTCTCCACTTCTTCAACCAGTTCCCTCTCCCTTGACGGGAGAGGGCCAGGGTGAGGGTGTTCCGATTCATCGCCAAGGCCACGCACCTCGGATGAGGCGTCCTGGATACCTTCGGTGGAAGTGAGAGGTGCTTCCCCCTGAAGAACGGCCTCTTGCCCCTCCTCAACAGGCGGAGGTTCCGGCACCAGCCCCAGCTCTTTCAGAATAAAGTCGAAACTGAAAATGATGGCGAACGACAGGACCAGGAATATGAGAATCCGTTTTTCCATAAAGCTTTTTGCGTCGTTTACTTGGCCCGGCGAAGCTTTACCCTCACCCTAACCCTCTCCCAGGGGGAGAGGGAAAAATCAGATCAGGGAACGGGATCGATCCCGCCCGGATGGAAGGGGTGGCACTTCAGAAGCCGGCAAACGCCTAATCCCACTCCTCGCAGCAGGCCGTGCCGGGTTATCGCTTCGCTGGTATACCGTGAGCAGGTTGGTTCAAAGCGGCACTGCGGTCCCAAATACGGAGACACGATTTTCTGGTACGCGACGATGAGCCACAACGCGATTTTGCGCATTTCTTCACACTCTTCTCACCCCCCTGACAAGGGGGGCGGGGGGTTGGGAGCAGGGAGGGGTTGGGCGTTAGGGGAAAACATCAGCTCCTGGCTGATCAGGGTCGTTATCCACGCTTCGTAAAGATGTTGATGCCTGAGTTCCAGCGCCGGCCGTTTCGGAAAAACGACAATATCATGGCCCTGCAAAAGATTCTGGTACGTGTGTCTCACCAATTCCCGAAAAATGCGTTTCCCCCTGTTCCGCACTACTGCATTGCCCAGCCGGCGTCCCACCACGATCCCGACCCGGGGATTCCCAAGTCCGGAACGGCAGGAAACCACGTTAAAGAATCGCGTCGTAATGCGCTTTCCTTCCCGTTTGACTCGCTCGAAGTCTTCTGTTTTTTTCAAGAATACCGGCGGGCACCGTGAGGAAACGTCACTCATCGGATACGGTCAGGCGGTAGCGGCCTTTTCGGCGACGGCGGGCGAGTATTTTTCTCCCGCTTTTGGTGCTCATTCGCTTGCGAAACCCGTGGTCGCGTTTTCTCTTGAGATTCGACGGTTGTCGATACGTCATGGACATGCTAGAAAACCTCTTTCCTCAAAAAATCCAAAAAACGATTGTAAATTCCGATGTCTTGGGCTGTCAAATATTTCAGGCGTCAGGCAATCGGTTAGGCTTGTGATGTTCGGACGTCTAGGCAAAGTCATTCTCTGGATATTGGCTTTCGTCGTCATTTGGGTATTCATCGATATATTTGTGATCATTGTGGGAACGATAGCTTACTATGTAGAAGATTTCCTTGGTATCCCTCTCCCTCGGCCTCCGTGGGTGGATTGAGCCCATTCGCTGGACAGCGTGACTCATGGATCACATCGAGACTATCTTAGGCATCCTGATCGGCTTCGGGCTGAGCGTGGCCTGTGGGTTCCGGCTCCTCATACCTCTGTTGTCCTTGAGCATCGCCGACCAAACAGGCTATCTCGAACTGGCCGACGGGTTCACTTGGCTGGGCGACTGGCCGGCCCTCATTGGCCTGAGCATTGCCACGACGTGTGAAGTGATCACGTCAAAATTTCCTATCGCCGCGGAGATCCTTGATGTCGTCGAAGCGCCGTTCGTGGTCATCGCGGGGGTTATGCTTGAACTGGCAATGATTACAGACCTCCCGCCGTTCCTGGAATGGGGCTTGGCTGTCATTGCGGGCGGTTCCGCTGGGCTGGTCCATGCTGGGGATGCGTTCCTCAGGCCTATCATTGGAGGGGCCACGGCAGGATTCGGAGAGCCCGTGTTCTCGGCCAGCGAAGATGCTGGCTCGGGAATCTTCTCTATCCTCGCCATTACCTTACCTATGCTCCCGACAGAGGTGCTTGTGTTTGTCTCGATCTTGTTTCTTGTCCCCATCCTCTGTGGTGCCGTCCTCTTCGTGTTCTTAATCAAGAAATTGATCGGGAAGCGCCGCCAGGTGCCCGCATAGACCCCGCATTCCTTATAAACCTCAACTGCCTAGAGGAATCTTATGCCTCAAGAATCTTCTCAGCCCTGGATAGGTTACCACTACGACTGCTCTGAGACCAGACTTCTCTTGCTCGCAGACCAGTTGCCCGCTCTCCCAACGATACTGGTAAAAAAGGTTTTGGCCGATTTCGAGAATGCCGATGATTTCATGAAGAAGCTATCGCAAGGGCTCGCCGGAGAAAAGGAGCCGGCCAAGGAGCGGTTGCACCATGTCTGGCACCGCGTCGCGTTTACGTACTATGTCGGCGAAACGAAAAGCGACTTCTGCTCTAATATACTGAATAAACTCCGGCCCCGGCGGATCATCGTCATCAGAAAGACGCTGTGGTCCAAAATGCCTAAGCCGGCGGATGTATATATGACCGACGATGTGCAGGGCTACTTGTTCGATGAAGATCGCTCGGTTGCGGTGTGTTTGGCTCATCCTTACCCAGGTTGGGATCGACTTGCCGACACCATCTATTTCGCGCTGGGGGGTGAACTACCTCGTAATGGCCGATGCCCTGTGGGTGGAGAGTGAACGGCCCCGTATACTCCCTTGCTCCAATTTAACTGCTTCTTCAAAGGTCTCACTGTCAGCCAGTTGCGTGACAAAATCTCAATGATCTTTTAATATAACCTCCCTACATCCTTTGTAGAGAGGCTTATTTCCGCATTACGTCGTACAATGTACAGCAGGATAAAATTGTTACAGGTAAAGAAGTCAAGCATCATTGTGATCACTGAAAACTCTTTATAGATTTGGGAGAGAGAAAGCCATGTCTCCATCGACTGTCGATGATGAACAACGCTGCAAGGACGGAATAAGGCTTGCGAAGCAGCTTCGTACAGTAAGCCATCGCAACCTGTCTAACCTACCGAAAAGGCTAACCAAAAGGGATTTAGACACAATGCAAGATGATTTCTTGGATTGTTATAAAATATATATGGAAATGCGTAACCAGTTGCCGTTACCACGTATGATTGATGAGAAGGGAACAACGGTTGCTCAACTTGAGCAGCATAAAGAGAAGCTTCAAACCTATTTGGACTCGCAAGACGGTCGGATTGTGAAGTGGGTACGAGCCTGGCTTCATCTACTCCAAGAGTTTCGGTGGCTTATCATGATCAATGATGGGCTATCTGATATAGAACAGACGAACGGCCCGATTCATCGAAATGGCCGTGACGTTGTGGCTTCATTGGAACCAGCTTTATTCTGTTCGACTGAATCGAAAACAGCGATTGGTTTTCAAACTTGAACTCGACCGTATGATTCGTCTCGTACACGTCGGCGATCATGATCTAGCCTACCGTCTTAAACAGCATCGCCGCTCCTGAATTTCATGTGATAGGCAATCTCGGGGGTCCAAGGTCTTTCCTCTTCACGCATGAACGAAGAAAAACCCCTGGATCCTCGATTAAAGATGTCGAGGATGACAGAAGGAGGTCATAGAGGCATGGTGAAGCGCCGGTTAGAGTAGTTTGACCAGTGCGACGACGAGGCCGGCTTGGGCGATGAGTGCCATGATGATCCACTTCATGAGGTCGAACTTGGCGGTTACGATGGCGGTTACGATTTGAGTTTGAAGCCGGCTTTCAAGCGCGTCAAGATCGGTTTTGGTGGCGAGATCGGTTTGGAGCGCTTTGGAGGCTTTCCGCGCAAGGAATTCGGCGGCCGCCGGTTCAAAGCCGGCGTCAACGGCATCTTTGATGAATTCATGGGTGTCGAAAAAGGTGGATTGGCTCATAATCGTTCTTTTTTTGTAAGCATGTGACGTTCATTAAGAATTGTCAAGCGCGCCAGTCGACCGGTTTTATTGACCGTCATCCAATCGTTTTTCTCAAAACTCCATTGCGTTGACTCCCTGAGGTCCCCCTTCTATAGTCGGGTGGTTGGTGTATCTTCATCTCCTCATGAGCAAAGGAACCCTTCTGTGATTCGGGGCATTAAAGGCATCAAGGATATTATCCCGGATGAAATGCCGAAGTGGAGTGTGGTGGAGCGGATGGCGCATGCGTTGGCGCATGCGTTTGGTTTTCATGAAATCCGGATCCCGGTTTTTGAGAGGACGGACCTTTTTGTTCACAGTATCGGGGGCAGCACTGATATTGTCGAAAAGGAAATGTATACCTTTCCGGACAAGGATGGGACTTCCCTCACGCTTCGTCCTGAAGGCACTGCGGGGGTGGTTCGCGCGTTTATCGAACGAGGGCTGAAAACCTATGAGGCTTCGCGAAAACTCTATTACATCGGCCCGATGTTTCGCCATGAGCGCCCTCAGGCCGGGCGGTTGCGACAATTTCACCAGTTCGGAGTGGAATATGTCGGGACTTCAGATCCATCCGCCGACGTCGAGGTTGTCACGCTGCTCTGGAGATATTTTTCGGCGCTGCAATTACCTGGACTCTCTTTGGAACTCAATTCACTGGGCGTCCTGGCGGATCGCCAAGCCTATAAAAAGGACCTGGTTTCCTTTCTCAAGACAAAGAGTGATCTCCTGTGCGGAAATTGCCGGCGACGACTCGATGTCAATCCTCTTCGAGCTTTGGATTGCAAGGTCCCAACGTGTCATGAAGCCACGAACGATGCTCCTTTTCTGACGGATTTTCTTTCCGCTTCGTCTAAAGAACACTTCGATCGAGTTTTGCAGGGGTTACAAGCTTTAGCTATTTCGTATTCGCTCAATCCCCGGCTCGTCAGGGGGCTGGATTATTATTCCATGACGACCTTCGAGGTCTCGTGCTCCGCGCTCGGCGCCCAAAATGCCATCGGCGGCGGCGGACGATACGATGGATTGTTTGAAACGTTGGGCGGCGTTCCCACCCCGGCAGTTGGTTTCGCCATCGGACTTGAGCGGGTCATTTTGGCCCTTCCCGAATCAGCCTTGCCAGCACCGGACCCATGGGTGTTTGTGGCGGCGTTCGGCGAAAAAGGGAGAGCAGCCGGTAATACTCTCATCGATTCCCTCCGCTCAAATCATATGAAAGCCGATACGGATTATCATGCTTCTACCTTGAAGACTCTCCTGCGCTCCGCAGACCGGCTCAACGCGCCCTACGTCGTCATTATAGGAGACGATGAAGTCGCGAATAACCACGTCATCCTCAGAAATATGGCAACAAAAGAACAGCAGATTCACCCCTTGGATACCGCTTCATCAGCTATCTCTGAACGCCTCGGATTCCGCAAACACGTAGAAACATGAATTGACTTTTTGGGGTGTTGGGAATACGATTCTTTCTTTGCTTCTTTATACGTAGTTGTGCTTAAAATATCATCTCTTTTTTAAGCTTTTCTATCTTCAGAAACCTCTGAGGTTTTTCATCGACGAAACACGGGTTGTCGTTCCTTCCACGGCGAGAATCCGTTTGTCTTTTCGATCATGGACCTTTCGATTCTCGTATTGATTCAGAGCAACCCACTGGAAACCCATCGTCCGACCGAAGGCCTTCGTATCGCGCTTGGTTTATCAACCGGATCCCCCTCAGTCACGGTTGTTTTACTAGGACAAGCGAGAATACTCTTAACTGAAGAAGCATGTGACGTTGTCGATGCGGAAATTCTCGAACAACATCTACCCGCGATCAGGGAACTGGAACTGCCTATTGTGCTGCCAGAAGGGAGTAGTGAGGCTTTTCCCGTCGATACGGATTTTTCCGTCCGAGAGGTCTCACAATCAGGAATAACATCCTTGCTCTGTCAAGCCGACCGAGTCCTGGTATTTTGAATCATGAGGAAAGTACTCTTTCTATTATCTGCCGGGTCAGAATCGTCTATGGAAGACCTTGTTAAGACATCCGATTTTTCTGACTGTTCAGTTCAAGGGGTTTTTCTGGAAGAGCGTCGCGAGTCAGGTAATCCGCTTCCTTTCCCGTGCTATACGCTTGCATCCACCGAGAAAATGACAGAATCGGCATATCCATTGATTAATTATCCTGATGTACTGAAGATGGTTTTCGAGGCTGAGACTATTATTTCCTGATCTTCAAAAGAAAAAATTCGTAGGAGAAGGAATAGGAGTAGGGGCTGTGAATAAGATATTTTCTTTGTATGTTATTGATTATATTGATAAATAATAAGAGTAAATATATGGAAAAGTAGAGGGATAAGAGGTCAAAGACTTGTGATGAGTCTTGAAGAAAATGGTTGGCTGGTCGAGTAAAATAGGGTAAACAGAAGAATCTTATTCAGATAAGCCAAGTTATTAACAGGTGTTAATAAGCCTGTGAATAATAATGGAAAAGACTGAACAAAAGACATTAGGTATTTGGAAAGAGGTCTTGGGCTTTATCCAGGCGAAAATGGGGGATGAAGTTCTGGAAACCTGGTTTCAGCCGACAAAGTTGGGCGAACTGAATGGGACGAAAGCGACAATTGTCGTTCCCAATAAGTTTTTCGGGGAATGGCTGGGAAGAAATTATCGAGAAATGATCGGCGAAGCCTTGCAAGCGGTTCGGACAGGTGAAGAAGGAAAAGTCGATGTAGAATTTATCGTCGGTGAGCCTTCATCGCCCGTGGCTGGTGAAGGAGCGGGCAAATTACCGGCTGCTCCCCAGCAGACGCGGGTCCATCGCCAACTGCCGAATCCAAAATATACCTTCGAGAATTTTGTGGTCGGGGCCAGTAACCAGTTTGCCCATGCAGCAAGCTTGGCCGTCGCTGAGTCACCTGCGCGCTCCTATAACCCATTCTTTATCTACGGGGGGGTAGGCTTGGGGAAAACGCACCTCCTCAATTCCATCGGGAATTTCGTCATGCAGAAAGGTGAACTGAGGATTGCGTACGTGACCACGGAGCAGTTCACCAATGAAGTCATTAATTCGATCCGATACGACAAGATGATGGACCTGCGCCGGCGCTATCGAAACATCGATATGCTCCTGATCGACGATATTCAATTCCTCGCGGGTAAAGAGCGGACACAGGAGGAATTTTTTCATACCTTTAACGCGCTGTATGAGGCCAGAAAACAGATCGTTCTATCGAGCGACCGGTTTCCGAAAGAGATGCCGTCGATGGAAGAACGATTACGCTCACGATTCGAGTGGGGGTTAATCGCCGACCTGCAACCACCCGACGTCGAAACCCGGATTGCGATCCTGCGAAAGAAGTCAGAGGAAGAAGGAATTATGATCGGCGACGACGTTATTCACCTTCTGGCCGAAGGATTAAAGAGCAATATACGCGAATTGGAAGGTGCGTTGATCCGTCTGGGAGCATACAGCACACTGACCGGCCAGTCCATTACGATGGATATGGTGAAAACGGTGCTTCGTGACCTGCTGGGGAACAAAAAAAAGGTGATCACCCCGGAAGACGTGCAAGACGTGGTGGCGAAGAATTTTCACGTCAAAGTAGCTGAACTCAAATCCAAGCGACGAACCAAAACCGTGGTTCATCCCCGGCAAATTGCCATGTACCTCTGCAGGGAACTCACGGACGCCTCGTTCCCGGAAATCGGACGCGAGTTCGGAGGAAAAGACCACACCACCATCATCCATGCGTGTCGCCAGATAGAAAAAGCCCTTGAGAAAGACAACGCCTTGCGGACGAAGTTGGACAACCTCAAAGACGAAATCGGAAAGGTATAACAGAAGGGAGTCTCTCATGCGAGTGACGGTGGAACGAGAAGTCCTGTTGACGGCCCTCCATCGCGTCCAAGGCATCGTGGAAAAACGAAATACGATGCCCAGTTTAGCGAACGTCCTGCTGGAAGCGAAAAAGGAAGGCTTGGACGTTTCGGCGACGGATTTGGAACTCGGGATGCGGGGACTCTACAAAGCCGTGGTCGAGGAAACCGGGTCGGTCACGTTCTCCGCCAGAAAACTCTATGAAATTCTCAAAGAAATCAATGATCAGGAAATCGCCATGACCGTCACGGAGGATTGCCTGGTTACCATTACGACTGCCCGCGGTGAATTCAAGGTCGTAGGGCTCCCCAGCAAGGATTTTCCGCCCCTGCCCGCCATTGAGCGGGACGGCCTCATTCCTTTGCCCGGCAAGGGCTTATTGCAACTCATTCGGAAGACCCTGTTTGCCGTCGGGGACAACGATACGCGGTACGTGCTCAATGGATTATTGATTGTGGTTACGAGTGCAGGTGGGACGCCGATGATCCGGTTAGTGGGGACTGACGGGCATCGATTGGCGATGGCGGAGCAACAATTGGAAGGGGAGAATAAGGAGTCCGCCGATGCGCAAGAAGAAAAAGTGATCGTCCCGAAAAAGGCTGCGGCTGAAATTCGTCGCCTGCTGGAAGAGGACGAAGATGAGCCGATGATCGGCTTTACCAAGAACATGTTGATCTTCAGAAAGAGCGGGCTGGTCCTCACGTCCCGGCTGATGGAAGGCAATTACCCCAACTATCAGCAGGTCATTCCCAAGGCGGGCAGCAAACAGATCGCGGTGAACCGCGATGATCTCGAAGGTGCCCTGCGACGCGTGTCGGTCCTGTCCCAGAACAAGACCTATGCCGTCAAGCTCACGTTTTCAAAGAAGGCGATCACGCTCTTATCGAGTCATCCGGATATGGGAGAAGCGAATGAAGAGATTCCCGCCAGTTTCAACGGTGAAGAATTTTCCGCCGGGTTCAATGCCCGCTATCTGCTTGACGTGTTGAGCGTCATGGGAAGCGAGACGGTCGTGCTGAATATGGAAGCGTCCCTCAGCCCGTGTTTGATTCGAGAGAAGGACAACGCCTTGTTCAAAGCCGTCGTGATGCCCGTCAAAGTGTAGGAATCATGTATACTGAAATACCATGTTTCACGAGGAGATGACCCCTCAGCGTTTGCCAAACGAACCACCACCTGCCACAGGTTTTGATCCCTCCGGTTTTCCCGAAGACCCCGTTGAGCAAAGCGGCTATGGTGCGGAGCAGATCCGTGTGCTTGAAGGTCTCGAAGCCGTTCGGAAACGGCCCGCGATGTACATCGGCAGCACGGGCACGGACGGCTTGCACCATCTCGTGTACGAGGTGGTGGACAACAGCGTCGATGAACACATGGCAGGGTTTGGGGAAACGATCGAGGTTTCCCTGGAAATCGACGGCAGTATCACGGTCACGGATAACGGCCGCGGCATTCCCACGGGACTCCATCCCACCCAGAACAAATCGGCAGCCGAAGTCGCCCTGACGGTCCTCCACGCGGGCGGCAAGTTTGAGCAGGGCGCCTACACCGTATCCGGGGGACTCCACGGGGTAGGCATCTCCGTGGTCAACGCCTTGTCGGAATGGCTGGAACTGGAAATCTGGCAAAACGGGCAGGTCTTTGAACAGGTCTATGACCGGGGAACGCCGGCCGCCCCGCTGCAGGTAACGGGCGTGACCAAAAAGCGGGGGACGAAAATTACGTTTAAACCCGACGAGACTATTTTCGAGACGGTCGAGTGCAGTTTCGACGTGCTGGCCCAACGCCTTCGAGAATTGGCCTTCCTCAATAAAGGTCTGTCGATCTCGCTCACCGATACCCGAAGACAAAAGGAGCAGGTCTTTTGTTACAAGGGCGGAATCGTCTCGTTCGTCGAACATTTGAATGAAGCCAAGACCCCGCTCCATAAACCGATTTTTATTTCCGTTGAAAAACCGGACGTCATTTTGGAAGTCGCGCTCCAGTACAACGACGGCTACGCCGAAAATCTCTTCTCCTTTGCCAACAACATCAATACGCGGGAAGGCGGCACGCACCTGATCGGGTTCAAGGCGGCCCTGACCAGGACGATCAATTCCTATGCCAGTGCGAATGACCTGCTGAAAAAGGACATGGACTCGCTCACCGGTGACGACGTGCGAGAAGGCCTGACGTCGGTGGTCAGCGTCAAAGTGCGGGCCCCGCAATTCGAGGGACAAACCAAGGCCAAGTTGGGCAACAGCGAAGTGAAAGGGATCGTCGAAGCCGCGGTAAACGAGGGACTCGGGACGTACTTCGAAGAAAATCCGGCCGTGGCCAAACGGATCATCGGCAAAGCGGCGGATGCGGCCAGGGCGCGCGAAGCCGCGCGGAAAGCCAAGGATCTCATCCGCCGGAAAAGCGCCCTGGACGGCGGATCACTCCCCGGGAAGCTCGCGGATTGCTCGGAAAAGGATCCGGCCCTGAGTGAATTGTTCATTGTCGAAGGGGATTCAGCCGGCGGGTCGGCGAAGCAAGGCCGCGATCGAAAATTTCAAGCCATCCTTCCGCTGAAAGGAAAAATCCTCAACGTCGAAAAAGCGCGGTTCGATAAGATGCTGTCGAGCGAAGAGATTCGCACGCTCATCATGGCCCTGGGGACGGGCATCGGTCGCAAGCGGGATGACGCGGAAAAAGGCAAGGATGACAAGGAAGCCTTCGACCTGAGCCGCGCCCGGTACCACAAAATCATTTTGATGACGGATGCGGACGTCGATGGAAGCCACATCCGAACGCTCCTTCTCACGTTCCTGTTTCGCCAGATGCATGAATTGATCGATCGGGGCTACGTCTACATCGCGCAGCCCCCGCTCTTTAAGGTGAAAAAAGGCAAATCCGAACACTACCTGAAAGATGAACAGGCCCTGAACGACTACCTTGCCGAACTGGCCGGACAAGCCGTGGCAGTCTACGTGGACAGTCATCACGAGTTTATCAGCGGACAGACGCTCAATCCCGTCTTGAGAAAAATGATCGAGTTCGAAGGGCTGCTGGCAAGGCTGAGCCGAAAAAAACAAAGTTCCGGTCTGTTACGCGCGTTCGTAGACGAGCCGGCCTTGGGACGCGAACTCTTAAGAGACCGGCCTGCCGTCCGGGAGTTGATCGAGCGGGTGAAAGAGCGCTTGTCCATGGCCTATCCGGAAGCCACGGTCCACGTGGACTTGGTGGAAGATGAAGAACATCAATCCAACAAAATCGTCTGCCGGATGCCGACGAACGGCGTGGTGTCAACGCTCGAGGTGAACCATGACCTGGTGGGCTCCGCGGATTTTCGGGAACTGCAGAAATTGGCACCCAGCGCGATCGGGTTGGGCCGTCCCAAGTATCGTATGAAAGTGAATGATGCGGAAACCACTTTTGCCTCCACGGATGAACTCGTCCGGGAGATCCTGGAGGTGGGGAAAAAGGGGTTGAACCTTCAGCGCTATAAAGGTTTGGGAGAAATGAATCCCCTGCAATTGTGGGAAACCACCATGAATCCCGAGACGCGGTCCCTTCTACAGGTGAAACTCGAAGACATGACGGGAGTTGACGAGATTTTCACCATTCTCATGGGTGACGAAGTCGAACCGCGGCGTCATTTCATCCAGCAACACGCGTTGGAAGTCCGCCGGTTGGACGTGTAATCACCAGGAACCCCGATCCTCCTACCCACGATGCCCGCCGAAGAACGTTTCACCCAAGTCGCCATCGAAGACGAGATGCGCCTGTCGTACATGGATTACGCCATGAGCGTGATCGTCGGCCGCGCCTTGCCGGACGTCCGTGACGGGCTGAAACCCGTGCACCGGCGCATCCTGTACGGCATGAACCAAATGGGTTTGGCGCACAACCGGGCCTACCGCAAGTCAGCCAAGATCGTGGGCGAAATCATGGGGAATTATCATCCCCATGGCGATTCCGCGATTTATGATACGCAGGTGCGCATGGCCCAGGACTTCAACATGCGCTATACCCTGGTGGACGGCCAGGGGAATTACGGGTCGGTGGACGGTGACCCGCCGGCCGCCATGCGCTACACCGAAGCGCGGCTCACGAGGCTGGCCGGCGAAATGCTGGCGGACATCGACCGGGAAACCGTGGATTTCGGTCCGACGTATGATGAATCGGACGTCGAGCCACTGGTGCTACCGGCCAAGGCCCCCAACCTGTTGATCAACGGCGCCGGCGGGATCGCCGTGGGCTACGCCACCAACATCCCCACGCATAATCTCGGCGAAGTCCTCGCCGCCCTGATCCACCTCCTTGAGAATCCCGGTGCGTCGATTGCGGACTTGATGGACATGGTCCCGGGGCCGGATTTTCCCACGGCCGGATTCATCTATGGCACGCAAGGCATCAGGGACGCCTATGAACACGGGCGAGGGCTGTTGACCATCCGCGCCAAAACGCACGTGGAAACCGATGAGAAGCGGGACCGGTCGAGCCTCATCGTGACCGAAATTCCGTATCAGGTGAACAAGGCCAAGCTGCTGGAGAAAATTGCCGAGTTGGTGCAGGAGAAGCGCGTGGAAGGCATTTCCGACATTCGTGATGAATCGGACCGGGACGGCATCCGCGTGGTGATCGAACTCAAGAAAGGCGAGCTTCCGCCCGTCATCCTGAACCAGTTGTACAAGCATACCCAACTTCAGAATACATTCGGCGTCATCATGCTCGCGCTCGTGAATAACCGGCCCGAGATTTTGAATCTCAAAAGAATCCTGGTGGCCTTTCTCGATCACCGGCGCGAAGTGGTCATCCGGCGAACCGCCTACGAGTTACGGAAAGCCCAGGAACGCGCGCATATTCTCGAAGGCCTCATCGTGGCATTGTCGCACCTGGATGACGTGATTGCGTTGATTCGCGGGGCGGCGTCGCCCGACGAAGCCCGGACCGGCCTCACGCAACAATTCCCGCTGTCGGAGATTCAGGCCCAGGCCATCCTGGACATGCGGCTCCAGCGGTTGACGCAACTCGAACAACGCAAGCTCTCGGAAGAATATGAGGAACTGAAAGCCAGGATCGCCTCGCTGCAGGCCATCCTGGGTTCGGAGGACCTGGTCAAACAGGTCATCAAGGACGAGCTGGTTGAACTCAAGGCCGCCTATCAGGATGAACGCCGCACCCAAATCATTCCGCAGGAAGCCGAGATCAACATCGAAGACTTGATCGCGGATGAACCCATGGCCGTGAGCATTTCCCGCGAGGGCTACATCAAACGTCATCCCGTGTCCGAATACCGGGCGCAGCGTCGCGGTGGAAAAGGCAAGATCGGCATGGGAGTCAAGGAAGAAGATTTCGTCGAGAAGATTTTTACCGCCTCGACGCATGATTACATCCTGTTCTTTAGCGATGCGGGAAAAGTGTATTGGCTCAAACTGCATGAACTGCCCGAGGCCGGCCGGACGAGCAAAGGCAAGGCCATGGTAAACCTGTTGGCCCTGGGCCCGGACGAACGGGTGACCACCACGCTGCCGGTTCGGGAATTCCCCGATGACTTGTACGTCGTGATGGCGACCCGCATGGGCTATATCAAAAAGACGAAACTCTCCGCCTTCGGGAACCCCCGGCAGGGCGGGATCATCGCCCTGACCTTGGAGGAAGGCGACAAGCTCATTGGCGTGGAAATTACCAACGGCCGGAGCGACATCATGCTGGGCACCAGGGAAGGCCTGGTCATCCGGTTTGGAGAACGGGACGTCCGGCCGGTGGGCCGGACCGCTCGAGGTGTCCGGGGTATTCGCCTGGACGACACCAATCACGTCATCGGGATGGTCATTATTCAGCCCGAGGTCGAGGCCTCGATCCTGACTGTGACCGAAAAGGGATTCGGAAAGCGGACCGTCGCCACTGAATACCGGACGCAAGGCCGGGCGGGGCGGGGGCTGATCAGCATCAAAGTCAACGAGAGAAACGGGTCGGCCGTCTCCTTCCATCAGGTCAAGGAAACCGACGAGATCATGATCATGACGTCCGAAGGCAAGATCCTCAGGACCAAGGTCGTGGATCTCCGGGACATCGGGCGGAATGCTCAAGGGGTGCGTCTCATCGGCATGGAAGACACCGACCGGGTCGTGGACGTGGCGAAACTCGCGGAGAGCAGCGAGGACGACGGAAACGACGGGAGCAACGGCACCGGTCATGCAGCGGAGACAAATGGGCCTGCATGACCATGCCCAAAAAGCCATTCGACCCCGTCGTCAAGATAGGACTCACGGTGTTACTGGGCGGCCTGACCCTGATTGGGGGAGGCATGTTCCTCTCCAGACCCGACCGCACCATCCCGCCTTTCAGCATTGGGAGCCAGGAAGGCACGGTGGTGGCCGTGCACGTGCCGGCATGGACCAGCGATCCGGAGATTAAAACCCTCATTCATCGGTTCCGAAAAGTCGGCCGGACCGACCATGATTTCCGGTCCATGAAAGTGCGTCCCACAACTCCGGACGATCCGGCCACACTCTATCGGGAAGTCGTCCTGTACGTGTTTTCCGACCCTCAGTGGACACAACCGGAAACTCTCCACCGCTACCTGACGACACGTGACACAGCGGAAGCCGGGCAACCGGTCGACGTCGGAGAAGCCGGCTTTCGCCGCGAGTTCCAACGCTCGGCCCGGGCCGGCTTCATCTACAGCCAAGGCCAAACCAAAGGCTGGCTCGGCCCCATCCCCGACCCCTCAATCCCCGAACAACGCCAGAACATTCAGATCCTGTTCGACGACTTGGTTCCGTC
>JAPPLK010000050.1 GCA_028819435.1 Nitrospira sp.
GGCGAAGTCGAAGGGAATTACTGAACATTTACAATTCCTGCGAAAGCAGGAGGCGTTTACGGAACACGGACGGGGTGAGAATCGGAACGGGAAAGTCTTTTGCCATGGCGAGCAGGTCTTTGTCCCCGGTCACCAAGGCGTCGGCTTGGGCCGCGAGTGCCAGTTCGAGGAATGGTCGGTCGAATCGATCGCGGCACTCCGGAATCTCGGTCGAATTCGATATAATGACCGTTTCGCACCAGGGCAGATAATCAGCCAGCAGGTCTTCCCGCTCCCCGTCGGTCAGGTTGAACTTCGGATAGCTCAGGGCTCGAATCAACTCGTTCATTGTTTCACGGCTTGCCAGGGGGCAGACGCGGCGGGCTTGCCATGCCGTACGCAGCCAGGAGAGCGTGCCTGCATGAAACAGGAGTGACGAGAGCAGTACGTTGGTATCGATGACAACGCGCGGAGAGGTCACTAGGGCGGACACGCAGGTCCGCCCCTACTGACGCGCCCAGGCCACTGCGTCAGCCACGTCCGTCCCGGACAGGCCCAATTCGGCCAATTTGGCGCGCACGGCGCCCGCGCGAGTGATCCGCACGGGAGTCAGCACGATGCAGCCGTTTTCTCCGGTCACGTCAAAATACTCCGCGCCTTCAAAATCGGACAGGATCGATTTCGGCAGGGTCAACTGGTTTTTTGATGTCAATTTGGCGAGCACAATAATCCTTTTTGTAAGGAAAAAAGGAATTATTGCATTATTGTATGAACCATTTCAATGCGAACGTATCACATGCACAATCCCGGGTCGCCAGGTGTTGCACTTTCCTGACGTCATTGCGTTTGCCGGATACGAAAGCGTTGCGCCACCCTGAAAGGAGATCTGGAAGAAGAGGGCTCTGTGCAAGCCTGGCACGCAGGTCCGCCCCTGCATTGGCGGTTAGCCGTTTTTTCGTAGGCGTTCCTGTATCGCGGTTCGGACGTCCGCCGGCGTGGGGGTGCCGGGACCGCATTTGTCGTCTTCGGCCATGGCGAGGCGGATGGCTTCGATGCCCGCGTCTCGTTGTTGTCGTTCCCGGATGAGGTCGCTGATGACTTCACTTTCGGAGCGATACTGGCCGCTGGCGACCTGGGTTTTCAGCCAGTCGTCGTGCGTATCTGTAATGGAAATGGTTCTTCTTGGCATCACTTTTCCTCCATTTATAGACAATTATGTGCATATATAGCGTATATTTGATGTAATAATGCATCATTTTTTCATATTTTTCAACGTGTCAGGAATCTGGATGAATCAGGACTGCGCGTCGTTGAAATCGGTCAGTATCGCTTTCGGCAGTGACCTGTGGCTGCCGCATCTCATGCGGCTAGGAAGGAGGCGGGATAAGTACAGGAATGCCGCCCTGCATCGTCTCTACTTGGCGATGGATGACGCGACGTTTGGGAAATGTTCAGTAATTCGTTGTCCTTTTCTCACGCTGCCTTCTGTACCCCAGCAGCCTCTTTCAGTTGTAGCGGCGGCATCTTATGCCGCCCGGAGAGGGTGCCGGGACGAAGCGCCATAAGATGGCACGGCTACACCTAGGAGAGAACCCTCCTCCCCAGTCAGGCTGACCATTCTGTCAACGAATGACTGAACACATACAAATGATGGAATTTTTGCCACGGACCAGTTACCGAGAGGTAACAATGGAAGGGAATGCCAAATTTATATCCCGCACCTTTGAACGAAGGTTTTTACGTATTTATCGTTAGCTTTATGTCAATAAAACAGAAATAATGTCATGAATAGCACAGAATAATTGACCTTATTTATCTTTATGTCAAATAATATAGGTTTTTTGTCAAGCCACATAGGCTGAATGGACCATTGTGTTACTAAAACCACACGTCTGATGATCAATTTATGACTGACAGTTTATTTGAATAAATCATAACAAATTTTTTTTATTGATATATTATTGATATATAATTGAATTTTGAAGATATCGAGATCGCTAGATCCCATGGTGTCGAAACTTTTGGCCATCAGGGGGACGGTCGTAGTCCATTCGTGCTACCGAATGGAAACGTCAGGGAAGACCAAGCATTATGTACAAAACAAATTTATTTTTATTTTCATATAGTTATAAGTTTTATACGATATCGTTCCGAATGGCCCGAAAATTGCTTGAATCTACGTGTTATTAATGGTGTTATTAATGGCAGTCAGCCTGAAGTCAAGGCAGGGGATGAGCGGAATGATGAAGCAAGGTTCAGGAAAGGAGGTGGTTAGTCAAAAGTTTTCCCCAACAGGGGAGTTTTTCATTAATCCATTCCACGTTAGGCCGATAGGCCTTTACACGAGGAGGTTTCACAATGTTTCTTTCTAGACGTCAGTTTTTAAAAGTGACCACCGGGACGGTGGCGGCAGTGGCGTTGGCGGATAAAGCCTTGGCCTTGACCGCGCTGCAACCGGTTGTCGAAGTGGGCAACCCGCTGGGCGAGTATCCGGATCGCGCCTGGGAGCGGGTGTACCACGATCAGTATCGCTATGACTCGTCGTTTACGTGGGTCTGCTCCCCGAACGACACTCACGCCTGCCGCATCCGTTCCTTCGTGCGTAACGGTGTGGTCATGCGGGTCGAGCAAAACTACGACCACCAAACTTACGAAGACCTCTACGGCAACCGCGGAACGTTTGCTCACAACCCGCGGATGTGCTTGAAGGGGTACACGATGCATCGCCGGGTGTATGGGCCCTATCGGTTGAAAGGCCCCTTGATGCGCCGTGGTTGGAAGGCCTGGATGGATGCCGGCAGCCCGGAATTCACCCCGGACGTCATGAATAAATACAAATTCACTTCGCGGTACCTGGATGACATGTTGCGGGTAAGCTGGGATACGGCCTTTACGTACCTGGCCAAAGCCATGGTCATTATCGCGGAGCGGTACAGCGGCGAAGCCGGTGCCCGTCGGTTGCGGGAACAAGGCTATCCGCCGGAAATGATCGAGATGACCAAGGGTTCCGGCGTGCGGACCATGAAGTTCCGCGCGGGGATGCCCATCCTGGGCGTGATCGGCAAAATGGCCGTCACCCGGATGAACGGTGGCTGCGGCGCATTGCTCGACCACTACATTCGGAAAGTGAAACCTGCCCAGGCCCAAGGCGGCCGGTACTGGTCGAACTACACTTGGCACGGTGACCAAAACCCAGCGCATCCGTTCTGGTCCGGGGTACAAACCTCTGACATCGACATGAGCGACATGCGGTTCGCGAAGTTGAACACAAGCTGGGGCAAAAACTTCGTCGAAAACAAAATGCCGGAAGCGCACTGGAAGCTCGAAAGCATCGAGCGCGGCGCGCGGGTGGTCGTGATCACGCCGGAGTACAACCCGACGGCGTATCGTGCCGACTACTGGATTCCGGTTCGGCCGGAAACGGACGCGGCGTTGTTCCTGGGTGCCTGTAAGATCATGTTCGACGAGAACATGCACGACCATGATTTCTGCGCGGCCTACACGGACATGCCGATTCTGGTTCGGACGGATACCCTGCAATACCTGGATCCGCGCGACGTGATCAAGGGCTATAAATTGCCGGACTTCTCCAAGACCTATTCAGGGAAAGTGCAAACCCTGAACCCGGCGAAAATTGCCCGTCTCGGCGGTTTCATGGTGTGGGACGTCAATAAAGGCCAAGCCGTGCCGATTCACCGTGAATTGGTGGGCTGGCACTATCGGAACAGCGGTATCGAGGCAGCGTTGAACGGGACCTTCCGGGTGAAGTTGCTGAACGGCCGGGAAGTCGACGTGGCACCGATCTTCCAGTTGTATCAAGTCCACTTGCAGGACTACGACCTGGATACGGTCCACCAGATCAACCGGTCCCCGAAGGACCTGATCGTCCGCTGGGCCAGAGATTCAGGTACCATTAAACCGGCAACGATTCACAACGGGGAAGGCACGAACCACTACTTCCACCAAACCATCATTGCGCGTGGCGCGGCGATGGTGTTGATCATCGCCGGGAACGTCGGGAAGTTCGGGACCGGGCAACATACCTGGGCCGGGAACTACAAAGCGGGGATCTGGAACGCCACCCCGTGGTCCGGCGGTGGTTTGGGCACGCACACCGCGGAGAATCCGTTCAAGATCACGACGGATCCGAACGCACACGGTAAAGAAGTGCACGTGCGTGGCTACTACTATGGTGAAGAGGTGGCCTACTGGAACCATGGGGACACGGCGTTGATCGTGAACACGCCGAAGTATGGGCGCCGGGTGTTTACCGGAAAAACGCACATGCCGACCCCGACCAAGTTCCGGTGGGTGGCGAACGTCAACGTGTTGAACAACGCCAAACACCACTATGACATGGTTAAGAACGTGGACCCGCACATCGAATGTATCGTCACCCAGGATATTGAGATGACCTCGGACGTGAACCACGCGGACGTGGCCATGGGTGTGAATACGTGGATGGAGTTCACGTATCCGGAACATACCGCGACGGTGTCGAATCCGTGGTTCCAGGTGTGGAAAGGGGGCATCCGGCCCTTGTATGACACCAGAAACGACCTGGATACGACCGCCGGCGTGGCCGCCAAATTGACCAACATGACGGGCGATGGGCGGTTCCGGGATTACTTCAAGTTCGTCTATGACAACCGGGTGGACGTGTACGTGCAACGGTTGTTGGACGCCAGTTGTACGGGGTACGGGTACAGCGTTGACACCATGCTCAAGTCCGAAAAGGGCTGGATGGTGCTGTGCCGGACGTATCCACGGCAACCGTTCTGGGAAGAGACGAACGAATCGAAGCCGCAATGGACGCGGACTGGCCGGTATGAAAACTACCGGACGGAGCCGGAAGCCATTGAGTACGGTGAAAACTTCATTTCGCACCGGGAAGGGACGGAAGCCACTCCATACCTGCCGAACGCGATTATGACGACGAACCCGTACGTACGGCCGGATGACTACGGTATTCCTATCACGGCGCAGCACCATGACGACAAGACGGTGCGGAACATTGCGTTGCCGTGGCAGGAAATCAAACGGTACTCCAACCCGCTGTGGGAGAAGGGGTATCAATTCTACTGCGTGACGCCGAAGACGCGGCATCGTGTACACAGCCAATGGTCAGTGAACGACTGGGTGCAGATGTATGAATCGAACTTCGGTGACGCGTATCGGATGGATAAACGGACACCGGGCGTGGGTGAGCATCAACTTCACATGAACCCACAATCGGCGAAAGACCGGGGCATCAACGACGGTGACTACGTGTACGTTGACGGCAATCCGGTTGATCGGCCGTACCGCGGATGGAAGCCGAGTGACCCGTACTACAAAGTGGCTCGGTTGATGATTCGTGCGAAGTACAACCCGGCGTTCCCGTACCACGTGACGATGGCAAAACACGCTCCGTACGTGGCAACCGCGAAATCCGTGAAGGGTCACGAAACCCGACCGGACGGACGGGCCATCGCGATGGATACGGGTTATCAATCCAACTTCCGGTATGGGGCGCAACAGTCCTTCACCCGTGACTGGTTGATGCCGATGCACCAAACCGACTCACTGCCGGGCAAACACGCAGTGGGCTGGAAGTTCAAATTCGGTTATCAAGTGGACAACCACGCGGTCAACACCACTCCGAAAGAATGTCTGATGCGGATCACCAAAGCAGAGGACGGTGGTATCGGCGGCAGGGGTCCATGGGAGCCAGTCCGGACCGGGTTTACGCCTGGGCAGGAAAATGAGTTCATGATCAAGTGGCTCAAAGGCGACCACATTAAGATCAAGGTGTAACATCAGGATCGAATGTGGATTTTTAGCAATTGAACTAACTATGGTTCAAAGAAACGGAGGAAACCATGCCAGAAGTCTATAATTGGCAATTAGGGCGGAAGATGCTGTATCCCTACGAGGAACGGCATCCAAAGTGGCAATTCGCCTTTGTGTTCAACATCAATCGCTGCTTGGCCTGTCAGACCTGTTCCATGGCGGATAAATCCACCTGGTTGTTCTCGAAGGGCCAGGAGTACATGTGGTGGAACAACGTGGAAACGAAGCCGTATGGCGGATATCCACAGTTCTATGACGTGAAAATCACGCAGTTGATTGAACAAGTGAACCCAGGCGGCCAGGTGTGGAACGTGCGGGTCGGCCGCAAACACCATGCGCCGTATGGGGTGTTCGAAGGAATGACCATTTTCGATGCCGGGGCCAAAGTCGGCCAGGCCGCGATCGGGTACATTCCGACGGACCAGGAATGGCGTTTTGTTAACATTTATGAAGACACGGCCACGTCAATGCGCGCCATCGTGGAAGGCATTGATAAGACCGGGTTTACCAAGGAAGAACCATGGCGGATGACCGGCAGCAGCTTGCCGGAACATGAAACCTACTTCTTCTATCTTCAACGCATTTGTAACCATTGCACCTACCCGGGTTGTTTGGCTGCGTGCCCGCGGAAGGCCATCTATAAGAGGCCGGAAGACGGGATCGTGCTGATCGACCAGAACCGGTGCCGTGGGTACAAGAAGTGCGTGGAGCAATGTCCATTCAAAAAGCCCATGTATCGGGGTACGACTCGGGTCACCGAGAAGTGCATCGCGTGCTATCCGCGGGTCGAGGGGAAAGATCCTCTGACCGGCGGCGAGCCGATGGAAACCCGGTGTATGGCGGCCTGCGTGGGTAAGATTCGCTTACAGAACCTCGTCAAGATCGGTGAGGACGGACTGTGGGCGGAAGATCGGTGGAACCCCCTGTACTACACCATCCGGGTGGAACAGGTGGCGTTGCCGCTGTACCCGCAATGGGGCACCGAGCCGAACGGGTTTTACATTCCCCCGCGGCAATCGCCCCGTGGCTACATCCGGCAAATGTTCGGGCCGGGCGTGGACAATGCGATTGAGAAGTACTTGGTGCCGAGCCGGGAACTGTTAGCCGTCCTCCAGCTCTGGAGAGCGAGCCAACAGATCGTCTTCCGGTATGACATCATTCCTGGACCGAAAGTGTTCGAAACCCAAATTCACGGGCGGAAGTTCGAGATGTACAACGACACCGTCCTTGGGTTCAACAAGTCCGGGAAGGAAGCCGTGCGGCAGCAAGTGGAAGAGCCGATTTACATTCGGCCAGCCGAACGCGCTACCTGGCTGTAAGAGCCTGGTAGGGTACGAAAAAAGCCGGAGGTTTTCGGACCTCCGGCTTTTTTTTTGAACACCCGTGCGTGGGAAAGCCATCAAAAAATTGCTTAGATTCCTGTTCTAAATGGTGTATCCTAAAGAGATATTTGCGCTGTTATCCAAAAACCGCAAGGCGCGATACCGAAATATGGAAAAAACCGGCATAGAGCACATAACAACCGTAGGGGGTGCCCCCGATCCTGCCCTGCCTGTCCTGAGCGAAGTCGAAGGAAGCTTGTCGAAGGGTGCCGTCCCTCCTTCTCCTCCCGATCCCGTTCCTGTTTCAGCTCAGACCATTCCCTTTTGGGAGCTCCTGGAGACCGGGAAAGTGCCTGACCAATATCTCAAGACGGAATACGTGACTCAACAATTTGTCGAACGGTTGGTACATTACGTCTTGAGCATTCCCTCGAAATCCATTTCCATCCCCCAGCTTTCGGCCATTCTTGAACAAATTGACGCCCGTCAACAGATATTCTTTTTTAAGCGCTTAAAGGAAACGAGTCCCCACAGTTTAAAGGAGTTTGCTCCGCTGTATTACGGCTTTATGGCGGAATTTTATCCGTTATTGTTTACCTGACCCTTGGTCCGGAGACCCCTGTGTTAGGAAGAACGTAGGAGGAACAATGAACTCAACTTTACATAGAGCGATTTCAAGCTTTTACAACTTGATTTATGAAGCACAGGCGTTTTCCACGACCATGGCCCGAATCGATTCGGCTGACCATGACCGGTATTTGGGGCGAGTGGAAGGGCTCAATTGGGTCCTGGACCGGTGTCAGGAGTTTGAAGACGTGGACCAGAATCTCACCACGCCATCCCTTCACAAACTGCTGGGTGACGTCAAATCCGATCTTGACCATGAATTATCCGTCCAGCGTCGCGAAAAAGGCAGAAGGGCTGACGGCCGGGAAGAAGCACTCATCTTCGTGACCGATTACCTCACGAGTTTGATCACGGCCACGGAAATCGAGTCAGCCAAAAGTCCGGTCTGACGGGCCCTTCATGGTGCCGGCGTTCCAGGGAATTGTAAATGTTCAGTAATTCCCTGCGACTTCGCCCCTACGGGGCTACGCTCAGGACAGACGTTGACAATTTCGAGCCCGCCTTTTTCCCCTCCTTTGTAAGGAGGGGCGAGGGGAGGTAGAGCCCTTCATGTTTGCCGCCGACCGATTCAAGTCACGCTGGATACGAGAGTGGATTATTTTCGCCGTTTGCCTCGGCCTGGGCGGGCATATTGCCTTGGGTCTTCTGCTGCATGCTCCGGACCAATGGCCGGCCAACAGCTTGTGGCTGTATGGCTTGTTATTCGCGTTTTCGGTCTACGTGTGCGTCCAGTTGTTGCGCTCGGTGTGGTGGTTGTGGAGGGGGGAGCGAGCCGCCGATTCGCAGGAATAAATCTGACGCAGTTTTCTGTTATTCCCGCTACGCTTGTCTCATGTTCAAGACAACGTGTTGTTCATTGACTCTCACGTGAGCTTGAGCACGGCAATGATGATCCCGGCCAGCACCGTGGTCCACGTCATTAACCTGACTTGAAGCTGGGCGAGTTTGGAGTCCATCTGGGCGAGGCCGGTCTCCAGTTTGACCTCCAGTTTGGCCAGGTCGGCTTTGGTGGCCAGGTGCTCGCTTTCATGTTCATGGATCGCCTGGGCAATACCCTCGGCCTGGGACTGATTGAAGCCGTGCTCTCGTTCCAGCTTCTTGGCTAATGCAATGGCACTGTTCATAGCGTGACTATATCAAATCATCGGGAGAGAGACAATTCAAACCTAGGGCCGCGTTCCCGTCTTGGCTCACAGCATGCCGGCTGTGGGGATCCCTTCCTCAACGAGCATGATCGGAATCGTTTCCCTGATCGGATAGGTCACTTTTTTGTCGCTACGGATCAACCCGCCATCGAGGGGTTCTTTGACCGGGTTCCCGCCCGTATTCTGCACTTCCCCATTCGCAATTTTTCGGTTCAGGACGTGGAGAGAGGCAGCATCCAGAAGCGTCACCGCCTGCTTGGTTTCGGGGCAACATAAAATCTCCAGAAGCGCCGCGTCCAACGGCATCGCCGGGGCTGACTCGCTGTCAGGACTCATGGTATGCCTTTCCGATTCGGTAGTTGTGTTCCACGGTCGTCTTTCATACACTAGATAAGACGTCGATGGATTGCAAGGTGACATAACATCACACTTCTCTATTGGTTGGCGACTATGGATAAGCGCAGTCGACTGCAGAAACTCAAACGCTATTTCATCGCGGGACTCTTTGTCGTCGTCCCGGCCTGGGGAACTTTCCTGATTCTATCCACGTTGTTCGTGACGCTGGACGGCCTGTGGGTGGACCTGTTGGGGCCCGTGATGACGTTCGAAATCCCGGGAGTAGGAATCGCGCTGTTATTCCTGCTGATTCTGGGGTCAGGGATTTTGGGAACCCGTCTCGTGGGGCAACGCTTCGTCAAACGAATGGAGGATCTGTTCGAGCGGATCCCATTGGTCAGGAGTATCTATTACACCCTCAAGGGGATGACCGACGTGTTTCAATTCCGGGAACGGTTCGGCCAAAGTACGGTGGTCGTGTTTCCCTTTCCCCGTACCGGTGTGTGGGCGATCGGATTTCTCATGGGCAGTGCCCCGGCGATGCTCCAGATTGCCAATGACGATTCACTCACCATGGTCTTCGTGCCGACGGCCATTCACCCCTTTACGGGCTATTTGGCGTTCGTGGGCGCATCCAAGATCCACCGCGTCAACCTGCGTCCCGAAGAGGCCATGAAATTGGAATTCTCCGCTGGACTCTATCGACCACCCCAAGGCTGGCTGGCCGCCGATCCTCCCCGAAGGAGCCTGCCCTGATCCTTCGACTCCGGTCTCAAGAGGTCTACGCTCAAGATGCACGGATTATTCCCCCGTTCGTCCTGAGCGTAAGGCGCAACGCGCCTGAAGTCGAAGGAAGCGTAGCGGAGCGAAGTCGAAGGGTTCGACCGCTTCCCTGATCTTGCCTCGGGAAAGGCCTCTACTTCTTCAACGGAGGAGGCAGGACCGTTGTAGGGACAGGCCCCCGTGCCTGTCCGTGTGGACATTAGGGGTGACCCGCGACCATGAACCATTCAGAATTCCATATCCGGTTGGCCGAACCCAGCGATCTCGAGTCGTTAGTCACGTATAACATGGCGCTCGCATCGGAAACCGAAGGGAGACAATTGGAACGATCCCTCCTCCAGTCCGGCGTGGAGTCGATCCTGGCCGACTCCGCCAAAGGCTTTTACGTGGTGATGGAGCACATGCCCACTGGGAAAATGATCGGGCAGTTGTTGATCACCTTCGAATGGAGCGATTGGCGGAATGGCGTCTTCTGGTGGCTGCAAAGCGTATACGTCCACAAGGAATGGAGACGGCAAGGCGTGTTCAAAGCCCTGTACGATTACGTTTTGGCAGAAGGAAAACGCCAAGGCAACGTGGCCGGTATCCGTTTATACGTGGAACAGGACAACGCCGTAGCCCAGGAAGTCTACACACAAGCCGGCCTGGCGGCGGCACCCTACAAAGTCTTTGAAACCGATTTCATCCTGCCCATCAGATCGAGTGACAAACCTGACCTCACTTAGCTTGACAACAGCAGTTATTGATCCGAAAAAACCTTCTAGAACCCTCTCCCAGTGGGAGAGGGCAGGGTGAGGGGGAAAGAAGGTTAAAGGCGTACAGATCTTCGCCTACCTCAACTTTTCATTGGCAAGAAAATAGCCTCCTTCTCTCATTCCCGATCCCCGATTACAAACGTCGAGGGCAGGCTCTGATCGGAAATCCAGTGTCTTGCACGGACGAAGAAAAAACCCTGGACCCGTCCCCGACATCCTTAATCGGGGAATTAGCCTGGATCGCTTGAATATCGGCCTTGGTGGCCAGGTTGCCGTTGAGCAGTTGGACCTGTTCCTTTGCGAGGGTCTCGGCCTGTTGTTCCGTAAAGCCGCTTTTGGTCAGATTTTTGACAAACCTGTGAGTATCAAAGGCGATCGCTTCACTTCTAGTCCGCGACATGATCAAATGCAATGCCTTGACTACGTCCATGCACTGTGACGCTTGGGATGGAATGGGCGCGATTCAGGTGGACTTTCATTCCAACCCGCTGTTAGACTTTTGAGATGCCCATGCAATTCCACGTAGCCATAGCGCGTGAGTCGGACGCGGAGCAGGCGGCGCAGGCGTTAATCGCGTCCGTGCGGGAGGCGTTTGGCCTGACGTCCCCTGATTTGGTCTGTCTGTTTTTTTCACCGCATTACGCCAAGACCGCACGTGAATTGGTCGAGACGCTCCACCGGCAATTGGCCCCACGAGTGATGGTCGGCTGTATGGGCGACGGCGTGATCGGACCAGCCGAGGAATACGAGAATACGTCGGTCGTGACCTTGTGGACGGCTCAACTGCCTGAAGTGCGGATGGCCCCCTTTCATTTGACGTTCCACGAACAGGAATCCCAATCCTCTTATACCTTTGAGGGGTGGCCGCAGGAATTAGAATCACTGCCTGAGCGGCCCACGTTCCTGGTGTTTGCCGATCCCTTTTCCACGCCGATTGAAGACGTGTTTGAAACCATGGAGGCACGCTGCCCGGGTGCGCCCGCGATCGGGGGCGTTGCCAGTGGGGGCACGGACCTGGGTGAAAATCGATTGGTGTTCAACGGCGGGATCGTGCAGGAAGGCCTCGTCGGAGTGGCCCTGTGGGGCCCCGTATGGATTCGGACCCTGGTGTCCCAGGGTTGCCAACCCATCGGGGAACGTTACGTGGTGACCAAGGCTGAACGAAATATCATGTATGAGTTGGGCGGCGTGCCGACTCTCGAACGGCTTCGGGAGACACTCGAACGCTTGGGACCGGAACGAGGGAAACAGGTCGCCATGGCCGTGCAGGTCGGCGTGGCGTTTGATGAGCAACGCGAGGAGTTTGGCCGGGGAGATTTTCTCATTCGCGGCTTGTTGGGGGCGGACCAACGCTCCGGGGGCGTGGCGATTTCCGACATCGTGAAGGAAGGGCAGACGATTCAATTTCACGTGAGGGACCCGGCCGCCGCCAGCGAAGATTTCAATTTATTGCTGGCACAGGATCGCCTGGACTTCCCGAAATCTCCTTTCAAGGGGGCCTTGTTGTTCAGTTGCAACGGCCGGGGCCGGCGATTTTTCGCCGAGCCCAACCATGATATTACGGCCCTCCAACGCCGAGCCGACGGGATTCCGGTTGCGGGGTTTTTTGCCGCCGGCGAGATCGGGCCGGTAGGAGGGAAAAACTTTATTCACGGGTATACCGCGAGTGTGGCGCTTTTTGCCGAGCCCTTCCCGGGCAGATAAGAGCGCGGATGTCGGATGACGGCGGTTACGCTCCCTCACCCCGGCCCTCTCCCAATGGGAGAGGGAGCCTTCTTCATTCCCCTCCTTTGTGTAGGGACAGGCCTGTGTGCCTGTCCACGGGGAGGTAGATGAAACAGACTGCCCTGCATGAGGCCCACGTGGTCCGGAAGGCCAAAATGGTGGATTTCGCCGGTTGGTCCATGCCCCTCCAGTATTCAGGCGTCCTCGATGAATATCATGCGGTTCGCACCTCCGCGGGTTTGTTTGACGTGAGTCACATGGGGCGTCTTCACGTCGAGGGCACGGGGGCCGTGCCGTTCCTGCAGCGAGTGACCACCAATGACGTGCAACGCGTCGAACCCATGGGTGCTCAGTACTCGATGATCTGCAACCCTGATGGCGGCGTCAAAGACGATATTTTCATCTACCGGCTGGGTGCGGAGGAATTTCTGCTGTGTGTGAATGCATCCAATCTGGACAAAATCAGGCGTTGGCTGTTTCAGCAGCAGGGTGACGAGGAGGTGCGCATCGTAGATCATTCAGAAGCTATGGCCCAACTCGCGCTGCAGGGGCCTGCCTCCAAGCCGCTGTTACAGGCGCACGTGCAATCGTCACTCGATGAGCTGAAACCGCGACGCTGCCTGCGAGAAACGATCGGCGGCGTCGAGTGTCTGGTGGCTCGGACCGGCTATACCGGAGAACTCGGGTATGAATTGTACGTGCCGGCAAAGCAGGTTCGTCTCGTGTGGGATCGACTGATGCAGGCCGGAGAGGAATACGGCCTGAAGCCCGCGGGATTGGGCGCACGGGATTTGCTTCGGTTGGACATGGGGTATTTGTTGTACGGCAACGACCTGACGGAAGCGACCACTCCCATAGAGGCCAATGCCAAATGGGTCGTGAGCTTTGACAAAGGTGCCTTCATCGGCGAGCCCGTGCTCAAACAGCAAATGCAGGATGGACCGTCTCGACGCCTGGTGGCATTCGAGTTACTCGAAAAAGCCGTGCCCCGTCACGATATGAAACTGTTGGCGCAGGACAAACAGATCGGCACGGTGACCAGCGGGAACCTGTCGCCCATCCTGCAGAAAGGCATTGGTCTGGGGTACGTGGAGCCTGCTTATGCCGAGGCCGGCACGGCGTTCGACGTCGAGATTCGAGGCAGGCGAATACCCGCACAAGTCGTCACCCTTCCCTTTTACAAAAAGCCCAAGCCGGCGTGAGAGCCGGGATGAATGCAGGGCGATGAAAAAACCGATCTATAAGGGAAAAATCATTGATCTATCCGTGGAGACGGTGACTCTACCGAACGGGGCCACGGCAGACCTTGAGGTCATTACCCATCCCGGGGCCGCGGCCGTGGTGCCGATGAAAGACGACCGGACGGTGATCATGGTCCGGCAATATCGTCATGCCGTGGGACGTTTCATTTACGAAATCCCCGCGGGCAAACTGCATCCCGGCGAGGCCCCCGGGGATTGCGCGGTTCGAGAAGTGGAAGAAGAGACCGGGTACAAGGTGGGGCGGCTGGAGCCGCTTCTCAGCTTTTTGACCACGCCGGGTTTTACCAACGAGATCATTCATATTTTCGTGGGGACAGAACTGTCTCCGGGCACGCAAAACCTGGGTGCGGATGAAGTCCTGGAGATCATTGAAATGCCGCTCGACCAAGCCATCGCTCATATCAATGACGGCGAGATCCGGGACGCCAAAACCATCATCGGCCTCCAGGTGGTTTGTCTTAAGATGAAAAGCCAAACAGACTTTTCATGATGCACTGGGGCATCCATTGTTGACCACGCAGAATGGCCTCTGTAAACTGAAAGTCATGTCTTATCGCGAACGCATTACGATAGAACCGGGGAAACGAGGGGGGAAACCTTGTATTCGAGGCTTCAGGATCACCGTCTATGACGTTCTCGAATATCTTGCTTCCGGCATGACAGAGCAACAAATTCTCGCTGATTTTCCTGATCTTGAGCCTGAAGATATCAAGGCCTGCTTGGCCTTTGCTGCCGACCGAGAACGGAAATTCGTGTCGGTGCCTTCCGAGTGAAGTTCCTTTTTGACGAAAATCTCTCACCGCGTCTTGTCGATCTTGTTGCGACCACCTTTCCTGGCTCCACTCATGTCCGCGACGTGGGTCTGGCTCAAGCTGACGATGTCGCTGTCTGGTCCTTTGCCAAAAACAATGGATTTGTAATCGTAACCAAGGATGCGGATTTTCGCCAAATGAGTTTTATGTCAGGATTTCCTCCTAAAGTGATTTGGATCCAACGAGGGAATTGCACCACTATAGATGTCGTGGTCCTCCTTCAACGTCATCATTCTGAACTTCATGATTTCGAGAGCAATACGGAGGCAGCTTTTCTTGAAATAGGATAAAGTCTGTCTTTCATGCTTTGGCAAACTCGGTTTTCGCTCAATAAAAGAACGTCTGTGTGCAGCAGGGTAGGTCGAGTTAGCCGAAGGCGTAACCCGACAAGCAACTATTAGATAAGCATGATTAAGCATGAAACCCTATCCTTCCAGGATCGCCCAAAGTGATCTCCCGTGTTGCAGGTTTCAAGCGAAACTTGCTGATTAACTGATCGATTACAACACCGTCTTGCCCCATGTAGCCTTGTTCGAGAATAATTTCTACTCCAACCTCAACTCACGTGCCAAAGGCGACACAGTAAATCATCAGGCTGGGGCTGGTTACATGTGATTGAAGTAGTCCATCCCAATTTATGTCATAGAAAGGAGAGATGATCATGGATACATGGAAAACATATGGTATCGGAGTTGCTTTGCTCATCATTGTATCTTACGGTGGTTTCCAATTGGTATCGTCCAGTGTCGCAAATCTAAATGAGAAGGTAAATGCAGTATATACGGACTTGGGCAGGACTCAAGAGAGATTTGAAGAGTTGGACAAGAAAGCTAAAGAGTTGGACAAGAAAGCTAATACGTTGGAAGAAAAATCGCAATCAATATCTACATCTCTGGAAAAAGTAAAGCAGGAACCGTCTGTGAAAGTGGGAGAGCTTCTAGGTGATCTTGAGAACTACCCTCAAGCAAAAAATTTAATTGAAAAAGTTGGGCAATTATCGAAAAACGTAAAAAGCCTTGATTCCAAAAAACTCATTTGCAATGCAAAACCCCGTGAAGACCATAAAGGATATGCATCGTGTGACGCAGATTACTATGAACTTGCAAAGTGGTGCTCTGGAGACTGTAATGCAGATGATGCAAAAGTAACCTTATGTTGCAAGTATAAATAGACCAGACGAAAGTAAAGAAGAAACTGGAAAACCGTGGTTTTTAAAGGGAATCGATGTTTTTCTCTTCAATCCTTCCATTCGTGAGAGCCCGCCTGGAACGGAATCCTGGGTTCCCGATTAAAAATATCGGGAATTGTAAATGTTCAGCAATTCGTTGCCAGAATGTTCGAACTGCCTCTGTTCTTTTTCTCCCATAGGGGTGCAGTTCCGAAGAGGGAATGCGGGTGGAGGAGCGCCCCCCGTCTTTGCAGCCGCGCCATCTTATGGCGCTTCTTCTTGGCCGCATAAGGCATGTTTTGGGCTTTGACCCGGGATGCGGCAGCTACACTTCACTCAGAGCAAGCAAAGGAAGGGAAAGAAAAGGCAGAAATTGTCAACGAATTAGTGAACATATATAATTCGGCTGCTGGAAAAAACTTTTCAAGATAATTGGCACACACCCTAGGTGTGCATGTGTAAGCTGCACTATGAGAACCAATAGCCTTTGAGAAAAAAATGAAGCTACCGCAACCGACACATGCCAACTACAGCAATCTCATCAACGACATAAGCCGCGGACGGATCAAGATACCGCAGTTTCAGCGCGATTTCGTGTGGAATATCCAGAAGTCCGCGGCACTGTTGGACAGTGTGATCAAAGGGTATCCGGTCGGCACATTCATCTTTTGGGCGACGAAGGACCGCCTGCGAAGTGTACGCGATCTCGGCAACAAAGCCTTGCCGCCGCCGAAGGACGGGGAAACCGTTTCTTTCGTTCTTGATGGCCAGTAACGCCTGACCAGTTTGTTCGCCACCTTGAATGGTCTGAAGATAGAGCGAGACTCCGGTCAGTGCGATGATTTTTCTCAAATCTATGTCGATCTCACCGCCAAGGAAGACGAACAGATTGTCATCATGGATACCGAAGGTCGCGAGGAGCACACCTTCATTCCGCTCAAAGACCTCTTATATGGTGATCTCACGCTGCTTGCATCGTACCCCAAGCAACATCACGACAAACTGTCCGAATACAAGAGACGTATCGAAGGGTATGATTTTTCCATTATCGAGGTTCGGGATGTCCCGATTGACGTGGCCACCGAGATATTCACGCGCATCAACGTCAGCGGACAGCCTTTGACGCTCTTCGAGATTATGGTGGCGAAAACTTACGACGAACGTAGGGATTTCGATCTGGCAAAGAAGTTCGACGAACTTGTGTCGAACCTTGAACAGGTCAACTACGAAACGCTTTCCGATGCGGCCGTTCTTCAACTAGTGTCGCTATTGCTTCGCGGGGACTGTAAGAAGCAAACGATCCTGAAGCTTGAAAAGAACAAGTTTATCGAGACTTGGCCCAAAGCCGTGGATGCGATCGAACGGGCTACCGAGTATTTCAGAAATGCGTATCGCATCCCCGTTTCACATCTTCTCCCGTACAACACGTTACTCGCTCCGTTCGGATATTTCTTCTACTACCATCCCGACAAGCCGAATGCCGAGCAGAATAAGTTTTTGAAAGATTTTTTCTGGAGAACCTCGCTGGGTGGTCGCTATTCGCCGGGAGTCGAAAGCAAACTCGCTCAGGATATTCGACGTATGGACAGCATTCTTAAAAACAAATCGCCGGACTATGATTGGGGCGTCGACCTTTCACCGAAATTTATGCTGGAGAACGGGTGGTTCAATGCTGGCAGGAGCTTCACCAAGGCCGTCTTGTGTCTGTATGCCTATCAGATACCGAAATCCTTCAACGACAACTCGTTGGTCAACATCAGTAACGATTGGCTCAAGCAGGCGAACAGCAAGAACTATCACCACTTTTTCCCACGAACTTACCTCGAAAGGCAGGGAGTCGACGAAAACAAGATAAACAATATCGTCAATATTACGATCGTAGACGATTACTTGAACAAGAGAGAGATACGAGCGAAACCGCCGTCCACCTATATGAAGACCTTCTCGATAGGAAACCCCGACTTGACCAAGACGATGAGAACGCATCTCATCACGAACCTCGACGATTTCGGTACCTGGTCAAATGACTATGAGCGTTTTCTGGACCAAAGAGCATTAGCAATCAGCAGGGAGTTGCGGAAGCGCGTCATTTCACGTGACATTGATGAACATGGTCAGGTGTCCCGCGAAGACGACTTCGAAGAAGAGATGGCGAGTTTCGAATAGCGAAGCACTGTATCCATGTCCCACCGCTGACCCCGGAACTGGTCGTGCCTCATGGAGCCGATTGACAGGTTAGAAAACATGCGCCGGGCGAGACGGCCCTGGGTTCTCTAGAAATTTCCTAACCCAACAGAAACCCGTCTTTTAACGGGTCGTCCGGGTCGATCATGAATTCGTGACGACCCGTGAGGTAGGCGTGGCCTTCGACTTCCGGAATAATCGCCGGGTGAGGTCCCAGGTGCGTTTCCTCCACAATTTTCCCTCCGAACACCGTACCCAGAATGCTTTCAAACCGCAGGGATTGTCCCACTCCCACGTCTCCCTTGGCGTGAAGAAGGGCCAAATGTGCGCTGACGCCAGTCCCGGTCGGCGATCGATCCAATGCGCCATTGGCAAAGATGCACGTTTGCCGCACGTCCCTTCCGGGTGTCTGCGGAGGGCCGGTAAAGATCGTGCCGTAGAGATAACCAATCTCGGGCTCCGTGGGGTGGGAAATGGTGCGTTCGGCCATGATGGCCTGTTTGATGGCGAGACCCAGGGCCTGGAGTCTCGGCGCGTGTTCGGGGTCGAGGCTGAGCCCCAGCGTCTCCGCCCGGCAAAAGGCATAGAACGCCCCGCCAAAGGCCAGATCATAGTCAACTTGGCCGATGCCCGGAACGTGAACCGTCTGCTCCACGTCCAGGACAAAGGACGGGACATTGAGAAACGAGACGCTTCGAACCTTGCCTTCATCGACGGAAGCCTTTGCCGTCACCAGGCCGCTGGGCGTGTCGAACCGGATGGTGGTGGCCGGAACGGAAGCCGGAAACAACCCCTGTTCCAGCATGACCGTCGTGAGCCCGATGATCCCGTGCCCGCACATCGTGCTGTAGCCTTCATTATGGAAAAACAGGACGCCGGTATCGGCCTTCGGGTGTGCGGGCTTGACCAACAGGCACCCGTACATGTCGTGGTGCCCTCGCGGTTCCCACATGAGCGCCGTACGAAGATGATCGAGGTGTGTCCGGCAATACTGGCGTTTTTCCAGGATGGTGGAACCGGGAGGCTCGGGAAAGCCCGATGTCACGACACGAAGCGGTTCGCCGGCAACGTGACAGTCAAGGGTGGTGATAACGTGCATGGGTTCATTCAGTCGTTCGTAATTTCCCCCTCACCCCAGCCCTCTCCCACCAAGGGAGAGGGAGTCTCTTACAAAGGGGAAGAAAAGAAATAAGGTCCGTGCAGGCTTGAAGCGTCTCTCTGTCAGCGAATGAGTGAGCCTTCACAAGGTGAAGTGTTCCGTCATGAACCAGCCGGCGATCGAAAGCCGTTTGTGTTCGCCCGCCAGCGCGTCCACCCGGCACACGCGATGGAACTGGGGTACGGCAAAGAGGGCGAGCGAGCCAGGTTGCGGGGCAATGCATTGGGCCACGTCCAGGACGCGGTTCCCGCATGCGTCCTTCCTGGCATGATAGAGGATCAGTTCCCCGCCCCAATCGGTGTTCCATTCGGAATGGACGTAGGTCGCCAGGGCCAGCCGCCGGAGCGGCGGTGGGCGGTCACGGTTGGCGGCATAGGCTTCATCCGTATCATCATGCGTCGGCAAACAGTCTCCGGCGCCATAGGAATAGAAATTGAAATTCACGTGTCGTTGCCGGATATTGGGAAAGGATTCCACGTACTCCGCGATGCACGGCATCGACATTTTGTCGAGAAAGAGTTGCCGCTCGCGCGGACCGATTTCGGCTTTCAGCCAATTACCTGAATCGGGGAACGCCCGGGATACTGCGGGCATGTCTAAGAGACCCGTCCAGGTCGAATGCGTCATCGCCTCTCGAAAGATTTCCATTTCCTTTTCGGTCCAAAAATTTTCCAGTACCAGGACCGGATCTTTCCGAAAAGAGAATTTCTTTGGATTGAATTGATGAAATGATACTTTCATGATCAGGCAAAAAATGCGCAGGGGATGGATTCCCGCGTTGCGAGAGCCACCCCGCTTGATACCCGTGCCGCGAGAATGACGGAAGAGGAGGCAATTGGGAATCCAGCGGCGTTTCTCGAAGGGTAAGGGAACTGAATGAGGAGGGTCAAGAACGATTGGGACTTGGCTGGGACAGGCGTTTGGCTAATCGACGCGCCACCCGGGTCATGGCGGTCGAGCGGTCCTTGGGGTCGAGGATCACGTTGAGGACGTGCAGGTGTTCGGAATCCGCCATGGCCGAATCCATGGCCTGCACAAAGGCTCCGAACGTCTCGACCCGGTGACCGATACCGCCGTTGAGTAACGTGCAGATTTCGTCATAGCGCCATTCATGCACGTCGTTGAACGGCCCTTCCAGGATTTCCCGTTCGGTGGTATAGCCCCGGTTGTTGAGAATGATGACAATGGGCGTTTGTCCGTGCCGGAGGCAGGTCGCAAGTTCGGTCCCGGTCATCTGAAACGCGCCGTCACCCACGAGGACCAGGGGTCTCAGGGACGGGTCGGCGAATCCCGCGCCAAGCGCCGCGGGGACGCTGAACCCCATGGACGTATAGTAGGCCGGAGACAGGAACTCGGCGCTTTTTCGTACGCGCAGGTCCGCGGAGGCGAAGAGCGATTCGCCCACGTCGGCAATCACCACGGTGTGTTCGTTCAGCAGCCCGTCCATGTACCCGACCATATTCTGAAGAGTCACGGGCGCGTGAGAGGGCGGTGCTTCAAACGCGCCGAAATCCCGGGTAGGCAGCGGGCGTGGGAGAAACGCAGGTAGCGGGGCCGTCGAAAGCGCACGGATGAAGTCCTCGAATTGAACGCCTTCATAGCGATGGTGTTTGATGGCAATCGAATCGGCGGTGGCATGGATCGTTCGTCCGGCGGCCAGGAGCGTCGAATGGATCTTGACGTCTTCCACGTCGGTCAGGAGCGTGCCCAACGTCAACAGACAATCGGCCTGGTCCACGAATTCCAGAATTTCCTCACGACCCACGAGCCCGCCGTACACGCCGATGAACAAGGGATGGTCCTCACGAATGACCGATTTGCCGAGCAGCGTGGTGGCCACGGGAACGCCCATGCGTTCCACCAACGTCGTGAGTTCGTGCTGGAGCCCGAACCGATAGATCTCCGCGCCGGCCAGGATCACCGGCCGTTCCGAACTCGAAAGAATAGTGCGCACCTCGTCGACGGCTTCCTTCAACGCGATGGGATTGCTCTCACCTGTCGTCGTGGGGGGCGTGAGGGAAGACACCCGGACGGGGGCGAGGACCATGTCCCGGGGAATTTCCAGATAGATCGGCCGTTTGTATTGCAGCAAGGCGGCCAGGGCGCGATCAATTTCCCGTTCGGCCGTGAGGGGATCGTCCAGGATCACGGACGCCACGGTGATCTTCTCGAACACGTCGCGCTGGGTAAAAAAATCCCTAACCATGTGATGAAGAAAGGGCGTGGTCAGCCGTTCCGCCAGACCCGGCGACCCCGACAGCAGCACGACCGGCGATCGCTCCGCATACGCGCAGGCAATGGCGTTGACGATATTCAGCCCGCCGACGCAATACGTGACGCAGGCCCCGCCGATGCCGTGAAGCCGCGCATAGGCGTCTGCCGCAAACCCGGCGCAGTCTTCCCGGGTGGTCCCCACGTGCTTGATGGGTGATTCCTCGATCAGTTGAAACAGCGACAGGACGTAGTCTCCCGGGATGCCGAAGATATGCTTCAGCCCGAGCCGGTGCAGGCGATCCAGAACCAGGGATCCGATGGTGTGAGACGTGCGCATGATTCTGTATTGATTATAGCATGGGAAAAATAAGTATGGTGTGCTAAACTCCTTGGCGTTACTGGTGAAGCATATTTTATATAATTATTTCAGCAAGGAGGAAAAGTGATGCGTACTGAGAACGCATTGACTGCCGTTACCTGTGAATCGGGGTTGCCGCGCGGCTTGCGGGGTTTCTCGAACGCGTTGATGAAAGGCGTGCCGGCGGCGCTTGCATTGGTGCTCCTATCCTTCGGCACGAGTGTCTATGCCGGCGACGGGCCTTACGTGGGGGTCGGGGGCAGCCTCAGTATTCTCAACACTTCCGACGTCACGGCTGGTGCTAATGAGGAGAAGGGCTATCCTCCGCTCAACATCGACGCGACCACCAACAACGGGTTTGCCGTGAGAGGCATGGCCGGGTATGCCTTTCCCAGCGGCTTGCGCGTGGAGGCTGAGATCGATTACCGCAGGCACGGTTTAGGCACAATGGACGTCAAAAGCCCAGGCGGCTTGGTGGAAACCGCCGCTCCACGTGTGGCCCAAGACGTAAACACCCAAGCCGGTTCTGCAATATACCCTGATCCCACTATGACAGAGTATGCGGATCTTCTAGACGCTCACAAGCAGAACGCCGTCAATGCTGTTACAGGAAAACAGGACGTCGAGGGCAATTTTTCGATGCTCGCTTTCATGGCCAACGTGGACTATGATTTTGATATGGGGTCACCGTGGAAACCCTATATTGGCGGCGGTCTCGGGGTCGCTTCGATTTCGATCGATGCGGATTCTGCCGCTACCGGCAGGTCGCTCAGCGATGACAGCGATACCGTCTTCGCCTATCAGGTGGGCGCGGGCATCGGCTACGAGTTTCCCTTGGAGGAGGGGCGTTCAATCACGGTCAGCCTGGACTGGCGATATTTCGGAACTCAGGCCCCGACGTTCACAGGGGACGTGAGTGGCGTAGATTTCGAAGCCACAATCAACGGGCATGACGTGGGCATAAGCTTCATCTACGGGTTTTAGCCCGGATTTCTCACCAGCATCCTGCTGCGGGCGGCAGGTTCACCCGCTGCCGCCCCGGTTCTCCAACCTGTCAATCACCGCTGATCCCGCGGCGTCTCCCCAGACGTTGATCGTGGTGCGGCAGCGGTCCAGGAACCAGTCGATTACCAGAATCAGGGCTATGCCTTCGATGGGCAGGTTGACGGATTTAAGCACAATCACCATCGTGACCAGGCCGGCCTCGGGGATGCCGGCCGCGCCGACCGCGGCCAGGGTCGCCGTCAGCACGATAATCACTGTCTGGGCGAACCCGAGTTCGATGCCGTACGACTGCGCAATGAACACGGCGGCCACCGCTTCGTAGAGGGCCGTGCCGTCCATGTTGATTGTCGCGCCCAAGGGGAGCACAAATCGCGCGGTTCGCGGCGAGACTTTGTTTTCCTCGATGACGGCTTCCATGGTGAGGGGAAGCGTGGCAGAACTCGAACTGGTGGAGAACGCCGTGGTCAAAGCGGTTCCGAGGTTTCGTGCGTACGTGAAGACGTTCTGTTTCCCGATGAAGTGGAGGATCAGGGGTATCACGATCAGACCGTGGATCAGCAACCCCAGGATCACGGTGCCGGCATAGGCGCCTAATTGCACCAATTGCGGCCAAAATCCGCCGAACCCTCCTGCCTCGCCCAGACGGCCGGCTATCAATCCGCCGATTCCCACCGGTGCCGCCCACATCAACAAATGAACCATAGCCATGATGGCTTCGTTCACGCCTTCGATCACTTGAATCACGAGTCTGCCCCGTTCGCCAACTGTCGTCAGGATCCCACCGAACACCAGGGAAAAAATGATCAGCGGCAGGACCTCGGCGTTGGCCATGGCCGAAAACAGATTCTTGGGGATGAGTCCGGTCAGAATGGTCCTGAGCATCTCGGGCACGCTGTCGGGTTTGTCTTCCAAACGTTCGGACACGTTGGTCATGTCGCCGGCAATGGACTCAGCCGCGTCCGGGGTTCCCGGCTGGATCAGCAGGACCAGGACCAGCCCGATGACGACCGCGATACCCGTGGTGGTCATGAAATACAGGACCGCGCGGCCTCCCAGGGGGCCGAGTCGCCGCACGTCGCCAAGGCTGGTGACGCCAACGATGATGGAACTCATGACCAAGGGGACCACGAGGACGAACAGGGCTTTGAGAAACAGTTCTCCGAGGAACGCCACGGAATGCCCGGCTTCCGGCCAAGTCCCCCCGAGGATCGTTCCGGACACAATGCCCGTCAGGATGGCCCACAACAGGGTGTTCGGTGATTGTGTTTTCATGCTGCTTTCAGTTGACCCTTATTATCAGGGCGTTCGGAGGTTATTGATAATACTCGATCGGCGGACACGTGCAGACCACGTTGCGGTCTCCGTACGCATTGTCGATGCGTGAGACGGCCGGCCAGAATTTCAAGTCCCGGAGCCACGGCAGGGGAAAGGCCGCCTGGTTGCGTCCATACGGATGCTGCCAATCCGGTCTTGCGACGTCTTCAATCGTATGGGGGGCGTGTTTCAGGGGATTGTCGTTTCGCGGAAGTCGCCCTTCTTCAATCTCGGCAATTTCTTTTCGAATCGCCAGCAGCGCGTCGCAATACTGATCGAGTTCCGATTTGGATTCGCTTTCCGTGGGCTCGATCATCATCGTACCGGCCACGGGCCATGAAATAGTCGGGGCGTGGAAGCCAAAGTCCATGAGGCGTTTGGCCACGTCTTCCACTTCAATGCCAGCGGACTTCTTGAACGGTCGCAGGTCCAGAATAAATTCGTGGGCGCACAAGCCGCCCTTTCCGGTGTACAGGATGGGAAAATCCTTCTCCAATCGCTTGGCCATGTAATTGGCATTCAGAATGGCGACGCTGGTGGCCCGGGTCAATCCCTGTGCGCCCATGAGCGCAATAAAGGCCCAGGAAATCGGCAGGATGCTCGGACTCCCATAAGGTGCCGCGGAGACCGGGCCGATGCCCTGTTCCCCGCCGGTGTCGCGGATCGGATGTCCTGGCAAGAACGGGGCCAGGTGCGCGGTGCAGGCAATCGGTCCCATCCCTGGACCTCCTCCGCCGTGAGGAATGCAAAACGTCTTGTGCAGGTTGAGGTGACAGACGTCAGCGCCGATGTCGGCCGGCCGGCACAGCCCGACCATCGCGTTCATGTTGGCGCCGTCCATATAGACCTGGCCGCCGTGCTCGTGCACGATGCCGCAGATTTCCTGAATCGTTTCTTCAAAGACCCCGTGCGTCGAAGGATACGTCACCATGAGCGCGGCCAGCGTCTCGCAGTGCTGCTCGGCCTTGGCGCGCAAATCCACGAGATCGATATTTCCGCGTTCGTCACAGGCCACGGGCACGACTTGCAGTCCGGCAATCGCCGCGCTTGCGGGGTTGGTCCCATGAGCTGACGCCGGGATCAGACACGTGGTCCGGTGCCCCTGCCCGCGGCTTTCGTGATAGGCGCGGATGACCAGCAGCCCGGCATATTCCCCTTGAGAACCGGCGTTGGGTTGGAGTGAAACGGCCGGATACCCCGTGATTTCCGAGAGCCAGGTTTCCAATTCTTCGAACAGTTGGGTGTACCCTTCCGTTTGTTCCGGAGGGGCAAACGGATGCAGGTGACTGAATTCCGGCCACGTCACGGGGAGCATCTCCACGGTTGCGTTGAGTTTCATGGTGCAGGAGCCCAGGGGAATCATGGAATGCACCAGCGACAGGTCGCGGGACTGAAGCCGGTGCATGTAGCGCAACAGCTCGTGTTCGGAATGATACCGGTGAAAGATTTCGTGAGCCAGAAAAGGGGTCGTGCGGGCAAACGGGGCCGGCAGCGAGACGGAGCGCGTATCGGCGAGTTCTTTTGCCGTAAACCGCACGTGGTCGTCCTTTGAAAACGTTTTCCAGAGCGTCTCCACGTCCTCCATGGTCGTGGTTTCATCCAGCGAGATGCCGAAGGAGCCATCCTCAAATTCTCGAAGGTTGAGGCGATGCTGCTCTGCCTGCTCGCGGATCCGTTCAGCAGGAAGCGCGTCGGTGGATACCCGCAACGTATCGAAAAAGAGTTCGTCCGGAACGCGACATCCGAGACGGGTCAGGCCTTCGGCGAGGACGAGGGTCAAGCCGTGGACACGTTCGGCAATGCGTTTCAGCCCGTCGGGACCATGGTACACGGCATACATGCCGGCGACGTTGGCCAACAGGACTTGTGCGGTACAGATGTTGCTCGTGGCCCGGTCGCGACGAATATGCTGCTCCCGGGTCTGCAACGCCAGCCGGTACGCCGTTCGCCCCTGACTGTCCTTGGAGACGCCGACGATTCGTCCGGGTATTTGGCGTTTGTAGTCTTCGCGCGTGGCCAGGAACGCGGCATGCGGCCCGCCGAATCCCAACGGAACCCCAAAACGCTGGCTGGAGCCCACGGCGATATCCGCGCCGAATTCTCCCGGTGGTTTGAAGAGGGTCAGGGCGAGCAGGTCCGTGGCCACGATGACCAGGGTGCCCGCATCATGGGCGCGCCTGACCAGGTCGTGGTTGTTGTGAAACGTGCCGTTCGTGGTGGGATATTGCAGGAGCAGCCCGCTGTACGACGCCCGTTCCCAGTCGATCTCATCGACCGGGCCGATATCCAAATCGAGACCGAGCGACGTGGCGCGAGTCCGGACCACGGCCAGCGTTTGCGGGTGACAGTTTTGCGACGCGAAAAACGCCGGTCGGCCGGCGATGGCTTTGCACATGGTCATGGCTTCGGACGCGGCGGTTCCTGCGTCCAGGAGCGACGCATTGGCCAGCGGGAGGCCGGTGAGGTCGGCCACCATCGTTTGAAAATTGAGCAGGGCTTCCAGGCGTCCTTGAGCGATTTCCGCCTGGTAGGGCGTGTACTGGGTGTACCATGCCGGATTTTCCAACATGTTCCGGAGAATGACCGGGGGCGTGTGACAATCGTAGTATCCCATCCCGATGAACGAACGGAAGACTTGGTTTTTTTGAGCCATACGCCGGAGGTCGGAGACAACCTCCTGTTCGCTCCGTGGGGGCGGCAAGTCGAGGGCTTCCTGCAGGCGAATGTCTTCAGGGACCGTGGCTTGAATCAACGTTTCCAGCGACGGGAACCCGAGGACGTTCAGCATCTCCCGGGTATCGGCCTCCGTCGGACCGATGTGTCGATCTGAAAACGTCTTCGCGGGTCTCAACCAACTTTGTGCGGTGCGGTCAGTCATGAATCGGGAACAAGTCGTGCTCAAAATGGATAAAACGTTTCATGCCGGCTGTACAACGCGAAGCAGTGGAAGGCGTCGTCAGACGCCACATGCAATTGCGTTCGACGAATCTGAAGAGGGTTATGCGGCGTCCGAGGCCGGTCGCACGCGTTATCGAGTCACTGATAACCCTATCATGCTCTCACGGAGCCTGCCAAGTGAACGCCGTTGTCAGGGATCCTTGCGTTGCACGCGGACGGTGACGGTCAAGGATTCCCGGGCGTCTCCCGTCCGGATGCCGGATACGGGCGCAGCGTCTTTATAATCAAGACCCGTTGCCACGCGTACGTAGCGTTCATCCGGTGAGACGCCATTCGATACGTCGAAACCGGTCCATCCTGTTCCATCTATCCATGCTTCCGCCCAGGCATGGCTCGCGTCCTGTTCCACGCGGTCGTCCATCATGAGATACCCGCTGACGTATCGAGCCGGAAAACCCAGGAGCCGTGCCGCACTGAGAAACACGTGCGTGTGGTCCTGGCAAACGCCGTGCCCTATCCCCAGGGCGTCTTCCGCCGTGGTTTGGGGGTTTGTCCGTCCCTTTGTATAGGAAACGGTCTTTGCAACCAGGCTGGAGAGCGAGTGCAGCCGCGTCAGGTCGTCGCGGACGTCATCGGCCAAGGATTTGACGAGATCGTGAATCTCTTCACCCGGCGTGGTGAGTGCGGTCGATCGTTTGAAATACCACGGCGGCGTATAGCCGTCCGGCCAGCCAGACGGCACGTTTTGTTCGATGGTTTCGACCTCACCACGGCAATGGATGCTGATCTCAGACCGCTCTTCCGCCAGGCTGATCAGGGTCACGAGGTTGTTGTGCTGGTCCGTCAACTCGAGCTCTTTGCGGCCGCCTTCAACCGTCATGTCCCACGTGAGCACGTTCTGTGACGCCTGGGACTTCGGCGTCAGCCGAACCTGTTGCAAGGCATAATGAACGGGCTTGTCGTATTCGTATTTTGTGAGATGGGAAATGCTCAGGCGCATCCTGCTATCCGTAAAAGCGGTAATCCTTTTCAATCTGGCTTCCCAGGGCATTGTTGTCCCGGATGAAGTCCTGGATGAATTCGTGCAACCCGGATTCGAAGATATCCTCGATGGAACGGTCCGTCAGCTTGGCGAACACCGTTTCTGCCTGCTCGATGCAGGGCTGGCGAACACCGTAATCTTTGGCAAGGTGCGTGAGATTGTCCACGATCTTTGAATAGCAGAAGGCGAGTGAACGCGGCATCCGGAGATCGAGCATCAGGAAATTCGCGATCTCCCTCGGGCGAACGTCGCCTTTATGGAGCCGGTGGTAGGAACGTTGAGCCGATACCGACCTGAGAATGGTTTCCCATTGCACGTTATCCAGCGAACTGCCGACCAGCGAGACGGAGGGCAACAGCAAGTAATATTTGACGTCGAGGATGCGCGCCGTGTTGTCCGCCCGTTCCAGGAACGTGCCGAGACGGGCGAAATTGAATATCTCATTTCGCATCATGGTGTTGTGGAGCGTGCCGTTGAGCAGGGCGTTTTGCTGCTGGATAGTGCTGAGGACAAAGGGCAACTCCCGCTCTCGTACGGGATGGGCCAGCAATTCCCTGAGGGTCAGCCAGCATTCATTGGTAGCCGACCACAGCTCACGCGTCAGCGCGGTGCGCAGGAGCCGGGCATTGTCACGTGCGGTCTGAATCATCGACGTGACGCTGGACGCATTGGATGGGTCGCGTAACAGGAAATCGATGACGTGGGTCGTCTCCATCCGTTCGTATTTTTCCAGAAAGGCCTGCTTGATGCCGATCGTGGTGAGCACGGAAGTCCACTCGTTCTCCGCGGCGTCGGCGCGAGTCAGGGCAATGCGAAACCCGGCGTCCAGAAGGCGTGCGGTATTTTCGTTTCGTTCAAGGTACCGAAACATCCAGAACAGGCCATCGGCAGTCTTCCCAAGCATCGGGTTATTCCTCCAGGACCCAGGTGTCCTTGGTGCCTCCGCCTTGGCTGGAATTGACGATAAGTGACCCCTTGTTCAAGGCCACGCGGGTCAGCCCACCCGGAGTCATGTGAATCTCATTCGGTGAAACCAGGACAAAAATCCGAAGGTCCACGTGGCGTGGGTCCAAACCGTTCTTGGTCAGGATCGGGGTCGTGGAAAGCGAAAGGGTGGGCTGGGCAATGTACTTGCTCGGCGTTGCTTCCAACTTGTTCCGGAACGCGACGAGTGCTTCGTGGCTCGCGGCAGGACCGATCAGCATGCCATACCCGCCTGAACCATGGACCTCTTTGACGACCAACTCCGCCAAGTGGTCCAGCACGTAGCGCAACGCATCGGGCTCTGCGCAACGCCAGGTCGGTACGTTCTTCAGCAGTGCCTTTTCGCCCGTATAGAATTCGATGATGTCCGGCATATAGGAATAGACGGCTTTATCATCGGCAATGCCCGTGCCCGGGGCGTTGGCGATGGCAACCCCGCCGGCCCTGTAGACGTCGAAAATGCCCGGCACCCCCAAGAGTGACTGCGGATTGAAATTGAGCGGGTCCAGGTAATCGTCGTCCACGCGTCGGTAAATGACGTCAATGGGGGCGTACCCTTGGGTGGTCCGCATGGCGATGCGTCCATCAACCACGCGCAGGTCATGACCTTCGACCAACTCCGCGCCCATCTGGGCGGCAAGGAACGCGTGCTCAAAATAGGCCGAATTGTACATGCCGGGCGTCAGCACCGCGATGACCGGCGTCCCTTCGTACGAACGCGGCGCGCAGTTGCCGAGCGAGCGTCGCAGGTTTTTGGGATAGTTGCCGACGGCCTGCACGTTGACTCGCGCAAACAGTTCCGGAAACATCTGGAGCATGATTTCCCGATTTTCCAGCATGTAGGAGACCCCGGACGGCGTGCGGGCATTGTCCTCCAGGACGTAGAATTCGTTTTCACCCGTGCGGACGATATCGACGCCGACGACGTGGGTGTAGACGTTTCCCGGTGGGGAGACCCCGATCATCTGTGGCAGAAAGGCGTCATTGCTCGCGATCACCTCTATGGGAATGCGCCCTGCCCGAAAGATTTCCTTCCGGTGGTACACGTCGTACAGAAAGGCATTCATGGCTTGGATTCGTTGCCGAATCCCCCGAACAAGCCGCGACCATTCACGACTGGAAATAATGCGCGGGACGACGTCGAACGGGATCAGTCGTTCGCTGGCTTCTTCCTCTCCATACACGTTGAAGGTGATCCCGATCCTGCGAAAAACAGTTTCGGCTTCATCAGACTTGCGATGCAGCCACGCCGTGTCCTGGGATTCGAACCATTGGTGATAGTCACGATACGGTTCGCGATGCCGTTCGCCCGTCCCGAACATTTCGTCGAAAACGTTCTTAAGGTCAGCCATGAGATCGAACTCCGGGGATCAGGAAAAAGAACAAACCAGGTGGACGCTGGTCAATATAGGCAGAGACGTTGGAATTTTTCAATATGTCGTTCCTTGCTTGAGAAATTTTCGAGGTTCCGGTACACAGGAACCCTTCCGGCTTACACGCGGGGTGACACGATGATCATTTTCTCCAACGTCAAGAAATTGTATGACGGAACTTCAGCCTCCGGCGCGGCGGTGCATGAAGGCGTCGACGTGTGGGTTGAAGGGGGCACAATAGAGGCGGTGAAACCGCATCGGGCCGACCCTTCCCCAGGGCAGGACGTTCGGCGCGTTGATTGTTCCTCCCTCACCGCGACCCCGGGACTCGTGGACTGCCATAGCCACGTCACCGTGTTGGGCATTCATGACGAAGACCTGGCGACCATGAACGGGCCCGCCGGCCTGGTCTATACCGAGCGGATTCTGTATGCCACCTTGGTTCATGGCGGGGTGACGACCGTTCGTGACGTGGGAGGAGCCACACACGTGGTGAAACGGTTGGTGGAGGAAGGCGTTATCATCGGGCCTCGCTTGAAAATTGCCATATGCATGCTGTCCACGACCGGCGGTCACGCGGACTTTCGAGGCACGGACCGGTGTCATGACACGGTGTCCCGGCTGTGGCCTGCCGGCCCCGGCCGTCCTTCGAGCATCGTGGACGGGCCTTGGGATTGTCGAAAGCGCGTGCGTGAAATCGCCGCGTGCGGCGGGGACCTGGTGAAAATTTGTACGAGCCCGGGGGTCGTGTCTCCCTCGGATAAATTGGAGAATCGGGATTTCACGCGAGCGGAAATCGAAGCGATTTGTGACGAAGCCGCCGGTCGCGGCATGATGGTTGCGGCCCATGCCCATAGCCGGCAGGGGATCGAATTGGCCATTGATTGCGGAGTGCATGACATTCAACATATCTCGTTTCTGAATGAAGCCTTGGCGGAAAAAGCCTATGCCAAAGGGTGTACGGTGACCCCCACGTCATGGATCAATTACGAGTTGCCCAAGGCGGAGAACCTCCCGCCTTTTGTCGCCGAAAAAGTGCGACAGGTGACTGAGGCACATGCTGAATCGGTCAGGATCGCGCAGGCGAGCGGTCTCAATATGATTACGGGGACTGACCCGATCCTCCCTCGAATGCATGGCCGGAATTACATGGAGATGGTCTCGCTGATCAGGGATGGCCTGCCTCCCTTGGCGGCATGGTACAGCGGGACGGGGCTTGCGGCCGAGCGCATCGGGCAAAACGATACCGGGAAATTGGTGCCGGGGTATCGGGCTGACGTCCTGTTCAGCCGGGGCGACGTGATTGCCGATCCGCACTTGTTCGATCAAGGGGCGTTAGCGGAAGTGATCAAAGACGGTATCGGCTATCGCGGCTACTTGGACGGCGTTCCTCAGAAAACGTTTCGTTCCGGGGTGGACGAGCTGCTCACGGGTAAACAGCCTGACAATTGAATGAACCTCTGATTTAAAAGAACCTTTGATTTATTGTGATAGCGGGATGCAGGGCAAGGCGTCCCGGAGCGAAACCCGAGGCTTATCAAACGAGATAGGTGAGGGTTGAGCGAGGACACAACGCAGCCATGCGCCCGATAGTGCAATAAATCAGAGGTTCTGAGGTCAGGACGGCTGGATTTCCGGTTGAGAAAAGTCCTGCTGCGCAGGGTCGTCCTGCAAGTCCACGACGAGTTCCCCCTTGGGTGAGAAAAAGCCCTGCCCGTCGATCTGGACAATCCCGTTACAGTTTTCCTGGAAGAATTCCAGGACCCACCCGTTGAAATCATAACCTTCGTCGGTGATGTCGTTTTTGAGGATTCGAGTCGCAAGGATAAAGTGGGCTCGAACGACGAATTCTCTCGCCAGGTCGGCCTCTACGTTTCCAAAAGCGGAGAGGTGCGCGGAAAATCCTTGCTGTTCTTTCTCGAAAACGTCCTGATAGGTGCCTTCATGACGAATGCAAAACAGTTGAATCGGTTTCTTTTCACGATGATAGCCGACAGCCATTTGGACCCATGAATAGTCATCGAGCACTTCAGGCTCCACGTTAGGGATGAGGGGAACCTGGCTTTTCGATCTCAAAAAATCCAACAACAAGCGGAGAGCAGGTGGGTCCTTGCGTTGGCAAAAAACCCGGGAATAGAGAAACTCGTTCCCCGCGTCATCGGATTTTGTCAATGAAATAACGGATAATTCTCTTCCCATGGTTGTTCCCTTTCACTTGAGGAACCTCTGATTTACTGCACTATCGGGCGCAAGGCTGCGTTGTGTCCTCGCTCAACCCTCACCTATCTCGTTTGATAAGCCTCGGGTTTCGCTCCGGGACGCCTTGCCCTGCATCCCGCTATCACAATAAACCTGTCCTCGACGTTCTTAATCGGGGATCAGAGGCTCCTTGAATCACTAGGGTGCGGCACACTTTACCGTGGTCGGAACCCAGGCATCAAGGAAAGGAACCTCTGATTTACTGCACTATCGGGCGTAGGGCTGCGTTGTGTCCTCGCTCAGCCCTCACCTATCTCGTTTGATAAGCCTCGGGTTTCGCTCCGGGACGCCTTGCCCT
>JAPPLK010000060.1 GCA_028819435.1 Nitrospira sp.
TACAACTGCTTGCATGGAGTAGCACCGTCCCCTATACTCAGCGTATGATGGAAGCGATTGCCTTTGATACCCACCGTTTTATCAAGAACCTGACGGCAAACGGCTTTACAGAGAAACAGGCGGAGGCTCTTGCGAATGAACAGGTTCAACTCCTCAACAGCAACTTGGCTACCAAAGCGGATACCCTGGCTATCAAGGCGGACATCGAGAAGGTCAAGGGCGAACTGGAGTTAAAGATCGAGAAGGTCAAGAGCGACTTGGAGTTAAAGATCGAAAGCGTCAAGAGCGACTTGTTGAAATGGATGGTGATGGCCATGATTGCTCAGGGTGGGCTGATCGTTGCGTTGTTGAAGGTACTGCTGTGAGAGCCAGGTTGCCTTGACACCCTCGGTTCAGGTTGCTATAAAACCGGATTGTTGCGTGATAGAAGATTCGAGGAATTTTTCACCAGGAGGAATATCTATGAGGACTCGTCAGTTGCTTACGTTGTGCCTTGGTGGGTTGCTGGTTGCAATGCCACTGATTGCTCAAGCCGGCGGAACCATCAAGGGAAAGGTCATGTATTCCGGCAAGCCCGTTCCGCCGAAAGAATTTGCTTTTTCCAAATTTCCCAATCCGGCCTTTTGCAAACAGAATCCCAGCCAAAAAGGGGATGACACGCGGTTGTTGAAGGAAGTCGAAGTGGATGGGAACAAAGGGCTCAAGAATGCGATCGTGTCGGTTCGCGGCATTAAGGACAAAGGCTTTAAGACGACGCCGACCGTGATCGCCAAGTTGTGTGAGTTCCTGCCTTTTACTGGCGTGTTGGTGAACAAGGGAAACTTCATCGTGGAAAACACCGATGCAGACGCCAATGATCCCAAGTCCAAGGAAGGGGTGTTGCATAATCCTCACAGCTTTGACGTGCTCGGTGCGAAATCTTCGACCCTGTTCAATATCGGGTTGGCCAAGAAAGGCGACAAACTGGACAAGAAAATCAAGATGCGGATGGCCAGAAAGGGTTCGGTTCTCCGTTTGCAATGCGATCAGCACGAGTTTATGCAAGCCTGGTACCTGCCCGTGAGCAACGGTCATTTTGGCGTGTCCGGCGGCGACGGATCTTTTGAGATCAAGGACGTGCCCGCAGGCAAGCACAAGGTCCTGGCTTGGCATCCGGTGGCCGGCAACGTGACCATGGAAGTCGAAGTCAAGGACGGCGGGACCGTTGAAGCCAACTTCGACATCAAAAAGAAAAACAAGTTCAAAATGTAAATTCGTCTTTCCTCTTTGCAGTAGTGAAAAGGGCGGTAACGGTTCATCGTTGCCGCCCTTTTTCTTGCGTTCGCCGGTTCCTGCCCGTTACTATCTCAATAGACTTTCTTTGGCTGCCCCCTCACCCTACCCTCTCCCTCCAGGGGAGAGGGTTTTATAAGTTGTTCGTTCCCAGAGAAAGGACTGGTTGTGCCTCGGGAGCTCTCTCTCGCAGAAATATTTCAGATCGGGTATTACTGGGAGACGAAAATTCTCCTCACGGCGATCAAGCTGGATCTTTTTTCAGCCTTGGATGGCCGGTCCGATTCTCCCTCTGACTTGGCCAAGCGTTTATCTCTGGATGAACGGGCGTTGAGCCTCGTCTTAAACGCATTGGTGGCGATGCGGGTCCTGACCAAACACGAGGGTCGATTTGCGAATACCAGCGTGGCCCGGAAACACCTGGTGAAAGTCAGCCCGGATTACGTGGGTCATCTGCTGGTTTTGCACGACTCGGAATGGATGAATTGGGGAAAACTGGAAGAGACCGTCCGGTCCGGCGTGTCTCCGGTCCGGCAGCACGTCTTTGAAACCGACCCGGAGATGGGTGCCAACGTGCTGGCGGTTCTGGACCGGATCGGCCGGGGTAGCGGAGTCACCCTCGCGAAGGTCCTGCAACTGGACGGTGTCGAACAGGTGCTGGACGTCGGCGGGGGAGCCGGGACCAATGCGATTGCCTTTTGCCGGGAATATCCCCATCTCAGGGCCACGGTATTTGATCTGCCTTCAACCCTCCAGGTGACCGAACGGTCAATCAAGGAAGCCGGGTTGGAGGATCGGATTGCCGTCATGCCGGGCAATTTCAATACGGATTCATTGGGCGGCCTCTATGACCTTGTGCTTTTGTCCGACGTGCTTCATTACCAGGACGCGCAAGCCAACGCCGCATTGGTACGCAAGGCCTTTGCTCACCTCACGGATGAGGGCCGGTTGGTGATCAAGGACAGGTTTTTGGACCCGGATCGAACGAGCCCGGCTTGGACCACGGCATTTGCCGTGCATATTCTGGTCAATACGGAAGAAGGACAGTGCTTCACGACCCAGGAGGCCATGGAATGGATGATCAGGGCCGGCTTTACTTCCGTCACGGAACTGGAGCCGCGGGCGATTGTTCAGGGAATCAAGGAACCTCTGATTTCTTGTGATAGCGGGATGCAGGGCAAGGCGTCTCGCAGCGAAACCCGAGGCTTATCATCGAGATAGGTGAGGGTTGAGCGAGGACACAACGCAGCCATGCGCCCGATAGTGCATTAAATCAGAGGTTCCTCAAATCAGGAGGAGATTAAATGGCCGAATGGTTACGAGAGCCGGGGTTTGTGGGGACGCATGCTACCATGGGGGCCGATATCAGTCAGTTGATGGCCACGTTGTTCACCGGGTTGTTTATCGTCGGGTGGATCCAGGCCAAAAAGAGTCACGCGAGCGGTCATCATTGGTTGATGCTCGGCGGGATGATTGCCATGCTGGCATTTTTCGTCAGTTATTATTTGTTTCGCCAGCTTGGCGTGTTGGCCTTTGAGGGCAAGGAAGGGTTCGGCGGGTCGCAGGCGTTGTACGACAACGTGTTCGTGCCTCTGTTGACCTTTCACATTCTCCTGGTCGTGATCGGATTGATCATGGCCATTTATATGATTGTCCTGGGATTTCGCTCTCAAACTTTTATCAATGGCCGGCGTCAGTTACAAGAGGCCATCCTGCAAACCACCGGGAAAAAGATAGCCGTCATCTTCGGTGGAGTAACGGCGCTCGTGTTGCTGTTGTTTTTCAGCCGCGTGGCGGCCAGCGGTTTTTCCATGGGTAAATTCGGCGTCTATCTCGGACTCCTTATCCTCATTGCCCTGGTGTTCGGTGTCGAGGTGGTCATTCAACGTCTGTGGCCGAATGGGGCGCGACGACACCGGGTCCTGGGCTGGTTTACCATGGTGGTGTATTGTGTGTTGTTCCTGACCGGCAGTATTACCTATACCATGCTGTATATCTTGTATCCCGGACGAATCGGATAACCCCGTGGTGCACTGTGCCTGTGGCTCAGGTTTTCGATGTGAGGTCATTGAAGAATGGGAAGAGGCACGGGTCTTTCTGCGCTATCGCTGTGAACGATGCGGGTTTCGTGTGGGAATCGAGACGGACCCTCGAAAAGGCGGTGTGTCGCTCGACCGTCCGGCCTGGACGGATGAAGCCCGACATCGGTTGGACCGGCTTCCCCCGTATGTGGAGCCTCTTGTCCGGCGGGACGTGGAAGACTATGCGGATCGAAACGGCCTCACCGTGATCTCGACCGACGTCATGATGGAAGCCGGTACCCAGGGGATGGTGTCCTGGCATCCCGATGCGAAGCAACGTTTGTCCCGCGTTCCGGGGCCGGTTCGCGCGATGGCGCGCGTGGAGTTGGAGCGGACGGCCCAGGACAGGGGCCTCCCTGAAGTTACGGTGGAGTTGATGGAAGAAATCAAGGCCCGCTATTTCGGCATGGCAGCCCCGCGGGGGTGACGTGCGGAACGTCTCCGGAGGGCAGGCACAAGGGCCTGCCCCTACAAATAATACGGGCTCTCCCTAGTCGTAGGGGACGGCCCCTGTGCCGTCCCGAATGAATTGAGAAATTCCGATGCTGCATCGACTTGCACTCCGGGTGATTCCCCAACTGAACGCGACCGTCACGGAACCCGACGTTCGCAGACGGAAGCGCTGGGTGATGCTCGCTCCGGGGTTCGTGGCGTTTGTCCTCTATCGTCTCTTGAAGGACGTGCTGCCCTTATCCGACCCGCTGGCGTTGTTGGCGTTCAGCGGCGTCCTTTCGACGCTCACCGCGTATTGGGCCTATGCAATGGGACGCGTGGAGACGTTGACCCGGATTTGCCGGACCGATAATCCAAGCCGTCTTTTCTGGATCGGCGGATGGATCGGGTTCGTCTACGGTGTGCAACTTGCGTTGCTGGTGTTGGCGATCCTGGCACTCTTTGTCGATTACAATTTTCTGGTTCATCCCGAAGGTCCGGCCATGATGGCCCTGATTATCCCCTGTACGTCGGTCACTCGCGACGCCTTTGAAATCGGGCACGTGGTTCGAATGGAAGCCCAAGGCGCAAGGATGGTGGCCTTTCCCGACGGCGGGTCGTTTCGTGAATTGCTTCAGCGCGACTTTCTTCACTTGGCTCCATGGGTGGGCGCGGGAATCGTCGCCGGCGGGGCCACCGCGGTTCTGTCCCGACTCGGCTGGGCCGGCAACGGGGGGGAAGTCGGCCCGGTAATCCTGGTCTGTATCGTGGCGGCGTTCTGCGCCCATGGGGCTTTCTTGTCCGGGAAACGTCCTCTCGACAATTTCCCTGATCGCTTCAAGATAGAATCGTGGTGGGAAACCTGCCGGTTTTGGTTCTGGCCGTGTTTGACTTTTGCGTTTACTTACTATTTAGTGCAATTCGGCCTCGTCGCCTTTGTGTTGAGGGTTGAGGACGCGGCCCTTTTCGTTCACCTGGTCGTTGGTGGGGTGACCACGGGGATGATGGCGGGGTACGGCTACTTCTTGGGGACACGGGTCTTTGTGGAGACGCAAACTCAGGGCGAAATCTCCGAAGGTTTGAAACGGTGTCCGTTCGTGATGGAAATTTTGGCCAAAACCGGGTGGGTGACGTCAGGACGGAAGGGGGAGCCTGTTGAGATCAGTCAGGGAGAACCCTCGCGAGAGATGCTTTCATGAAAACCGGCGTGTCTGTTTTCCTGTTGTGGATGCTGGGTTTTGTGCTTGCCGCGCCGATGCCGGGGTGGGCCGGTCAGGATGTTTCCGCCCTGACCGAGGACGTCTATTATAAGACCGACGGAATCCCTCAAAGCCCTCCGGCGATGGAAACCGGATCCACCTACCCGCAGTGGCAACCGCTCAATAACCGGATCATCATCTGGCTCGTCACGCAGCAGCATACCTATTTCGGCGGGTTTGTCCTGGCCCTGCCGTTGTTTGCGTTTCTCCTGGAGTTGTTGGGTCTGACGCGTCGTGATCCGCTGGCAGCCCAACGGTACGACGGTTTGGGTCGCGACATTCTTCGCGTCGGGGTGGTTTCGCTTTCGGTTACGGCCCTGCTTGGCAGCGTTATGCTTGGGGCGTTCATCACGTTCTATCCCGTGTTCATGACGTACATGGGTTCCACGTTCAAACAGATGATGCCGTTGTATGCCGCGGTGTTTTTGGGGGAATCTTTCCTCCTGGTGTTGTACTACTACAGTTGGGACCGCCTGGCCCAGGGTGCAGGGAAATGGGTGCATTTGTCGATCGGGGTCGTGGCGAACGGCATGGGCGTGATGTTGCTCCTGCTGGCCAATGCCTGGGCGTCGTTTATGATGGCGCCCGCGGGAGTAAACGCCGAGGGACAATTTCTGGGGAACGTCTGGCATTTGTTGCATTCGCCATTATGGAATCCGCTGAATGCCCATCGGTTCCTGGCGGATATCATGTCCGGCGGGGCCGTTGTCGTGGCCTATGCCGCGTACCGGTTTTTGAAGACCCGGGCGCAGGAGGAACGGGCCTATTATGATTGGGTGGGGTACGTGTTCATCGTCGTGGTGGTGTGTGCGTTGCTTCCCATGCCGTTTGCCGGATATTGGCTGATGCGTTCCGTGTTCGAATTCCGTCAGGAGATGGGTATGACCATGATGGGCGGATTGTTGTCCTGGCTGTTCGTGGTTCAGGCCACCACCATCGGTGCGTTGTTTCTCGGTATCAATTATTACATCTGGCAGTCCCTGGGACGGTTGCGTGACGGGGAACGGTATCATCCCTATTTCAAATTTATTCTCGTCGGACTGATGGTGTCGTTTCTGGTCTGGTTCACCCCCCATACCATTGCCATGACGCCAAGCGAAATGAAAGCCATGGGCGCGGCGCAACACCCGGTGATCGGACAGTTCGGGGTGATGTCGGCGAAAAACGGCGCCATCAACGTCATGATCTGCCTGACCGCCTTGAGCTACCTGTTGTATCGCCGAGCCAACCGCATCATTACCGTGCCGTGGGCCGCGGCGGGAAACGTGGCGATCGGGACGTTGTTTGTCGTGGGCATGGCCAATATCGTCTGGGTCTCGGTGTACGGGTTTTTCATTCCCGCCCACGTTCGGGTCGGCCTCTCCATTCCGCAAGGGGCGACCACGGCGACGGTCCTGCTCGGAGGGTTGGCACTCAATCATTTTCTGTTGAAGGGGAGCGAGGTTCGAGGTCCCATCCAATGGGGAGGGATATCCGTGCGCGGGATGGTAGCGTTGTTCGGGATCGCCGCGACCTTTTCCTGGGTGATGGGGTTGATGGGATATATCCGGTCGGCTGGCCGGTTGGGATGGCACGTCAATGAGCTGATGGCCGACGTTTCCCCTTGGGCTTTTACTCCTGCCATCACGTTTGCGGCCAAAATGGTGACCATCAACATGGTGTTGTTCTGGGCTTCGGTGTTTTTCATGTTTTGGCTGGCCACCCGGGACAAACGGCCGGCCGTCGTGGAAAAGGACGCGCCGAGCATGTCGTTCGTGCAGGCGTTCTCTCGAGAGGAGTCGGTATGAGGACGGGAAGAATACTCGTCACGTGTCTTTCCCTGTTTGTGTTTTGTGTTCCCATGCTGCTTGGAACGGCTTTCTCGCAGGTCGTGACGCTCGAAAATTTTGAAAGTCCTGATGAGGAGCAGTTCCCGAAAGGATGGGACGGGTCCCGAAGTACGATCACCGCAAGAGAGGCCTATGCCATTCACCGGGAGGGGGACATCGCGTTCCTGAAAGGCAAGTGGGCGAACCAGCGTGTGTATACCAAGAACATTGATTGGGATCCCCGCACCCACCCTATTCTCACTTGGCGATGGCGCCTGCACGTTGTCCCGGAGAAGGCTGAATTCCTTGCGGCAGTTTTTGCAAATCTGGATACGGACCTGATGTTTATTCCAGTGTCCACGAAGTACGTCTGGAGCGGCACGAAAGCCAAGGGGTCGGTCACGGACGGTGGTCTGTTCGGCGCGGCCGAGGTTGTGGTGCGTTCAGGCGTGCAGCCGGTGGGTGAATGGGTGGAAGAAACGGTCAATGCCTACAAAGATTTTATAGAGATTCATGATCATGATCCTGCTCCGCGGGCATGGGGTCTTTCCCTGCAAAGCGGCCCGGGGGTGGAAATCGATTTCGGTTCGATCGAGGTGCTGGCGGAATAAAGCCTCGCGGTCGCCTGGCGACAAGGAGATCTGCAATTTCTAAAGGAACCATGATAGACGTCGTCCTTGGCGTGGCGGTCATGGGGACGGTCGGGGTGCTCATCGGCATTCTCCTGGGTGGCTTTTTTCTCTATTTCGCGGCGGGACTTGGAGTCATTTTGGGTGCAGGGATCGGTCTCATTGGCGGACGCCGGTTTTTTCTCGGTATTTTTGTCGGTACATTTTTTGGGGGTGCACTGGCCTGGGCCGTTTCCGGACAGGAAAATATTACGGTCGGCGCGGGGTCCGGCGCGGCGATGGGCGGATTTTTGGGGATTTGGATCTCCATGTTGATCGACGTGTTTTGGAGAAAACCGGTACAGGCCACTGCCGACCACGAAGCGGAGGTGGGGACGGGAAGCGGAGGCGGTTGACCGTTTATCGGGGATCAGGGTTATGGAAAATCGCGGAGTGCTGATCGGGTCCATCATCTTTGTGTTTGCTTCGTTCATCCTGATGATGGTGATGCTGATCTATGAAACGTATAAGGGGCAGCAGGAGTTGGACCGGCTGGTGTCGAAGTCGCAGACGACCAAACCCCGGGTCATCGCTCCGGTGAAAGTCCAGGATTTTTCCATGTATCGGACGCTGGTCGGCAATGAAGGCCGTGAGATGGTCGAGATTCCCGAAGGCCCCTTTACCATGGGGAATGATCGGGGGGATCCTGATGAAGCACCGGCTCATCCGGTATACGTGCGAACGTATTTCATCGACTTGAAGGAAGTCACCCAGTCGGAATACGCGCGTTTCGTCAAGATGACCAAGCGGGAGCAACCCCAGGTGCCGGTCTTTGAAGAAGACGTTGCGAAACTCGTTGACCCGGATTTTCCCGTCGTGGGGATCGGCTGGAACGATGCCTTCGGGTATTGCCGATGGGCCGGGAAGCGATTGCCGACCGAAGCTGAATGGGAGAAAGCCGCTCGTGGTGAAGGGCGGCGACCTTACCCCTGGGGGAATGAGTTCAGCTACATGGTTTCCAATATTGACGGGGAAGAAGACGGGTTTAAATATTTGTCGCCGGTCGGGTCTTTTGAGGGTGGGCGGAGTCCGTATGGGGTCTACGATATGACGGGCAACGTGGCGGAATGGGTGGCGGATACCTATGATCCCCAATACTATCAGAATTCGCCGTTTCGCGATCCTCCCGGTCCGGACAGTACGGAATTCAAGGTCATTCGCGGTGGGACTTGGCGTGATTCCAAACTCAACGCGAGATTGACCAAACGGTTTTCAGCCAAAATGTGGCGAACCGACGCGACAATCGGCTTCCGGTGCGCCCAGGACGTCGAGACCGTCGAACAAGCACCCTGACGGTCTCGGAGCGGGGGCTATTGAGGTTCCGCGACCATGGACGGGAGACTGAAACTGATCCTGCTTGCCGTGATAGTATTCATGGTGGGCATGCCGGTATCGGGCATTCTGCGCGGGACCAAGGCTCCGCCGCCTGACCCCGAACTTGCGGAGGTCGTCAAACCCCTTCAGGAGACCGGCGATTCCCTGTCTGACCCCTCCCATCCGATCCTCCCCGAAGACATGGTGTTCATTCCTCCAGGACAGTTCGTTCAGGGGACCAGCCAGGGCGGATTCAATGAACGCCCTGAACGTCTTGTGACCCTTGACGGATTTTGGATCGACCGGTATGAAGTCACGAACCACCACTATCTCCAGTTTGTGGAACAGACCGGACATCGCAAACCCGGCCCTCCTTCCCGCTATGCTAAACGGTTGGCCCAATTGCGTGGGCCCAACCAGCCGGTGGCTTACGTCTCCTGGCATGATGCCGATGCGTATTGCAAATGGAGGGGAAAACGCCTGCCTGGGGAAGCGGAATGGGAAAAGGCCATGCGAGGGCTTGACGGCCGGTTATGGCCCTGGGGCAATTCTCCGCGAATCCACAAAGCCAATCTGGGAGGGGTGGAGGACGGCTATGAAGCCACGGCGCCAGTTGGCTCGTTCCCATTGGATCGAAGCCCCTATGGCGTGCATGACGGCTTTGGAAACCTGATGGAATGGACCCATAATTGGTATGAAGAGCAAACTCGTCATCCCAATGAGCCCGAACCCGAAGAGGCGAATTTTGCCGATCGTGGAGGGTATAAGACCCTGCGTGGTGCCGGATATACCAGTTACGGCAACGATTTGAGGATTACAGCCCGGAGTTTCATGGTTCCCGACTTTCGCGACGAAACCATAGGTTTCCGTTGTGTGGCGTCGGAGCAAAAACCGCCGACCCGCACGCTGGTAGCCGGTCCCCGGGAGTAGCGAAGACTAGAGGAACCTCTGATTTATTGTGATAGCGGGATGCAGGGCAAGGCGTCCCGGAGCGAAACCCGAAGCTTATCATCGAGATAGGTGAGGGTTGAGCGAGGACACAACGCAGCCATGCGCCCGATAGTGCATTAAAGCAGAGGTTCCTAGAGAAAATCGAAGTAATAGAGGATTAGAAAGACGGCCAAAAGAATATTGACAACCATTCCGGCCAACACTATAATGTCGAACAATTTTGCATTATTGCGCATTTTCTTGCCATATCCACGAACAGTGGTTGTTGAGTATCACATCTTGAAGAAATGTGTCAAGAGTATAATTTATTAAGGTCAAACATCTAGAAGGAAGATTAAGATGGCAAAAAGTGATCCGCTTCCGATCAAGCTGGGCAAGGCGATTTTCTATGTGACCTGTGCCGTGAGCTTGTGGTTCTTTTATTGGTTTGCCGGCATACAATGCCCTTGTTGAAGAAGGGAACTGAAGGGGAGGAATTTATATGCAAACCGTTCTGTACCTCATCATTTCGATCGTGATTTCCGTGGCATATTTTCAGTTCATTGATTGGGCCCTGATGGATATGCAGGGGTTGGATTATTTCTACATTCTGAGGTAGGCAATATCAGTCTCAGTCAGTCTCAGTCGTCATTCTGAAAAACACAACTATAAAGGCTTATTGTTCTTTGAATAATTTCAAAGAAAGAAGGAGGTTGGTCATGGGTCGCCTCACGAGTGGACGGGCCGGGAAGAAATTTCTGGCAGTCACCGGTCTTTTTGCAATGGGAGTCATGTTGTTGCTCCCGATTTTTGTGGCACTGCCGGCGTTGGCCGGTGGGGGTGCTCCCGCAGCAGGCGGGCCGCCTCCGGATGTCGTAGCCGCCCAGGAAGCCGAAGGCGCTGAAGGCGAAGAAGCGAAAGTCGAAATCGGCAGGGACGTCTACTACAAAACAGAAGGTCCGGTCGTTGGTGCGCCGGCTCCCAAGACTCAAGATACGGCAGAATTTTATCCCCGATACAACTTCGAAAGCCGGGTTCTTCTCTGGGTCGCCAACCAGCAGCATTTGTACTATGGCAGTTTTGTGCTGGCCGTCCCGATCTTCTGTATGTGTATCGAGTTTGCCGGGTTGCTGAGCAAAGACAGGGCGATGGCGAAGAAATACGACCAATTGGCCTATGACTTCATCAAAATCAGCTTGACCGCGTACTCGCTGACGGCCATCCTCGGTGGTATTCTCATATTCACCTTCCTGACGTTGTATCCCGCCTTCTTTGGATATCTTTCCAGTATTTTCCGTCCGGTGATGCATATCTATGCCTTGATGTTCGTGGCGGAAAGCGGAACCCTCTATATCTATTATTACGGGTGGGACAAGATGAAAGAGGGGTTGTTGAAATGGCTGCACGCCAGCATGTCCGTAGTGCTGAACGTGATCGGAACGGTGTTGATGTTCCTGGCCAATTCCTGGATCGGTTTCATGATGTCGCCCGCCGGTGTCGACGAGCAAGGGCGTTATCTGGGAAACATTTGGCACGTCATCCATACGGCGCTCTGGAATCCTCTGAACGTCCATCGGATTCTCGGGAACATGGCTTTCGGCGGCGGCGTGGTGGCGGCCTATGCCGCGTACCGGTTCCTGTCCGCGAAGAATGATGAGGAGCGCGCGCATTACGATTGGATGGGGTATATCGCAATGGCCCTCGGGGTTGCCTTCCTGATCCCCCTCCCGTTTGCCGGCTATTGGCTCATGCGCGAGGTGTATGCCTATCGTCAACAAATGGGTATTACCTTGATGGGCGGGTTGTTGGCTTGGTTGTTCATCATTCAGGCCACCATGATCGGCATCCTGTTCCTGACGACGAACTACTACCTCTGGCAGGCGCTCGGACGAATGACTGGAGGTGAGCGGTTCCAACGCTATATCAAATACTTTGTGTTTATTCTGGTCGTGGGGCTATTGGTCTTTATTACCCCGCATACTATCGTCATGACGCCGGCTGAATTAAAGGCCATGGGCGGTCAGCAGCATCCGGTATTGGGGAACTATGGTGTGATGTCGGCTAAAAATGGCGGCATTAATGCGATTATCATGACCACGATCGCCAGTTTCATATGGTATCAGCGCGGCAACAGGGTGCCCGCGGTAAAATGGGCGAAGTTCGGAAATATCTTCCTGATTACGTTCTTTGTGGTGGCCCATTTGAACAATATCTGGGTGGCCTGTTACGGGTATTTCATTCCTGCGAACGTGCGAATCGGTCTCTCTGTACCACAGGTCGCCGGTACGCTGTCGTGCCTGTTTTTCGGGTCGGCGTTGAACCTGGCGATGTTGAAACAGTCCAGGGAACTCGGGCCGATTCGGTGGGGTCAGATCGCACCGCGTTCACAATACGCCCTGATTATGCTGGCGACGGCCTTTACCTGGATGATGGGATTGATGGGTTATATCCGGTCGTCCGTGAGGTTGTTCTGGCACGTCAATGAGATTATGCGTGACAATTCGCCTTGGGCGTATACGCATACCATTGGGTTCGGGGCCAACGTGATCTCCTTTAACGTGTTGTTCTTCTGGATCACGATCATGTTTGTCTTTTGGCTTGGGGCACTGGGGGCTAAGAAAGCGCCCGTGCCTGCGACGCAGCCCGTTCCGGGTGCCGCGCCGCAACCTGCAACTGGTCATTAATCATTAACTTTGCATGAAATACGTGATGATGAGGCTATCCTGATCCTAACAATCAGGGTAGCCTCATTTGTGGAGGGGCAAAGTGGTTGAATTACTTACGGAAGCAATCTCGATTGGATGGCCGGCATTCGCCTTTTTGATAGGGCTGCTCTTTTATTTTCAAGCCAAAGCGACCGATCCCGTTCAAAAGAAGAATGTCACGTTCAAGACGTTTATCGGCATGCTGTGCGCGCTCATGGCTTTTATCGCCATTGCGAATTACAAGAATAATTTCTATGGAGAAAGTCGCCTGTTACCCGTCTCATTGGTGATGATTACGTGTCTGGCCTATATCATGGGCATCTACTTCACCAATATCGGGGCACTCATGAAAATCGGCGGCTTTATGTTTTTCGTGGCCGCGGCCTTGTCCGGGTATGGGAACTGGTTGCCCCAGGTGGAAGGGGGCTTCCCGCCGCCGGAAGTCAAGTTGGACTTCCAGAGCATGACGGCCCAACAACTAGGCGACGAGGGCGAAAAAATCATTTTTGGCGGTCTCGGGCAGAGTAAGGTGCAAGGGGCGATCGGGAAAGGGCAGTGTCCCTTGTGCCATGGTTTCAACCAGGGCTTCCTGAGTGAACGGGCGCCGAATCTATGGGACGTTCCGGCCCGGGCCGAAGAACGGCTGAAACACGAAAAATATCATATGAACGATCCCGGTTCGCGGGATACCGTGCAAAAAGAAGCCTTTGAGGGTTCGGGGACGGCCACGACAGGTCAGGAATATATCGCCGAGTCGCACGCTTGCCCGAGTTGTTTTGTCGTTCCCGGATTCGGCGTGAAAGGAACGAACGACAAGGAAAGCCCCATGCCTAAAATTCACAAGCCACCGATTTCACTGACCTTGGGTGAACTGGCGGCCGTGGATACGTGGCTGTACGTTCGGGAAGGCAAGGAAGCCCCCACGTATGAAGAAATTCAGGCGTCGTATGAAAAATTCATTCCCGAAGCTGACCGGCCCCAGGCGAGTGCCGACGGGGATGAAGCGGCGGGTGGCGTGTTGGCGACCGGTGAAGAGCCGATCACGGACCTCTTCATGAAAGCCGGGTGTCCGGCCTGTCATACGATTCCGGGGATTGAAGGGGCAACCGGAAAGGTCGGTCCCCTGTTGATGGAAGGCAGCAATGCTCCCAAACGGTTGAAGGACCCGGGGTATGGAGGTCATGCCACGTCGGCGCGTGAATACATTACCGAGTCGATCTTGAATCCCAGTATGTACGTGGTGAAAGATTTCCCGGACAACCAGATGCCGAAAGATTTCGGACTGAAACTCAGCGCGGGAGCCGTCAATAAAATCGTGGATTACCTGTCCAGCTTGAAAGAAGGACAGGATTTGCCATCATTGGAAGATTTTAATTAATCCTGAAGCTCTGTGATTCAGAAAACAGGAGTTTAATACGATGACCTGGTTAAAGTTAGTCGAAGGCTACATGCCGATGCAGATGATTTCGGAGTTGGCCGGTTCGATTCTCGTATTTGCGCTGATCAACTGGACGCTGAATCGGGCGGGCATGGGCATTCCCAAGTTCTGGGCGGGCGTGGGTGTGTGGATCTACATCCAGCTCTATTTGAAATACCGCATTTATCCGCCCATTCCGTTCAGCGTGCGGGCGATTTACGGCACCGTGTCGGCCTGCGGGATTTTCATGTGGGTGTCCGGTTCGGAAGACGCGTGGCAGGAGTTTAAGCGGCCGGTGATGAACGTGATGGATGGGATCAGCGGGTTTCACAAGGGCATGCGCACTGTGGCGTTGATCGTCATTCCGCTGGCGTTGGGCGGCTTTGCCTATAACTCGTTCCTGCCCAGTTTTGAAGAACCCATCGAGTTGCGGACGGTGCATCCGGCGCCGCCGGCCACCACGAAGGTGCACGGCAAAACCTTTGTGTTGCAAGTGGTGGAAAATCCCTATCGGGTGAACAACGAGGGGAAATACGATCAGGCATACACGGATGCGCGAATCGTGGAACAGGCCATGGGGCGGTTGATGAAAGACGTCAACGACCCGAATTACAACCCGTGGGACCCCAATGCCGAAGGGTATACCAAGTACGTGCGGGAAGGGGGCGAGATCTTCTTTCAAAACTGTCACTTCTGTCACGGGGACAACCTGAACGGCCGTGGCTTATGGGCGTACGCCTTCAACCCGATTCCGGCGAACTTCACGGACGCGGGGACGATTGCGCAGTTACAGGAAACGTTCGTGTTCTGGCGGGTCTCGAAAGGCGGGATCGGGCTGCCTGGGGAAGGTTTCCCCTGGGCCTCGGTGATGCCGCCGTGGGAGCAGCACCTGACCGTGGATGAAATCTGGAAAGTGGTGATGTTCGAATATTGGCACACGGGCTACTATCCCCGGACCTGGGATTAAGAGAAGAGGAGCGGAGACGAGCCATGAGCAAGAGCAGATATGGAAGTAACTTGGCCCGGTGGGGCGTGTGCTTGACCGTGAGTGTCCTGCTGGGGCTGGGGCTCCCCCTGAGTAGCGGAGCCCAGGAAGACCTCCCTGAAGGCTTCAAACAGCAAGGCCTGCCGTCGCCCCCGCCAGCGGAACAGATCGAAGCGGGCAAACGGGTATACTTTACGAAATGTGTCTGGTGTCACGGGGTGGAAGGCGCCGGGGACGGGCCGGGTGCTGTCCGGTTGTGGCCTCGACCGCGGAACTTCAACGCGGGCACCTTCAAGATCCGGCATACGGCCAGCGGGCAGTTGCCCCTGATTGACTTGGATCTGCTCCAAACGGTCACGCACGGCCTGCCGGGCTCGGCTATGCCGTCCTGGGAAGGCATTCTCACCGAACAACAACGCAAGGACGTGTTGGCCTTCGTGACGACCCAACTGGTGCAGGACCGGTCGTGGCAGGATGAAGAATTCGAAGAACTGTTTGTGTTGCAATTAGACCAACTCACCCCGAAACAGAACACGCCGGAGTCCATTAAACGGGGTTCCGAATTGGTGGTGGAAAAGAAATGCATCGAATGTCACGGACTGGAAGGCCGGGGCGACGGGAATGCGTTCAACCTCAAGGACGATTGGGGATTCAGCATCCAACCGGCGGACTGGCACAAATGCTGGAACTTCCGGGGTAGCCGGCAGGACCCGTACAACGTCAGGAACATCTTCCGGACCTTCTCCACCGGGCTGAACGGCACGCCGATGCCGTCGTTCGCGGACAATACCAGCGTGGATGAGCGGTGGGACATTGCCAACTACGTGAACTCGCTGTGTGAGCGGGAGCATGAGATCCCCGCGCCGCAAGGACAAGTGAGCGATCAAACGGCGCAAGCGTTCTCCACGGCGCTGCCTTTACCCATTGACCCCTTGACGGACAAACCCAAGAGTAATTTCGTGATTCCGTCGAAGTTCGTGGAGGGAGACCTCCCCACGGATGAAAATGACGAGCGATGGAAGTTAGTGCCGCGCCGATGGCTGGCCATGGGCGGACAGATCACGCACAAACCCCGGAACTTCGTGAACCGGATCGACGACATGTGGGTGCAAGCGCTGTATAACGAAACGCACATCGAATTCATGTTCCGTTGGGATGACCGGACCAAGAGTATTCAGGAAGACGAAGTGGACTGGGACCCCACGGAGGTAAACCTGGGTGACTATGGCGTGGAGGAACAGGCCCCACAGGGCACGACCTTTGCCGAAGACCCGTTCCACCAGGAATCGATTGCGGCCAAGCAAAAAGACGGCTATGCCGTGTACAGCGACGGCGTGGCGTTCCAATTCCCTGTCAAGTGGCAGGAACTGCCGGCCCCGCGGAAGCCACGGTACTTCTGGGGGGACGAGCGGTTTTCCGTGGATTTGACCAAATGGACCGCGGATGGGACCTTGGGCGTGTATGAAGGCACGGGCTGGGATCAGGACCTCACCGAGTTAGACTTCCAGGAAGAAGTGGAGGTCGTGAAAGCGGAGTGGGCCAATGGTCGGTGGACCGTGATCGTGAAGCGGCCGCTCAAAGGCGACTACGAAGAAGTGGCATACCTGGAGGCCGGCAAATATATCCCGATGGTGTTTTTTGCATGGGACGGGCACAACGGGGACGTGGGGCGCAAGATGGCGGTGTCGGCCTTCTATTATCTGGTGATGGAGCCGCAGATTCCGCTGACCACCTACGTGTATCCGGGGTTGATTACGGTCGGCATTGTGATTATCGAAGGCTGGGTGCTGGGCCGCCGCGCCAACCGGCGGAAGGAAAAAGGCCAAGCCTAAGCACACGCGCCTGATAGATTGAACAAGGAAGGGGGTGGACTGGCGTCCACCCCCTTTTTTTATTATAAAATCACTCCCCCCTTGAGGGGGAGTCGCAGAAGCCGAGCCGAAGGCGAAGGCTGATGCGGTGGGGGGTGGGAGAAAAGGAAGAACGGAATGTCAGGGAAGGTGATTCAAGACATTTCAGGTGTGGTGTTAGCCGGCGGGAAGAGCAAAAGAATGGGGATGGATAAACGCCACCTGCCCGTTCACGGCAAACCGCTCCTGGATAGGGTCACTTCCGTTCTGCTGGAGCTTTTCCCCGAAGTGCTCCTGGTCCTGGCTGAAGAGGATATTTCGAGACAAGACGATAGAATGCGAATCGTGACTGATCTTATACCTGACCGTGCTGCGGTAGGGGGGCTGTATACTGGTCTGTACCATTCCCGCTATCCACGTGTATTCGTCGTAGCCTGTGACATGCCGTTCATCAATCCAGCCGTCATTGGGCTTTTTCTTCAGAAGATCGATGCAACGGATATTGTCGTGGCGCAATTGGTCACCGGACTTCAGCCCCTGCACGGGCTGTATTCAAAAAAGTGCCTGCCGATTTTGAAGGACATGATTGATGCTCGAGACCTCCGTCTTCAAAACATTGTCGACAAGCCGGGACTGACCGTGCATCGTGTTCCCGAAACGGAGATTAAGCGTTTGGATCCCCAATTGATTTCCTTTCTGAATTTGAATTCACCGGCCGACCTTGAGCTTGCGAACAAAATCAGTCCCGGCTAGTTCCCATGCATGGGGAATGCATCAAATGGTCACGACTCCAGCCCGTCCTTTGCTTGCGAGGCCCGAAAAGCCTGTGTTAAATTCCGAAGCCTCTTCTCCCTGAATTCCCACTTATTTTTCGATACCAGCATGTCTGTCGGAATCGTTCAAGAACAGGTTGCCTCTGCCATTACCAATGCCTTGCTGGAGGCAAGGAAACGCGGAGCCTTGCAATCAACGAATTTCCCCGAGCCCGTGATTGATTTTCCCAAGCGGGAGGAATGGGGGGATTTGTCCTCGAACGTGGCCATGAGCATGGCGAAAGAGGAGAAGCGTCCGCCGTTGGAAGTGGCTCAAGTGATTGCGGATCAACTGCGAACCTCGTGTCCTCTTTTGGAAAAGGTGTCGGTAGCCCCGCCGGGATTCTTGAATTTTACGCTTCGGCCGGACTGCTGGTTTTCGGTACTCGAAGAGGTCGAGCGGACAGGTGACCGTTACGGCCACGGCACGGTGGGACAAGGGCAGCGAGTCCTTTTGGAGTTTGTCAGTGCGAATCCTACGGGTCCCCTACACATGGGACATGGGCGCGGAGCCGCGCTGGGTGAAGCTTTGGCAAGATTGCTGCAAGCCGCAGGGTATGAAGTTGACAAGGAGTATTATATCAATGACGCGGGTCGTCAAATGAAACTGTTGGCCGACTCCGTGTACGCACGGTACCTGGAACTGCACGACCGTGAGTGTTCGTTTCCCGAGGACGGGTACCATGGAGACTACATCAAAGTCCTGGCGCAAGCGTTGAACCGGGAAAAAGGCTCGGAAATCCTGAACTTAGCCAGTGACGCTGCTCGCAGGGAATGCGGGCAATGGGCATCCGAGCAACTCGTACGAGCCATCAAAGATGATCTTGAGCGATTCGGGGTGACGTTCGAGACGTGGTACAGCGAGGCCTCGTTGTTTTCTGCGGGGAAAATCGAGGCGGCTTTGCAGGCTCTCGAACAGCGTGACTTGGTGTTTATACGTGACGAGGCCACGTGGTTCCGGTCTTCTGAATTTCAGGATGAAAAAGACCGCGTGGTTCGCAAGCAGGATGGTGACTATACCTACCTGGCTTCGGATATCGCCTACCATTTCGATAAGTTGCAGCGGGGCTACGAATGGTTGATTAACGTTTGGGGCGCGGACCATCATGGTTACGTCCCCCGCATGAAAGCCGCGGTCAACGCCTTTGGCTACGGCGACGATAGTTTGCGGGTGGTTTTGGTCCAGATGGTGCGGTTATTGCGGGGCGGGGAAAAAGTCGAGATGTCCAAACGGGCAGGCGAATTTATCACGCTACAGGACGTGGTCGATGAAGTAGGGGCCGATGCCGCCAAGTTTTTTTTTCTGATGCGTCGTTCGGATACGCATCTTGAATTCGATCTTGAGTTGGCAAAAAAACAGTCCTCAGAAAATCCCGTCTATTACGTTCAATATGCCCACGCGCGGCTGGCCAGCTTGTTCAGGACGGCCCGTGAACGAGGGTTTCCCGTACTGCCGGTCGGCGATGCGCCGTTGGCCGCGCTGGTCCAGCCGGAAGAACTTTGGCTGGTGAAGCAGTTGTCGAGTTTCCCCGGGTTGCTTGAAGCGAGTGCCGGAGCCTTGGAGCCTCATCGCATCACGTTCTATCTTCAAGAACTTGCAGGGTTGCTCCACGTTTTCTATTACAAGCATCGCGTTCTTCCGCCCAGGATCGATGGCGTCAAGGAAGATGAAGCAGGTGAGGATGGAGAACCGAGTGAATTGGTTCGGGAAGACTTGTCCAAGGAACTGACCATGGCTAGGTTGGTTTTGTTGAAACAGGTTCAAACGGTGCTCAAAAACGGACTCGGGTTATTGGGCGTCAGTGCTCCGGAAACAATGTAAGGAACCTCTGATTAATGAGTTGAGTGCGTATCGTGATTGCTTTTTCCGTAGATCAACAGGATCCCCGGTGCGCGGCTCGTGCCGCGGTGCTGTCCACCCCCCACGGCGCCGTCGACACGCCGGCGTTCATGCCCGTCGGCACGCTGGGCACGGTGAAGGGCATGGCGCCCGATGAACTGCGGGAATTGGGCTTCGGGTTGATGCTGAGCAACGCCTATCATTTGTATTTGCGACCCGGCCATCGTCTCATTCAGGAGCAAGGCGGGCTTCACGGGTTTACGGCGTGGAACGGTGCGATTTTAACGGACAGTGGGGGCTTTCAGTTGGTCAGCCTTGCGGACCTGCGAAAGATCACGGATGACGGGATTTCCTTCAGGTCGCATTTGGACGGGTCCCTGCATCATCTCACGCCCGAGTTGTGCATGGAAATTCAAATGGCTCTGGGCTCGGACGTGATGATGACGCTGGACGAATGCCCACCACATCCATGTTCAAACGAGCAGGCCATGATCGCGGTTACGCGGACTACGGCATGGGCGAAACGGTGTGCCGTGGCTGCGCGTGATCGGCGACAGGCGCTGTTCGGTATCGTGCAGGGAGCGCTGGATGCCGATTTGCGCCGGCAGTCCGCTCGCGAGTTGGTTGAGATCGGATTTGATGGGTACGCCATCGGTGGGCTATCGTTGGGAGAAGATAAGCCTGCCTTGCTGTCCATGCTTGAAGTTTCGGTTGACGAACTGCCTCCCTCCCGCCCTCGTTACCTGATGGGTGTCGGTCTTCCCGAAGACCTTGTCGAAGGCGTCATGCGCGGAGTGGATATGTTTGACTGTGTGATTCCGTCTCGTCATGGGCGGACGGGATGGTTGTTCACGACTCAAGGACGGGTCTTGATCAAACATGCGCAATATGCGAAGGATAATGGCCCGATCGATACGCAGTGTGAATGTCCGGTCTGCCGGAAGTATTCCCGAGCCTATTTGCGGCATTTGTACCTGTCCAATGAAATGTTGGGGGTGCGACTCAACACGATCCACAATCTTTGGTATTATCGAACGCTCATGGATGCGATGCGTTCAGCGATTCAAGACGGCATCTTTCCGGCATTTCGCCGGGCTTTCTATGAACAACGCCGTGAGTATGAAAAGAGCGCCGCGCATGCAGAACTGGCCGGCGCTACGGTTGTGGCCGAGGGATCAACTAGCGGAAAGGATGGGTAAATGGGCGTGGAGATCGGCTCGATAGCCTGGGCACAGGGAGGGGCGCCAGAGGGAGCGGCGGGGCTCTTTTCTCTGGTGCCGTTCATTTTGATTTTCGTGGTGTTTTATTTTTTGTTGATCCTGCCGCAGCAAAGGAAACAGAAGCAGCACAAGGAGATGTTAACCAAGTTGAAGAAGGGCGATAAGATTATCACGTCTGCCGGTATTTGGGGATCCATTACCCGGTTGGATAAAGAGACCGCCACCGTGCAAGTGGATGACAATACGAAAATGAAGATTCAACGTGAGAACATTTCCCGGTTACGGACGGAAGACGAAGGGTAGAGGACAGGCATGAAAAAAATTCGTGGCCGCTTGTTACTTGTGTTGTTCCTGTCCGCTGTGTCCTTCTATTTGTTTCTGCCTTCATGGCCGGGACTGTACGACCGGATTCCCGAGAGCATCAGGTGGCTGGTTCCCCCTCGCGGCGTCTCGCTCGGTCTCGACCTGCAGGGCGGCATTCACCTGGTGTTGGAGGTGGAAGAGGAGCGGGCCGTCGAGATTGCCGTTGACCGTGCCGTCAAGGCTATGCGGGACCTGTTGACCGACAAGGACATCGCCTTTGACACCGTTGAACGGGTTGGGAGTCTCCAAGTTCGGCTTGAGCTGTCGAGGGAAGAAACGGTTGAAGAAACCGCTGAGCTGATTCGTGACGAATTCCCTTCGTATTTTCAGGTTTCGCAAGAAGGTCGTATCCTGGTCGTCGAAATCCTCGACAGCGAAGTCAATCGGATCAAGAACGCGGCCATCAATCAGGCCTTGGAGACGATTCGAAATCGGATCGATCAATTCGGTGTCACGGAACCGTTACTGCAACGCCAAGGACGGACGGAACTCGTGATCCAACTTCCCGGGGTCAACGATCCCGAGCGGGCGAAAAGCCTGATCCAGGATACCGCCTTGCTGGAATTCAAAATGCTCGACGAGGACAATCAGCCGGGACTCGGGTTGCCCGTGCAAGTCAAACGCAGTGAAGAGACGAGTATTCAAGAGAAATTTGCCGACAAGGTTCCCGATGGTTCAGAAATTCTGTTTGAACCCATCCCCGATTCCAAGGGCGGCCCTCCGGTTTTCAGCCGGCCGTATCTCGTGCAAAAAGAGGCGGCGCTGACCGGAGACGTGTTGCAGGACGCACGTGTCAATTATACGGAATTCAGCGAAGTCTACGTGGGGGTGACGTTTGACAGCAAAGGTGCGAAAGAATTCGGGCGGATTACCAGTGCCAACGTGGGTAAGTTCATGGCGATTGTACTGGACGGCACGGTCTATTCTGCGCCGCGTATTAACGAACCCATTCTCGGCGGGCGGGCCCAGATCACCGGCAATTTTACCACGGATGAGGCAAATGACCTGGCCATCGTTCTTCGAGCAGGTGCGCTTCCCGCGCCGATGAAAACGATACAGGACCTGACCGTGGGGCCTTCGTTGGGACAGGATTCCATTGAGAAAGGGCTGAAGACTACGCTGATTGCCGGCCTGATCGTGCTGGTCTTTATGGTGATCTATTACCGGATGTCGGGGGTGATTGCCGATGCGGCCCTGGTGTTGAATCTCCTTTGTTTGTTGGGCGCGTTATCCGGTCTCAACGCGACGCTGACGTTGCCGGGGATCGCGGGCATCATTTTGACGATCGGCATGGGGGTGGACTCCAATATTTTGATTTTTGAGCGTATCAGGGAAGAATTGAGACAGGGGCGCCCCGTTCGCTTGGCGGTCGATGCCGGATACGACAAGGCCTTCTTGACGATCGTCGATTCCCACGTCACGACGTTGATTACCGGATTGGCGTTGTTTTTATTCGGCACCGGGCCTATCAAGGGGTTTGCCGTGACCCTGTGTCTGGGTATTGGGATCAATCTGTTCACCGCGTTGATCGGGACCAAAGTCGTCTTCGATCTCATCAATCGGCGTAAGCTGGAACGGTTGAGCATTTAGGAACCTCTGATTTATTGTGATAGCGGGATGCAGGGCAAGGCGTCCCGGAGCGAAACCCGAGGCTTATCAGAGAGATAGGTGAGGGTTGAGCGAGGACACAACGCAGCCATGCGCCCGATAGTGCAGTAAATCAGAGGTTCCTTTAGCCTGTCTTGAGGTGGACCATGCTGGAAATCATCGGCAAAACGAATATCGATTTCATGGGGAAACGCCACGTCGCTTTCGGTGTCTCCGGCCTGCTGGTCCTGTTGGGCTTCATTGCTCTCGTTCAGATCGGGACCGGATCTGCCAATCTCGGCATCGACTTTGCCGGCGGCACGGCCGTCCAATTGAAATTTGAGAATGTGATCGGGATTGAGCAGGCCCGCCAGGCACTTGGCAAACATGGTTTGCAGGATGCTGAACTCCAGGAATTCACCCAGGACCATAAATTGCTGATTCGCGTGAAAACGGAAGACACGCTGGAACAAAAAATTGCGGAAAAAATCGTGGAGGTATTCGAAACGGAATTCAGCCAGAACAAGTTCGTGATCGATTCCAGTACGGAAATCGGCCCGACGATCGGGCACCGGCTCCAACAGGACGCGTTGCTGGCGATCACGATTTCCCTGATCGGGATCATTCTCTACGTGGCCACGCGTTTTGAATTGCGATTTGGCGTGGCCGCGGCGGTTGCAACCTTCCATGACGTGTTGGCCGTCCTGGGCGTCTACTATCTCCTCGACAAGGAAATCACCTTGTTGGTCGTGACTGCGTTATTGACCCTGGCCGGATACTCGCTGACCGACTCCGTCGTGGTCTTCGACCGCATTCGGGAAAACCTTCGAGCCCGGCGGCGTGAGACCATTCTGAACATTATCAACGCCGGGATCAATCAAGTGCTCACCAGAACCTTGATCACGACCCTGACCGTGGTGTTGGTACTCGTTCCCTTGACGATCTTCGGAGGGGAAGTGCTCCATGATTTTTCGCTCGCGCTGTTATTGGGCGTGCTCATCGGCACGTATTCCTCCGTGTTCGTGGCCAGTCCTCTCCTGTTGATATGGCCTGGCGGCAAGGGCCGGCTTCTGAGTCGAGGCGCCTGAATGTGCCGTTGTCTGGTGCCCTATCCTTGACAAGGGTTGCCCTCTCTGAAAACATTCTTCGAGCATTCAGCGGTTAGGCGCCAGTCCGTCTTTTGGAGTATTCCGGCAATGAAACGGTGGCTTTGGTCACAGAGTCTCCAGCGCAAAACGATTCTGGGAATGGTACTGGTCGGCCTGCTCCCTCTTGCCCTTTCATTATTCCTCACCTACGTAGAAGAGCGCCGGGCCCTTCGGGAAATTACCGGGTCAAATTTTAAGGGCATTGCCGTTGAAGTGGCGCGAAAAATCGAAACCCAGATCATGCGGGGCATCAATGAGGCGCAACAGTTGGCCACCATCCCCTTTATTCGCGCCGCGGTGAAGGAAGCGAACCGGAGTTATGAAGGAAGAGAGTCGGAGAAAATCAAGGCCTTTATCGAGGAATGGAAAGAACGGTGGCGGGCGCGAAAGAATCCTCATGAATTTCCCGCCTTTGTCAACCGGATTGCCACCAATTACCTGGTTGACTGGCACGCCGTTCGCAAGTCGGACTACCTCGGCATCCTGGTGACCGACAACCAGGGCGCATTGGTTCTCAGCTCCTTGCCTCAAGTGCGCTTTTACCACGGGGATGCGGAATGGTGGGAGGCCGCGTTTCGGCAAGGCCAAGGTCAGATTTACGTGAGTGATTTGACCTTTGATCCCTCATTTGGAACCCACGTCCTGAACGTCGCCGTTCCCATCTTTGATCAAGGCCGTCATCAGGCCCTGGGGACCGTCAGTATTGTCCTTCGACGGGATTCGTTGTTCCGGTCGATTTCCGAAGTGACCGCGGGCGTTACCGGCCATGCTATGCTCATCGACGTGGATGGGACTCCCTTGATTTGTCCTGTCCTGTCACTGGAGCAGCATACCGCAAATCCCGCCATGGTGGCCGCCATTAACGAAGGGCAGGCTGGATGGGTTCACGTGACGCAGGATACCCATGGCGCGAGGGATTCCCTTGTCGGATACGCCCATTTGCGTATTCCGGAAACCTTGGCTGCCGAGAGTTTCCGGGGCAGACAATGGTTGACGATTGTGCGGCAGAATCCCCAGGAGACCTATGCTCCCCTTCAGCAACTGCTGGTGAAGGTGGCGATGTATGGCCTCGTGGTGTTGGGGATTTTGTGGTTGGCGGGCCTGATTGTGGCCAGGAAACTTGTGAGCCCGATTCAAACCTTGCATGAAGGCGTGCAGCGAATCGGCGCGGGCAATTGGGATCATCCTCTCGTCCTGAAGACCGGCGATGAAATTGAAGCGCTGTCTCATGCCTTCAATAAAATGGCCGTCAACCTGAAACAGTCGTTCTCGCAGTTGAATACGCAAATGGCAGAAATCCGTCTCCTTGAGGAACGCTATCGTGACCTGATCGAGAATTCTCCCGAGATGATTCATCAAATCGACAAGGCCGGTCGTTTTGTTCACGTCAATCAAACCGAATTGGAAAAATTGGGCTTCACGTTGCTGGAAATGCTTTCGATGCATTTGTGGGATATTCTGCCTGCGGAGAGGAAGGCGGAAGCACTCGATTACGTCAACCGGCTGCCCACGCAACCTCGAAGTTCGCTTGAAACGGTGTTTCTGACGAGAGACGGAACCCCGATCGATGTCGAAATTCATTCCACGGCTCTGATCGATTCGGACACGGGCGATCTGGTGTACACTCGTGCGTTCGTGCGGGACGTGACTGAAAGGAAGGCGCTGCAACGACAGGTCAACAGGTATACCACGCACCTGGAGCAGGAAGTGGCCGCCCAAACGCAACAACTCTCCGAATCGGAAAAGCGCTATCGCGTGCTCAGTGAAGAACTGGAGGAGAAAGTGCAGGCCCGGACCCTGGAGATTCAGAAAACGCAGAAGTACCTGGAAAGCTTGCTCGAAAACGCCAATGACGTGATCTATACGCTTGATCGTGATCAACGATTTACCTACGTGAACAACAAGGTGGAGAATTGGGGTTATCGCAAAGAAGATCTGCTGGGACGGCCGTTCTTGACCTTACTCGCCAAGCGCCATCGCAGTCGTCGTCTCAAAGACATCCTGGAACTGGAGGTGAAACAGGAATACGAAGTGGAGGTGATCAGTCAGAGCGGGGAACTTCGGTCGGTGTTGGTCAGTGTGTCGCCATTGGAAAACGAACGGCACAACGTGATCGGTGTGCTGGGCATTGCCCGGGATATTACGGACAGAACGCTCATGGAAGAGCAATTTCGAAACGCCGAGCGATTGGCCTCCGTCGGGAAGCTGGCTGCCGGGGTGGCGCATGAGATCAACAACCCGTTGGGCGGGATTTTGAATTGTCTCTATAACATCAGGAAAGGCACACTGCCGTCCGAACGCCAGGAAGAATATTTTACCTATATGGAAGACGGGCTTCGGCGCGCGCAAAAAATCGTCAGGCAATTGTTGGACTTCTCCCAACAACACGAGCCGGAGTTTTCCATGAATGACATGAACGGATTGGTCGATCGCGTCCTGGTCTTGACGAACCACGCCATTGCCGAGAAACGTCTTCAGTTACACAAAGTCTATGACGACGACCTGCCGCCTTTGTTTGTCGATCCGCAAATGATCGAGCAGGTCTTGACGAACCTGATTCTCAATGCCGTCCAGGCGACCGACGAAGGCGGTTCGATCATCCTGCAAACCCGGTCCACCCACGAGCGCTGTGAAATCGACGTGGGGGATACCGGGCCGGGTATCGACCCCGAGGTCAGGCCCCATATTTTCGATCCGTTTTTTACGACGAAAGGCACGGGTGAGGGCACGGGCCTGGGGTTATCGGTGAGTTTGGGTATCGTGGAGCGGCACGGTGGCCAATTGACCGTGGAAAGTGAAATCGGGAAGGGAACCGTGTTTACCGTGAGCCTGCCGTTGAGTGCCAACCGGGCCGCATTGGTGAAGGTCTCCTGATGTCCCGGTCGATCCTCATCATCGATGACGAGCCCCTGATGCGGTTGTCCATGTTGGACGCGTTGAAAGCCGAGGGATACCAGGTCCGGGAAGCATCCAACGGCGAGGAAGGCATCAAGCACATTCAAGCGAGTCGATATGATTTGGTGATCACCGATTTGAGAATGCCTCGAAGCGATGGTCTTGATGTCGTCCGGGTCTGCAAAGAATCCTCTTCTGAAACCGAGGTCATTGTCATCACGGCACACGGATCGGTTGATACGGCGGTTCAAGCCATGAAACTCGGGGCCTATGATTACGTCACCAAGCCGTTTTCCATGGATGAATTATTGCTCATCGTGGAGCGCGCGACCAAGGTTCAGGCGTTGCGGCAAGAGAACGTGGCCCTTCGACAGGAACTCGAAGGAAAATTCAATTTCGACGGCATGGTGGGCAAAAACGAACAGATGCGGCAGGTTCTGGAAAAAGTCAAACTGGTCGCCACGACCGATGCCACCGTGTTGATTTTCGGTGAAAGCGGAACGGGGAAAGAAGTCATTGCGAATGCCATTCATCGAAACAGCCCGCGCGCCGGACAGGCCCTCATTAAAGTGAGTTGCGCCGCTTTGCCGGAAACCTTGTTGGAAGCCGAATTATTCGGGCATGAGAAAGGCGCCTTTACTGGAGCCTTGAAGCAACGGCTGGGCCGGTTTGAATTGGCCCATAAGGGCACCTTGTTTTTGGACGAGATCGGAGAAATTTCCCCGTTGGTCCAAGTCAAACTCCTCCGGGTGTTGCAGGAAAAGCGGTTCGAACGGGTCGGGGGCGCGGAGACGATCGACAGCGATGTCCGGCTGGTCTGCGCCACGCAAAAAAATTTAAAGCAGGAGGTCGAAGCCGGACGATTTCGTGAAGACCTATTCTATCGCCTCAACGTCGTACAGGTGGCTCTTCCGCCCCTGAGGGAACGGAAGGAAGACGTCCTCGTTCTGGCCGAACATCTTCTTCAACGGAACATGAGCCGGATTTCACGTGTCATGAAGGGGTTTTCTCCAGCGTCACGGGACGTGCTCCTCCGTTATTCCTTTCCAGGTAACGTTCGTGAATTGGAAAACACGATTGAACGGGCGGTGGCGCTGGCGCAGGAAGGCGATGAAATCCAGGTGTGGGACCTCTGCGGTCAAAGCGGGTGCCCTTTTCTGGGAGGGCCGGTGCAATCCGCGTGTGCGTTTTGTCAGGAAGGGTTGTCGAACGCGACGAATGCCCGGCAACAAGGCACGCTTGCCGAAGTGCGTGAACGTTGTGAACGGGACTATATCCTGGCCGTGTTGGAGCGGGAAGGGTGGAGCCGAACCGCGGCCTCAAAATCATTGGGCCTTTCGCGCAAAGCCTTGTGGGAAAAATGCAAACGCTACGGTCTTGCGACCCCGGACGGCGATGACGGCGACGAGTCGTCCGGCTAAAGGGATTTGGGTTGGGGCGCGGTCAGTCTTCCGACCCGTCTCCCCCTTTCCACAATTTCACCGTGCGGTCCCAGGAAGCGCTGGCGAGATACCGGGCATCCGGGGAAAAGGCAATGCCCCTGACCGGACCGCTGTGGTCCTTGATCACGCGAACCTGTCGCCGGGTTTGAATGTCCCACATCTTGATGGTGTGGTCGTCACTGCAACTCACCAGGACTTTCCCGTCCGGAGAAACGAGCAGTCCTCGCACCCATTCGGAATGCCCTTTCACGGTATGGACCTCTTTCATGTTGGGCATCTCGAAATATTTGATCGCCGTGTCCCGGCTTCCGGTGATCATGGTCTTGCCGTCCGGCGTAAACGCGATCGCGCCGATCCAATATTCCATGGGTTTTTGAAATCCGCCCTGTTCATCCACGAAAAATCCTCGTTGTTCGGTCTCTTCGTCATCGGGTTCGTCCCGCCAATGGCCGTCATGCACGAGTTTCTCTTCCCCGCTGGGCAGGACTTCGTATAACTTCAATTTGCCGATGTCACTCCCGCCAACCAAGTGAATGCCATCCGGAGAAAACGCCGTGCAGACCGTCCAGTGATGGTCATATTGATCTTTCCCGAGGAGCGTCATGACTTCGGTGCCGGTGGTGATCTCCCAGATTTTGATGTCTTTATTCTGTCCGGCCCGGGCCAGCATCAAGCCGTCCGGGGAAAAGGAGAGGCTGGCGACCGCGTGATCGTATTGCGTAAACAGCAGGCGTATGGTTTCCCCCGTGTGAGGGTTCCAGAGCCGGATCGTTCTGTCGTCGCTGCCGGTGGCGAGGATCTGGCCATCCGGACTGAAGGCGACTTGCCGGATATCGTTGGTGTGTCCTTTCAGGGATTTGAGCAGGCGGCCGGTTTCGATTTCCCAGATGCGGAGAAGCCGGTCGGCGCCTCCGCTGACGAGCGTCAAGCCATCGGGGGAATACGCCACGTCCCAGACGCCGTGGGAATGTCCTCGAAAGGTCCGGATTTCATGGATGCCGGCCTTCCAATATTCCAAGGTGTCTATCGGTGGCAGTTCAAGTTTGGGTTCTTCCGTGAACGTCGGGGGTGCCATGTGTGGGAGCGGGGGTTGAGTCATAAACCGAAATCCTTTCAGTGTGATCGCCGTCACTGGGGCCTTGCGTTGAAAAAACAGGCCTGCCTATAATGCCAATGACGTTTTCGGAAAAGGATACTAGCGAGCCGTTACCGGCATCGTCAAGCAGGTGCGGGAAGCGGCACAAGACGATTCCTGGTTTGTGGGCACGGGCCGTCAGGACAGCCGTCGAGACAGGTAAGGAGTGAGGGGATGGACATTCGATTTCAGCCGGCATTGCTTCAAGAAGTCATTGACTCGTTCGCCGAGAAAACCGAGCGGGAGGGAGATCCCACCTATTACAATGAGTTCCATGAAGTCGCCGATCCGATTTACGAGAAATTTTCCTTGGACGACCGTGAGCCGGAATTCAAGAAACTGTATCAGCATCTTTTTGCCAAATGGGGCTTTGCCGACATTTTGAGAGATGGTTTCGAGGAATTTCCCGACTTGAAGGAAAAGATCGGCATCGTGCTCGTTCGAGGCGTGCTGAAAGAAGATCAGGAAGGCGTGGACATCCTCAGAAAATGGGGGACCGTGGAGGAGAAACTGGCCCGGCAATTTGAGGAAAAGGGGCAAAAGGGCGTCGGGATCAAGTTGATCCCCCGGCGGTTTTACGATCCGGCCATTAACCGGTATCTCCGCCATGAATTCACGCACGTCTCCGATATGCTTGATCCTGCGTTTGGATATGATCCCGACACGAAAGTCGGCATGAATCCGGGCGAAGAGCATCTCCTCCTGAATCGGTATCGGGTCCTGTGGAGCGTACACGTCGACAGCCGGATCGTCCGGTCCGGGAAGGAACCGATGTTCAGCCGGGAGTACCGGTTGCGGGAATTTCGTTCCTGGTACCGGAAGATCCCTCCCACGCAAGTTGAATCGGTGTTTGAGGGGGTTTGGCAGACGGAATATTTCACCCATGCCGAATTGGTGGAAATGTCTCAGGATACCATCCGCGTGATGGAGCGGGCAGTGGAGGTCGAGGAAGGTGAATTGCCAGGGGACGTGCCGGCCAAACCCTTGTTGATGCCAGGATTTCCGTGTCCGCTTTGTCGATTTCCCACCTATTCCTGGGTTGAGGATCTTGAAGAAAAAGTTGAACCCTACGTACTGGATTACATCAAGGAAAATCATCCGGGATGGGACGTCGAGTATGGTGCCTGTGACCGCTGTGTAGAGGTCTACAGGCTTCGTGCCGCAGGCGTCGTTTAGGGCAAGGGCCGGTCCATGGCACAATCTCCTCCGGGGGGCTCCAAACATCCTGAGCCGTCCTACGGGCGCAGGAATTTTCTCAAACAGAGCGTTGTGTCCTTGGGTGTGACGGTGCATGAGTACGTCAAGCACCGGGACGCGGAAGACGTCCAGGAGGAACAACCGGAAAAAAGACGAACCGATTGGTTGCGGCCACCGGGCGCGCTTGAGGAAGCCCGGTTTCTTGAGAGTTGCACGGGCTGCGGAGAATGTGTTGACGCGTGCCCCCACGACAGCATCCGCGTCCTCAAAGACCACCACGATTCCGACGGTTCTGAGCGAAGAGAGACCCCGGTCATCTACCCGGACGAACGGCCCTGTTACCTTTGTGAGGATTTTCCGTGTATCGACGCCTGTGAACCGGAGGCGCTTCGTCCCGTCGGCAACGTCGGGGACGTCAACATGGGCCTCGCCGTCGTTTCCCAAAGGATCTGTACGGCCGGGCAGGGCTGCAACGCATGTGTGGCCCCGTGCCCGACGCAGGCCCTTGAGATGGATTTTACTTCGCTGGCCATCAGGGTTGAAGCGGCCCGATGCGTTGGGTGCGGGGTTTGCGAGCATATTTGTCAAACCGTGAATGATCACGTGGCGATCAGGGTCGTTCCGGCAAGATTAGGGGTATGAACTTAAGTTGACAGGCGTAGGCTTCACTGGGACTGAATCGGCTGTGTGTTCCGTCCCAGTTTCGCCGGTTTTAGAACTTGACTTCGATCAGCAGTTGGCCTATTATCTGTCGGCACTTTGGGGGTGAGGCGCTCCCGGAAGTGATTTATATTTATTTGAGAGATGGGAACAGAGGCTGTTCCTGTTGAGATAAGCGGAGGTTTATGGCTACGAAAGTCACGGAAAAACAAAACGGGGGGGCAGCAACCTCTTCCATCTCTCCACCAGTCGGGTCGTCGGTAAAAGACTCTCCTGCCGTTGAGCGGGCTTTAGCCAGGAGCAAATTGTATCTTCTTCTGTCCTGGAGTTACCTGTATCCCGAAGATGATGAATTTTTGGATTATCTGCAAAGCGGAGAGTTGGTGGAGGACGGACGAGCCGCACTCAACAGTTTGAAGGCCGCTTTGCCGACTCCCGCGGATCAGGCAACAGAGGAAGTCCTGCAGGGGATTTCCGATCATTTCGACGAGGTCGAGAATTGGGTTTCATCCGAGGGCGTGAATTGGGATATCCAGGACCTGAGGGATGAACACCGGAGAGTGTTCAGTAACGTCATCGCTTTGGACTGCCCACCGTATGAGACCTTGTTCGGGAATGATCACGTGTTTGGCCAATCCTACGTGATGGGAGATATTGCCGGATTTTATTCGGCCTTTGGTGTCCAGCTCTCTCAGGACATCCACGAACGCCTGGATCATTTGAGCGTGGAACTTGAGTTTTTGCACTTTTTGGCCTACAAAGAATCGTATGCGCTGTGCCATGATGGTCCCGAGAAACTCAAGACGGTGGTCGAGGCCGAAAAGAAATTCGTGAAGGAACACGTGGGAAGATGGGTGCCGTTATTTTCAGGCATGTTGAAGAAAAAAGCTGAGTATGGGTTCTATAAACTTGTCGCGGAGCTGACTTCTCAATGGGTAGCTTTTGAAATTGGTTATTTGGGCGTCACTCCTCAGCCATACTCGGAAACGGATTATCGTCCGGCTAATTTTGTCTCTCCCGAAGGCATCTCCTTCGAATGTGGAGCACAGGATAAAGGCAATGAACTCAGTCTCCTGATGGATGAGGTGGGGGCTCAGTCCTATTTGGACAAAGAGAAGCCGGAGTCGGGGCAGTCCGGTTCGGCGTAACAGTGTGCAACACGTTGTTGAGTAGTAAGAGTAGTGACTGTCGTGCAGTTCTAGAGGAAGTGGGTAGTCCGGAGTTATTTTTGTTTTAATCTTTATCAAAGGAGGATGCGTCATTATGAGAGTGGTGCAGACGCGTAACAAAGGATTGGTGTTCGGCATTCTTCTCTCTGCCTTGGTCGTCGGCGTGCTGTTGACGATGGGGCAAGTTCCGTTGGCGGTCAGCCAGCCCGTGACCATTCCGGTGGGGAGCATTAGCGGGCCGA
>JAPPLK010000013.1:0-11048 GCA_028819435.1 Nitrospira sp.
GGGGGGGGTGATTAAATTAACTGAGAGGCCAGGGACTGTCGCGATCACTCATGCGTTCTGAAGTGAATTCTGACCGTCAATTCTCCATCGACGGGGTCGTCTCCGTTCATTTGGGGATCGAACGTCCACTGTTTGAGGGCTTGTACGCCGGCCAGGTTGATGAGGCGATTTTTCGCGGGCACCAGAACCACGAGCGTGGTCTGTGCCATCTTACTGACGAGAATGCGGGCTTTCAGCCAGTCATCGACTTCCTGTCCTTCTAACGCCGGCGGTATGGTGGGCCACGGAGTGTACTTTGGGACCGGACCAAGCTGTTGATCCTTGTTCAACCTCAATCCATGTACGTGCACGGTTTCCAGGACCTCCACCTGTTCATCCTCCAAATGATCCAACTCATGGGTGGAAGCATCAACCTTGCTCCAGACAAACGGAGGGCTCATTGCCAACAAGGGACTCATCATCACGAGAAACATCCGGACGGACTTCATCTTGCAAAGCTCCTTCATCTTTCCTCTCTCACGGAAAGCGGAAATCCTGTAATTTGTAATCCTGTACCATTACTTGGAACTCTACCTCCCCTATCCCCTCCTTACCCTTCGACTTCGCTCAGGGCAGGCAAAGGAGGAGAACTTTACGGCAGGCTCTATCAGCCCCCTCACCCCAGCCCTCTCCCGCCAGGGGAGAGGGAGCGAAGTGATACCACCCTCACCTTAATCCTCTCCCATCAAGGGAGAGGAGACTCAACTCTCTTCCGTTCTCCCATCAAGGGAGAGGACATTTCAGCCACTCCTTCTCCCCCAGAGGGTGAGGGGAAAGAAAACGCCTTATACCTGCAGGAGATGGCCACGGAGTGATCGAGATTGACTGCGGCTCACTCGTAATTGTTGTGTATTCGTCAAGGTCACAAGATAGGATCCTCCCGGCATGGGAGTAATTTTTCTGATCGACTCGATATTGACCAAAGCCCCGCGACCGACTCGAAGAAACCGCTTGGGGTCCAGCTTGGCTTCCAACGTTTTCAACCGGTAATTCATCGTATATCGTTCCTTATCCATCGTCGTCACGTGCATCAACTCCCCCTCAGAGACGACCGACGCAATACGGTGAACGGGCAACAAATAAATATCGTCGTGTTTGCGAATGGGAAACCGATCGATATACTGCCCCGCAAGCGCCGGCAAAGGACGATCCACCGGTCCAAGCTGCTTCCCACTGACCTGCTCCATCAAGGCGTCCCGTTCGAGTCTTCCACGGGCGCGATCGATCGTGGTGCGAAGACGGCCTTGATCAACGGGTTTGAGGAGATAATCCAACGCTTCAATTTCAAAGGCGCTCACCGCGTGTTCCTCGAACGCCGTCACAAAGGCCACCAAGGGGATTCGCCCGTGGCGCAAGGAACGGACAATGGACAGGCCATCCATTTCCGGCATTTGCAAATCAAGGAAGGCCAGGTCAGGTTGCGTTTGCTCAATCAATCGCATGGTTTCCTTGCCGCCCTTGGCTTCCCCGACAATATCAACGTCTTCAAATGAGCGTAGCATGGTGGCAAGAAATTGCCTGGCCGGACGTTCGTCATCAGCCACGATCACGCGTAACGTCATGGCCACGTCACTCCGTATCCTTGTGGAAGTGCTGGGGCGTGCGTGACCCCATGACCGTCGAGTGGAATCAGGAGGTTCACCACCGTTCCATGCTTCACGCTGCTTTTGGCGTCTATTGTGGCACCTCGGCGTTCACGGGAAAATTTTGTTCGGCCATGCTTTACACTGCTTTTGACGTCTATTGTGGCGCGTTCGCCGTAGTGCAGTAATAACCGTTGTTTGATATTGGACAGACCAAGCCCGGTTCCCTGGCCATTCCCATTACGAACGGGTCCTGCTTCGCCCCCCGTGTTCCATACTTGAAGGTGCAACAGCGACGGGAGGCCCTGTTCCCGGTCATCGCCCGCTTCTTCAATCCATGCCGTAATCCGAACCCGCCCCCCAGACGCCGAAGGCTGAATGCCGTGCTTGACGGCGTTCTCCACCAATGGTTGTACGATCAACGCCGGGATCGGCACGTCACGTACCGACTCCGGAACGTCGATATGGACCGTCATCCGATCCTCGAAACGCATCTGTTCAATTGCCAGGTAAGCCTGTATTAAATCCATTTCATGCCCGACGGTCGTCAGTTCTTTATCCAACCGCTTCAACACGCTTCTCAGGAGATCGGTCAATTGCAGGAGCGTGTCAACGGCCTTCCCCGGAGACGTCTGGATCAAATAGCCGATCGTGGTGAGGGCATTGAAGAGAAAATGGGGATTCAATTGCGCGCGCAACGCCCGCAGTTCCGATTCGGTCGCCAACTTTTGTATTTCCTGTTCCCTGAAGGCCTGCACACAACGTTCGTGGGTGACGCGCACCATCGTAATGCGACGGGAAAGCAGGTGCGCCAGTGATTCCAGATGATACAGGTCATCGGACAAAAGCCTCCGCCCATGAGGGAGTGGCCCGATTTTCATGCAATAGCGGGGAAGATCGACCGTCGGAATCTCCACGATCACGTGGGGAGCGTCATGCGCCACGATCGGCTTTCTCGACGGCGAACCATCGTCGATTTCGTGTTCCTGCATGGACGTCCATACTATTTCTTCCGTGGACAACACGGCTTTCAACATCGCGCAACATTGATCCATGATCGCTTCCGGTGTGCCCCATCGCGTGATGGCCTGCGCCACGTCGTCCTGGAATTTCTCGTAATCCGGTCGCCGCAAGACCACCGTATCGACGACCCACGACGCCCCGCGAGAGACATAGGGATAGAGCAACGCGGTCCCGACCCACAATCCGATAAAAATCGCGTCCATGAACGGGGTCGGTCGTTCCAATTGCGAGGCACCCAGCCCCGCGTACAGCCCCATCGCAATGCCGACCAAACCCATGAGCGAAAGCGCCCGCTTCAAGAAAATATCGCCGAAGGCAAAGCGAAAGTCCTGATACAAAATGGCTACTGCCAACGGCAATGACGCATGGTGCCCGATCAACTCCATCCACCACGTGTATTCACCGGATTGATGGTGGCTGAATGGTATCGCAGCCGCGGCAATCACGGCCAGGGTCAGCATCCCGGCGTGGTGATCCCACCCCTGTTGCCTGACTGTATCGGCCAGCACGATCGCCAGCAACAGGACAAAGCCCACGGCCAGCAGGCTCATCGCCTCGACCGCGATGACGGTTGTCCCCGGCATGACGGCCAGCACGTTGAACGCGGCGGCTCCGGTGCTCAAGGCATACGCTCCCGCGAGCAGGACGTGCCGGTTCCGCCCGATGCGCCGGCGCATCCCGGATTGCAGAAACGAATGGACCACGACGGCCGGGAGAAAGCCCAGGGCGGACAACGCCGTCACGTGCAGCAGGTGATGCAGCCAACCGGGCGAAGCGGCAGGCAGGAGAAACGAAACCAATCCGCCCACGTTCCATAACAAGCCCAGGAACGCGGTCCACAGGGACAACCGCCTCAAGGGCGTCACCCCCGCATTGTTCACGTTTCGTGAGACGGATTTCCGGGGTACCTGCAACACCAGGATCAGGATCATGGCGTAAAGAATCGCGCCGGTAATGAAACCGATGGGGTGCGCAAGCAGGCCTACGGCTGTGTTCGTCATGCTCTTCGTCTTCCGGGAACGGGGTTACGGACAGTATAGGGGACGGGACAATGCGCGGCAATCCATTCCATATGAACGGATGAATTTTTCACGTAAACTGGCGGTTTGCGCCAATCAATAGAGATCCTTCGCAGAAAGCCATCGGAGAGGCAAACGTGTTTTCATTCAGGAAACGAATTCATCAGCAGGCGGTCAGGATTCCAGGCAGCCGGCGATCTTCCGGGCGAGGACGTCTCCGTCGTCGAGAGACTTGGCATTCCACCCTATTCCCAAACCCGATCCATCGCCTTCTTTCGGAATGACGTGGAAATGCACGTGCCCAATGGCTTGGTGGGCCGGGGCACCGTTGTTCTGCAGGACGTTGAAATCCGTGGTCCCCGTAGCCTTGCATACCGCGCGGCACAGGCGCGGTAACACGCGACCGATGGCCGCGGCAGATTCATCCGACAATTGATCCAAGGTTTCAGCCGGCTCTTTCGGAATGACCAGGGTATGGCCGTGGGACAAGGGATAGATATCCAGGAAGGCCAGTACGTGCTCGTCTTCATACACCTTATGACACGGAATCTCGCCGTCCAGGATTTTTTGAAAGATCGTCATCTCGCACAGAATAAGCCAAACCTCTCAACCGTGGCAAGCGGTCTTGTACGTGGCCGGAACAATGCGCTACGTTATAACCGAAATTCGAATATTCCCGGTGACATCCCATGCCGAAACAACAGAGTCCGTCGAACCCCATCGACACGTTTCGCCTTTCCCTCCCCACTCCTGCCGGCGACCTCCAGGCCGAGATTTCCGTCCCGACAAGTTTTATTCCGGTATCGGACATTGTCCCGTTGATGCGTTCCTTGGGGGAAGAAGCCCTCAAGCTCGAAGAAGCGAACGTGCAACGAGCCGGGCAAACGATTTCCTGTCAAAAAGGGTGTGGTGCCTGTTGCCGCGTGATGGTCCCGGTTTCTCCCCCGGAAGCCTTTACGCTCAAGGAGGGGGTCGAGCAATTGCCCGCCCCGCATCGAGACCGGATTCGTCAGCGTCTTTCCAAGGTTAAGGACGCCTTGAACGAGGCGGGCCTCCTCGGCCGGCTCGTGCAATTATCCGAAACCCGCACACAGTTGTCCGACGCGGATATGGAGCCTATCAACCAAGCCTATTACGCCCAGCGCCTCCCATGCGTCTTTCTCGAAGATGAATCGTGCAGCATTTATGAATTTCGACCCGCGGCCTGCAGGGAATACCTCGTGACCTCACCGGCCAAGTTCTGCCAGGACATGACCGATCCTGCGGTCAAGCCCGTCTCCGTACCGTTTCGCGTCGCCACGGTCTTAAGTCTCATGTGGGCGAAGCTGACCGGAGGCCCGGCGCGATTGATTCCCCTCCCCATTGCCCTGGATTGGGCGGACCGGCACGCCGAAGAAAACAAGGCGTATGAAACCGGGAGCACCCTGCTTGAAATGGGGATGGAAAAAATCTGGGGCTTCCTGCGTCAACGAACGTAGCCGCTCGCCCGACGCCGTTCAGGCTCCTATCAATCCCGTGTGTTTGCTCTCTCTTGGGCAAGCGATCTCCTAGCGCACAATCTTGACAAGCAAACGCGCCGGTATGATAGAAGAACATGTTTGGGAACCTCTGATTTATTGTGATAGCGGGATGCAGGGCAAGGCGTCCCGGAGCGAAACCCGAAGCTTATCATGGAGATAGGTGAGGGTTGAGCGAGGACACAACGCAGCCCTGCGCCCGATAGTGCAGTAAATCAGGGGTTCCTTTGTCATCTTGATCACAGAGAGGCTGACTGCGCATGCGAGTCTTTATTTATGCCGAAAACCTGAACCCGACCCAGTTGAAAAGACGGGCCCCCGAACACCAGTTTTTGTTCAAAGCCTACCTCCCGGACCACACCATTCATTTCCCGCGCTTTTCCTCGCAATGGCGATGCGGCTTGGCCAGCGTCACCCCGTCGCCGGGAGAACGCGTGTGGGGGGCGGTGTTTGAACTCACCGACGAAGATCTGAAGATCCTGGATACCTATGACGGGGAAGTCCCGGAAGGGGCGTTCCGGCACCTGGAAGTGACCGTGATGACGGAAGATGAGCAGAAAAAATTGGTGACCACCCACGCGGCCAATCCGATTGGCAAGTTTCGAGTCAAGGACGACTACCTGGATTTCATCGGGAAAGGCGTCAAGCACTGGGACTTGCCGGAAGAATGTCTCGAGACGTGGGAACTGTTTCGGCCCCGGAAATAATCACTCAATGGCTTCGAGCGCTTTGTTCAAGGCGGAGGGCAGGCACAGGGGCCTGCCCCTACACATAATACGAATACGGACTCTCCCCCGGCCGTAGGGGACGGCCCCCGTGCCGTCCCGAATGGATGGTGCCGCTGCGCCAGAGTGAACCGGGCATTCATTTTCGTACCAACATACCGAAAGGAGTCGTCATGCCCAAACCGAAATATCATATTGTCGTATGCACCAACACCAGGCCGCCGGGTCACCCGAAACCCTCCTGTGGCGGGGAGGGCTCTCAAAATATCCTGATGAATCTCAACATGGGTCTGATGGAACGGGGATTTCAACCGGGAGAAGTTCTCGTGACCGGCAGCACCTGCCTTGGTCCCTGCGAACATGGTCCCACCGTGGTCGTCTACCCGGACGGTACCTGGTACTCCAAAGTCAAAGAAGAGCACGTGCCCTTGATCCTGGATGAACATATCAAGAAAGGAACGCCGGTGGCTGAGTGTAACCCCGATTCCATCTGGACCTAGGGAGACCTCAACCGTCCTCTTCTGATCATGTCTACGCACCACGCCCCCCGCGAGCACGAATCCGGGCATCAGGCACCCCCTGCCGAACACAAGGCGCGCGGGCCCATTTCCATCGAGTGCGGCATCATTACGTGCAGCGATACGCGGACCCCGGAAACCGATAAGAGCGGGCAACTCATCAGGGAGTTGCTGGCGCAGGCTGGCCACCGCATCGGCGCCTATCACGTGGTGAAGGACGAGCCGGTCGAAGTCAGGGAACTGGTCCGGCAATTGGGAGCGCAGCCCGGACTCGAGGCCCTCATCATCAACGGCGGCACCGGCATTTCCCGTCGCGATTCCACGTTTGAAGCCGTGGACGGCCTCCTGGAAAAACGATTGCCGGGCTTCGGAGAACTCTTTCGCTACCTGTCCTACAAGGACATCAGTTCGTCCGCGATGCTCAGCCGGGCCACCGCCGGCCTGTATCAGGGAATCGTGTTGTTTTCGATTCCCGGTTCAAGCGGCGCGGTCCGCTTGGCCATGGAAGCCCTCATCCTTCCCGAACTCCCCCACATTGTGGGAGAAATGCGGAAATAGCCCGTGTCGGGTTACGCTACGCTCTGGTAAGGGCGACCGGCCGGTCGCCCCTACGCACCCTCACCTTTATCCTCTCCCATCAAGGGAGAGGAAATTTTCTGTGCCCCCTCGCCCCTTGTGGGAGAGGGCTGGGGTGAGGGGTGGTAGGGCAGGCTTTTCGGGTCGGCGTTCGGGGGCTTAGGGCACGAGGATGATTTTGCCGAACAGCTTGCGGGCCAGCATGCGTTCCTGGGCTTGGCGGGCTTCGGATAGGGGGAAGACCGAGTCCACGACCGGACGGACGGTTCCGGCTTCGATGAAGCGGCTGGCTTCCAGAAGTTCGGACCGGGTGCCCATGTAGGATCCTCGGATCGTCAATTGGCGGGAATAGACGTAGCGCATATCCAACGGGCTCTCCGGTCCGGACGTGGCACCGCAGGTGATCAACCGCCCCCCGCGCGTCAATGATCGCAAACACTGGTCCCATACCGCCTGGCCGACGTGCTCGATGACCACGTCCACCCCGCGGCCATCGGTAAACGTCAGGACGCGCTGAGTCACGTCCTCATTGGTATGGTTGATCACCAGTGACGCGCCGATCGCTTGGGCCTTTTCGATTTTGTCATCCGTTCCGACCGTACTGATCACCCGTGCCTCAAGCCAGCGGGCGAGTTGGATTGCCATGCTGCCGACGCCGCTCCCGGCGCCCATCACCAGCACGGTTTCCCCAGGTTGCACGTCCCCCAGGGTTTTCACCATGTGCCAGGCCGTGACCGACACCAGGGGATAGGCCGCGGCTTGTTCAAAGGTCAACCCGGGAGGCATCGGCAGGAGGTTTCTTGCCGGGACCTTGACGTATTCCGCGTAGCCTCCGTGAACCCCGGCGCCTACGAGGTGGTACGCCGGGCAGAAATTATCCTTCCCGGCCAGACAGGCCTCGCATTGCCAACAACTGATACCGGGAGAAATGACCACGGCCTGTCCGATGGGATAAGCCGCGTCCGCGCCCTCTCCGATTTGTTCGACCACACCGCTCACGTCGCACCCGGAGATATGCGGAAGCGGGATCGGGTAATTGGGAATCCCCTGGCGGACCCAAACGTCCAGGTGATTCAGCGCACAGGCTTTGACCCGGACCAGGACTTCACCGGCCTGGGGAACAGGGGCCGGAACGTCTTCACACGTGAGTTGTTCCGGGCCGCCGTGGTGATGGAAGGTGACGGCTTTCATGGACGTTTTTTCGTAAGGCCCCCTCACCCCGGCCCCTTCGACAAGCTCAGGGCAGGCTCTCTCCCGCCAGGGGAGAGGGAGAAGCGCGATAAGATCGCGCGGCTACAACTACGCTCTGGTAGGGCGACCGGCCGGTCGCCCCTACACCTGCAAGATTCATCACCCTCACCTCAATCCTCTCCCATCAAGGGAGAGGAGGTTTCTCTAGAACAGGAGTTTGCCTTCGGCTACCATGACGGCTTGGCCGCCGACCTTGATCTCCTGGATGGCATCGTCGTCGGAGAATACCCGGACCGTAATCCGGGAAGGCCGGTCGATTTCATATCCCTGTTCCATGAACACTTCGGTGGTCGGGCCGACGTCCACGACGCCGTTTTTGACAAGATACGCGCCGAGGGCGCCGCTGGCGCTGCCCGTGGCCGGGTCCTCCCAGATCCCGATGGGTGCCGCGAACATGCGCGTATGCACGTCAGCCCATTCTTCCACGGTCACCGGCGTAAACGCCATGATGCCGTTGGCCCCGAGTTTATCGCAGACTTCCTTTATGCCCGCCGGGTCAACTCGAATCGATTTCACCGCGGTCAGGGTCCGGACCGGGACGATGGCGACCGGCAAGCCGGTCGACACCACTTCGATGGGCAGGTGAGTTTCCGTAATCGCAGTCTTGTTCATCCCCAACGCCCGGCTGACTTCGTAGAGGTCCTGAATGCTTTCGGCCGTTCCCAAAAATTGCGGCTTGGGCTGGGACATCATGACGCCGTCCACCTGCCCGTCCACCACGTGCAATTCCACGGGAAAGAGGCCGATATTGCATTCGAAGACGTACCGCGTCACGGGCTGCGTCAAGGGAAATTTTTGTAGCGAGCTGAGAACGAAAAAGGTGCCGATCACCGGATGGCCGGCAAACGGAATTTCCTGGGTGGGCGTAAAGATACGAAGTTTGACGATCGCCGCCGGGTCCGTCGGGGGCACCACGAAGACGGTTTCCGAGAGATTCATCTCACGGGCGATCTGTTGGAATTCCCGCTCGGTCAAATCCGTGGCATCGGCAATCACGGCCACGGGATTGCCGCCGAACGGTGCGTCCGCGAACACGTCCGCCTTGTAAAATGGGAGCGACCGGGTGGGAGTCGTCATGCGCGGGGACCCCGCAGCCGCGTAATGGAGGCGAAGCTCGTCACCATGTTACGCGCTAAACGGTAGGGCCTCATACTCGGCAGTCCGGGGATTCCGAACGTAGTCTTCCACGAAATTTTGCAGGGTCCCGTTCCGGTAGAGTCGTGCATTGGCGAATTTGGTGTCGATCTTATGGAGAATCCTGACCTTCATCCCGGTCTTCTTCGTGAATTCGTCCAGGGTCACTCCCTTGATATCCATGTTCGTCCCCCGGCCCGATTCCATGATGCATTTGGGGATGTGCAGTCGTTTCTGACCGTTCAACCGTTCGCGGATGTCTTCAAAAGTGAGCAACACGGTGCAATCGGAATCCCCGCCCAGCGTCGTATTGGGCACGAACAGGAATCGCGCCCGGTGTTTTCGATACATGTTCAGGATCTTATGCACGCTCCCGGCCATCACAACCGTATCTTTTTTCTCCAGTTCCAGGGCATCGAACGCGCTCACGATACGCTTCCGGTTGAGAAACGCGGTCACGTAGGCTTCGGTGTGGATCGTGGTCATGTTCGGCAACCCGGCGTCGTAAATCCGTTCGGCTTCCACGCCCAGCGACTTTCGCCCCTGGCGCATGAGATTGGCGGTCTCATCCTTGATGCCTCGCACGGGCGTGAGACAGCCCATCCATAGCACGCATTTCTGATTGACTTTCGAAATCTCCTTCGCGTCCTCGGACATGGTGTGTTCGTCAAACGTATAAAAATTGGCTGACGAAACCGCGGGGCCGTCCAACACTTTCATCAGGTGCCGCACGGACGGCGCATGCGGCATCATCTGTTGCCGGTACCGGCTCAGGGTAATGACCGACAATTCAAAGTTGATCCGCCCGGGATATTGTTCCGCCAGCTTATGAATCCTGGGCACGTGGACGAAGCCTACCGTGAAAAACTGGATGTTCTTGTCCGTGTACTTCAGAAAATCCTCGACCCATTCCATGGCCTTGGGATGGAGGAACAGGTCGGTCCATTCCATGTACTCATTGCCGCCCAAACACCAGAACTGCATGGGGTCCGTGGGCTTGGCATTGATGTAATTGAGGATGAATTCCCAATCATCCTGCGTCGTTTTGGGCGGGTCCTGGGTCTCGCGGTAGGAATGGTCGAGTTCGTAGCAAAAGGTGCATTCGACCGGGCACTTCTTCCCCAGGCTCAATGGGATTTTGCCCGCGTCCATTTCGCGGATCAAGACTTCCCGATAACCTTTGTCCTGAAGTACCAGCGTCGGCTCCAGGACCGGCAGATCGCGTGCCATGGCTACAACCGTCCTGTGTGTTTGGGTTCACTCATTGGTTGACTATTCCCCCTCACCCCAGCCCTCTCCCGCCAGGGGAGAGGGAGCCAGTCAAGAGGAGGGAAGAACTTCATTGACACTGCGACGACCCGTTTGCCACACTTCTGTGCGCGAGAACCCCGTTTACGACTATGTCTTTACCGCCTGCACATACGGAAGAGCCTGTTACCAGGGCTCTCGAACTCTTCAATCTCACCCTGCCGCTGAACTCTGCGACGCTGCACGAACGGTATCAGGAACTGCTGGTCACCTGGCATCCGCAACGGTACGCGAACATGACCAACAATCCCACCAAGTATATGCAAATGTACAAGAAAGCGGAGGCGATGACCAAGGAAGTGCAGGCCGCGTACACACTGCTGAAGGAGTATCTGGAACGCCACGGTCACGCGCC
>JAPPLK010000013.1:11148-31790 GCA_028819435.1 Nitrospira sp.
TGCAGGCCGCGTACACACTGCTGAAGGAGTATCTGGAACGCCACGGTCACGCGCCCTCCTGACCCTTCGGCTCCGCTCTCCCGTTCGTTCTGAGCGTAGCGACAGCGAAGTCGAAGAACGCTCAGGGCAGGCGGCGGGCCTGTCGGTCCACACCCTACGACGTAGTCGAATGGCTGACGACCCGCGCCATGCCCGGTTCTCCCTCTTTTCCGCCTTCGGGGTCCACCTTGGCTACCGGCCACGTGATCAACCCCGCCACGGTATCGGGCGCGGCGTCGGCAGGACTGTGCCGGGTGGCGTAAATTTGCGGTAACCGGTTCGTGCCGAAGCGTGAAATGTAGAGGAAGATCTGTTCGCGGGCGTTGATCCGCACGGCCCAGGGTTCGAAATCGTTCTGGTAAAACTCCTCGCACAACTGCATGGCATCCAGGCAATTCAAGCCCCCCGGTTCGTTCAGCGTGTAATAGTAATCCAAGGGCATATCGTATTCGTCCTGCTTCTGAATCGTGATGCCGAATTTGTCGGGATTCCTGACCATCGGCGTATGGCGATACGCCACGAAGTAAAACAATTCGACCGAATGAATTTCCGTTTTGTTGTCGATCAGGAATTGGCGCGTGTCCTCGGCTTCTTCCCTGGTCTCGCCCGGGAATCCGTAAAACGCCATGACGTGATTCCAGATCCCCGCCTTCGCGGCTTCCCGTAAATTGTTCTCGATCACGCTCTTCCGCGCGTGCTTGTCCATGAGTTCCAGGACGCGCTCATTGGCCGACTCCATCCCATAGTACAGGGTCTTGCAGCCGGACTCCGCGGCCAGGCGCCAGGTTTCAGGGTCCTGAAGCGTCTCTTCAAAACGGATTAACGTGGTCCACTTGATGCCCACCTGTTCTTCCACCAGGAGTTGGGATACCTTTTTGAAGAGCGCGGGGGGATAGGATTCGTCGGCAAAGAGAAAGTGATCGGCCTGATAGCGTTCCTTGAGGGCCTTGACTTCCCGGACCACGTCCTGGGCCGGCTTGCCGCGATACTGGTCGAAGTACCCTTGCCCGTGATCGCAGAACGTGCACCGTCCCCAGTAACAGCCCCGGGTCGCCAGGTACGGCAGGATGCGCGTGGGCACAAAATAGGAATCCAGGGGCAACCCTTGAAAATCTGGCAACGGGAGCGCCGTGGTCTTTTCCGTATAAATCTCCGAATTGATCCGAACGTGCCCGTGTTCTCGGTACATCAGGTTGGGCAGCGATTGCCACGTTCGATCCCCCACCAGGGCTTCCAACAGCCACAACAGCGCGTGCTCGCCTTCATACATGATGGCCGAATCGAACACGGACGAGAAAAACGGTTCCTGTTTCGCCAGGTCTTCCTGGAGCCGCGTGATCACGTTGCCCCCGACGGTGACGTGGATATCCGGGAATGCTTCCTTGATCATTTTACAGAACGTGAAGCCCGCGATCATTTGCATCTTCGTCCCGATGGAGACGCCGACTACGTCCGGGCGTTCCTTGGCGACCGCCGACAACACCAACTGCCGGCACACGTCCCGGTACACGTTCACCTGCTCGTCGTCCAAACACGTGAGGACTTCCTTCGAGACACCGGGCCGGTAGCCCAGATTGCTCTCCATGGGGTAATACACGAGCGAAGCGGGGAAATACGCCGCAGAGATGTACCGCATGACGTCACGAAACACGTTCAACGCCCATTCGAGTTTATCAGCCTCGTAGAAATCGTCACTCCGGTTGATGCGTTTCGCTTCCTCGGCATTCGCGGCCAATTCCATCACGTCGAAGGCCAGGGCCTCCTCCAGACAGGCTTTCTGGTCGATCTCCTTGTCACTCAATCCTTCACGTGGTTCCTTGGCTTCGAGCGCCTTCAGTTGCTGGACCATGCGCGCATTGACCCAAATCAGGAACGTGTCACTGAAGAACAACTCGTACATTTCGATGTTGATGTCCCGCTGCACGACCTCATGCCCGTGTTCCCGGAGGACGGCCGTGAGACTCGGCAACGCCAGGTACGGAGCCGTGGGCACCCATTCCGGCGGGAAGAGCAGCATGGTCTTCAACTTCCGGCCGCTCTTGGCTTTCGGCGCCGCGTTGTCGATATGGATGAGGGAAGACATCAGACGTTCGCCAATGCTTCGGAACTCTGTTCCGGCGTGATGCGGAATTGCAGGGCCGGGAGCTTGTTGGTTCCGAAATGCGCCACGTAGAGGAAGACGTATTCGCGGATGTAGATCTTCAAATCCCAGCCGGTGTAATGGTTCTGCTCGAACTCTTCAAACACCCTTTCGGCGTCCTCAACACCCAGCCCTTCCTTCACGGTAAAGTAATAATCCAGGGCCAGGTCCCATTCGGGATTTTTGTAGAACGTAATGCCCCATCGCTCCGGGTCCTTGGCCACCGGGGTATGCTTGCTGAGATCGAACGTGCCGAAGCCGATGGAATGCACGTACTCCCTGTTGTCCTCCAGGAACTGCATGGAGAACTTGGCGTCTTCGTACCGCTCGCCAGGAAACCCGAAAAATCCCATGATGTGGTTCCACACCCCATGTTTGGACGACAGTTCCAGGCTTCGTTGAATCACCTCCGTGGTCGTGGCCTTGTCCATGAGTTTCAGGACCCGCTCGCTGCCGGATTCATAACCCATGTGGAGGAACTTGCACCCTGAATCCTCGGCATCCTGCCACACCTCGTCGTCCAACAGGCTCTTCTCGAAGCGGATGTGCGTGGTCCACGCAATGCCCAATTGGTGTTCCTTGAGCTGACGGGTCAGTTTACGGAAAAGGGCCGGGGGATAGGATTCGTCGGTAAAGTGAAAATGCCGCGTCTGATACTTGTCGCGGAGGAACCGGACTTCCTCGATGATTTCCTGGATCTTCTTGGTCCGGTAGCCGGCCGTGTAGCCTTCACCATGATCGCAGAACTCGCACCGGCCCCAATAGCACCCTCGGGTCGCGAGATAGGGCAGCACGGGTTCCGGCACGAAGTACCGGTCCATCGGGAGCCCGTCGAAATCCGGGGGCGGCAGGTCCGCCATGTTTTCGGAAGAAGTGACCGGCGACGTATGAATGCCCGCGTCGTCCCGCCACAGGAGGTTCGGAATTTCGTTGAAGTCGCGATCCGTCCCAACCGCTTCCACCAATTGAAGGAACGCCGTTTCGCCCTCGTACACCACCGCGGTGTCGAAGAGCGCAAACAGGTTGGTCGTCGTGGGCAGCACGTCGCGCAACCGGGTCACGGTATTGCCGCCGATGGTCACGTGGATCCCGGGAAACTGCTCCTTGATCATGGCGCAGAAGGTCAGGGTGGAAAACAGTTGCTGCCGCAACACGATGGAGATGCCGATGATCTCCGGCTTTTCTTCGAGAATGGCCGGTTTGACGATATGCTCGAACACGTCGCGATAGACGTTGACCTGCGTATCCTCGACCGCGGCCAGGACCTCCGACGACATGAAGAGTTTATACGACAGGTCCGTTTCCATCGGCGGCATACAAATGCGCGCGGGCGCGTACACCAGGGAAATCGTCGCGGTCACCTCCCGAAACACGTTCATGGCCCATTCGAGTTTTTCCGCGTCATAAAAGTCCGGGGAACGGATGATCGCCTTGGCGCGCTCAGCCTGTTCGATCAAGTCCGCGATTCGAGAGCGCGTGCATTCGCACAAGGCCATCTGCAACTGGGTTTCTTCTTCCGAGAGCCCCCGGTCCCGGGCCAGTCTTTTCAATCGGTCCAGTTGCTGGGGCACCCGCTTCAACACGCGCTTGAGAAAATCCGCGCTGAAATACCAATCGTACATTTCGAGATTGACGTCCTTCTGCACCACGTTGTGCCCGGCACGGCGCAAGAACGCGGTCAACGTCGGAAGACTCAGGTAGGGCTCGGAGGGATACCAATCCGGAGGGAAGAGCAGCATGACCTTCTTCTTAGGCCCGCCGTTACCCTGGGATTCCGTGCGGCGCTGCTTCAGAAGCTGCGGGCTGATCAGCCCGCCTTTATTATAGTCGATCCTCATATTCGTCGCTTCCAGGGCCCGAATCCGGACAGAAGAAAAGCCTGTCCCGGACAAGGCCCCCCTTGATGCCACCCATTCTATGCTTTGAGGAAATAGCGGTCAAGGATTGTGAATGTTCAGCTATTCGTTGACAGAATGGTCAACCCGAGCGAAGGGGACCCGGTCCTTTCCCTCCCCTTTGTAAGGGGAGGCCAGGTGGGGTAGAGTTCCAGCACTGTCTTCCAGGCGGCCTCTCCAAGCAGCATGAGAAACATCGTCGAGAACGTGACAAATTGATCGTGACATGACGAATGGCAAAAAGTTTACAAAATTCACTATTTTGTACAATTTGTAATAAATGTAACATTCTTAATATTTTGTACAATTTGTACAGTTGTTTAAAAAATGCAAATATTGCAAACGCATGGTCAATCCGTCACGAACAGCACGTTCGACATTTGCAGTCGCCCTTAGAGCCTGCCCCTGCAAAAGCGGGAGCCACGTTCCCCTTGATAAAATCGTTTGACATGACTATAGTCATGTCCATAGTCATATAGGAAGGCTGCCATGAAAATCGTCAAAGCATCTGAATTTAAAGCGAAATGCCTGGGTTTAATTGATGAAGTCTCTGCGAAAAGAGAACCGATCATTATCACCAAGAACGGCAAACCGGTCAGCAGGCTTGTTCCTTATCAACAAAAGCCGGCGTCATTCTTTGGACTCCATCACGGCGTCATCAAAAGCCACGATGATCTTATTGGTCCCCTTGATGAAACCTGGGAGGCAGACCGTTGATTATCCTTGATACGCATACACTGGTCTGGATGGATGAAGGGAATACGCGATTAGGGCAAAAATCCCGAAAGCTTATTGACAAAAAATTGAGGAACGAGGAGGTTGCCGTCTCAGCAATAAGTTTCTGGGAAATCGCCATGTTAATACAAAAAAAACGACTCTCCCTTTCACAACCCGTGTCACAATGGATGCAAGACCTGCTGCAGCAGGGCCTGAATGAAATCGCCGTGACAGGCGGGATTGGGATCATCGCATCGGAACTGGCAAATTTTCATGGTGATCCCGCCGACCGCATGATTATGGCAACGGCCATTGCCCATTCAGCGACACTGGTTACCGCCGACACAAACATCTTGAAGTGGAAAGGCCAAATACAACGCCACGATGCCGGCACGTAATGTGTCAACCTCAATTCCTATCAAACCGGATACCGCATGTGTTACAACGTCGGAAAACTTCCAGGCTCCCGGCATAGCCCTCCGCCCGTGGTGCGGCCTTTCCGGTTAGAACCATCCGCGATCCATACCCCTTGCCGTCATCCCCGACTTGATCGGGGATCCAGCGTCTTTATAGTTGGTCTTTGCAGCCATCCCAGATTGACTTTGATTTTGACAGGCAGGGCGCTAATATACGGTAGCCGACCGCCTGATAATGGCAGCGGCCATTGCCCATCCAATGTTATGAATTTGTGAGACTGCCATGCCGACCCTCCTCAACAGAATCTTTGATATATACCCACAACATCAATTATCATGAGAGCTCTTTAAAAAAAGGGAAGGGGAATTGAAATGGGCCTGGATTTTGATGTTGGTGAACTGCCAAAGACTTTCGAAGAACCCTTGGAAGACATTGAGCAAGAAGGTGTTGAACAGGAAAACGTTGAAGGACCAGAGGCTTCAATCTCTCCCTCTCCAATCAAAGATCCCTTCGATCCTACAAAAATCAACATCGACACAAAAAACCCTGTCGTTGATCTGATTATAAAAAGAATTTCCCGTGACGAAATCGATTTGAATCCAGATTTTCAACGTCACGCGGACGTCTGGGACAGAAAAAGAAAAAGCAGGCTCATCGAATCACTCCTGTTACGCATTCCCATACCGGTCTTCTACATGGCGGCGGACGAAGAAGACAAATGGCAAGTCGTCGATGGTCTGCAACGGCTGGATACGTTAAAAACCTTCGTTCTTGACAAAACACTTCGTTTGCGTGGGCTGGAATACCTGAACCAATTTGAAAACCATTCTTATGACGAACTCCCTCGTCACATGCAGCGACGTATCGACGAAACACAGCTTTCCTGTCACGTTATTCAACCCGGCACGCCGAGAGAAGTCATGTTCAACGTTTTCAAACGCATCAATACCGGCGGAAAACCTCTGTCGCTACAGGAAATTCGACATGCCCTAAACCCCGGAAGAGCAAGGGACCGCATCAACGAGTTAGCAACGGACCAAACGTTTTTGGAGGCAACCACCAACAGTGTGAGTACGAAGCGCATGGCTGATCGTGAATGCGTACTGCGATTCATCGCATTTCACTTGCAGCCGTTAGATGCTTATAGGGGTGATCTGGACGCCTTTCTCGTAAAGGCCATGGATTCCTTGAATAAAGATGTGAGCGAAGAACAATGGGCTTTACTGAGCGCTGATTTCCGTCGTGCGATGAGATTGGCCACTGCTCTGTTTGGTACTGAGGCCTTCCGCAAGCCACCGAAAAAACGCAGAAGCAGGCATAGGGATGCGTTGGCCGACGAATTAAACCTCGTCGACGAACGCAGAAGCCCCATCAACAAGCCCCTGTTTGAAAGCTGGTCTGTCAATCTGGCGCGCTTGGACGAATCTCAAGGCCAACGCCTCATAGAGCAACGAGAAACCGTTCAAAACCGTTTCCTGGATCTGATGGGACAAGATAAATTCATGGAAAGTATCAGCATAGGGACTCAATGGGATGAGCAAGTCCGTACTCGCTTTAAAGAGATCGAAACACTCCTCTGGAAGGTATTGGAATGATTACTCAGATTCGAATGAGAAATTTCAAATGCTTCAAGGAGTCCGAGTTGCCACTTGGGGGGCTGACTGTTCTGGCCGGTTTGAACGGCACGGGAAAAAGCAGCGTCATACAGGCACTCTTGTTGCTCCGACAATCCGGTCTTGACGAGAAAGGTTTCCCTAGAGTTTTACGCTGGCAAGGCAAGCTGGTCGACACAGGCTCGTTCAGAGACGTGCTTTACGAAGGTGCCGAGCAAGACGTCATTGAACTGGAGGCCGAATTCGACAAGATTAAACGTATCAAGATAAGTATGACAACAGACGATTCTCAAACGCTTCCTCCCAGGACTACGGATTTCGAAAACGTTGAAGACACTTCACTCTATAGACGGTCCATGTACTATCTGAGTGCCGATCGTTTGGGGCCACAAAAGACGCTGCCATTTTTTGAGCAAGGACATGAATCAAATACGCCCTTGGGCAAGAATGGAGAACATGTGCTCTGGTTTTTGCAAACATACGGCGGAGAGATAATCTCGGAGAATCTTAGACATGCAGACGCAGATCAAACAACTCTGCTTTCACAAACCAATGCATGGCTAAAGGTTATCAGTCCGGGGGCCAAGCTCGAAATCACTCCTATGCCAACAGCGGATGTCGCTTTGGCAGGTTTTGCCTTCACCAGACAGCGGGACGTCATGACAAAACCCTTTCGGGCAACTAACGTCGGATTTGGATTAAGTTATGCTCTGCCTCTGATTGTCGCGTTGCTGGCCGCTCAGAATGACGACTTGGTGATCATCGAGAACCCTGAAGCCCATATTCATCCGGGCGGACAGACCCGATTGGCGGAACTCGCAGCAAGGGCTGCTTCAGCAGGGACGCAGGTTATCCTGGAAACTCACAGCGACCACATTCTGGACGGGCTGCGTCTGGCAGTTCGTCGTGCCATTATCAAACCAGAAGAGGTTGCGCTGCATTACTTTCAGCGAGAAGGTTTGGATACCAAAGTCACCACGCCTGCCATAAAGCCGGATGGCCGATTGGACGTCTGGCCAGAAGGTTTCTTCGATCAGCACGAAAAGAATCTATCGTCACTCATCGCGCACCAACAGGATACAGGGGCGTGAGGTGATCCTTGTATTCAACGAGCTCTCTGCTCACAATCTCGCACCATCACAACATCAAGCAAGAGAACGAACTATGAGATTGGTCCAGGCCATGGCGTCTTTGGCGAAAGGACAATCCACGACACTCATTTCGATTGAGGACTTCGCGATCCATCAGACTCAGTTAGCGGAGGATTATACGGTGCTCCAATGGTTAACTGATGGAAAAGTCGATCACGATTTGAAAAACTTCTTTTGGAGTATTTCAACAAAGATGAATTTCGATCATGCCGTGTCCAATGCCGTCAAATCCCGTTTCTCCCTATCGGACTTTCATTTCGAACAACGGCAAGCAGGAGGCTTAGGGCTTGCTTATCTACTCGACACGACCGCAGTGAGCCTACCTTCCGAAGAGTATTGGCTGCAAACCCACATCCGAGTACGTCATACGTGGCTTGAGAACGCGGAAACGGAACGGGAAGAGGATGTGGAGACACTCAATCTTTCGGAAATGACTCACGTTCCAGTTGTTTTCGACGAATTGACTGGAAAAGCTCAGGGAGTTCTGAAAGACAAACCAGTGAACTTCGCGGAAAGAAAAGCCGATTGTTTTCCACACCTGACGTTCGGGTTGGATGTGGATGCTCAAATAGCTGAACTCTCCGTTGAGATTTTACGCGTGGCAATAGCCAAGCTGAGCGTCCTGGACGGCGCGGTGCGAAATTGGCGACGTGAGAAGACGGAAGAACCTGTATTGCCGCAAGTCAACACAGAAAGCGAAGCGACCATGCAACGATACGGAAACGAACGGGAGTTCCGAAGCGCCAGCGGCGAGAAAAAAGTCTTTAATCTGCATGCCATGATGGGAAGCGGATATCGCATTCACCTCCAAATCGACAAAGAACACAAGAATCTGGAAATAGGCTACATTGGGGAACATCTTCCTACGGCAAGATTTCATTAGAGCCTCTTTTCATTCACACCCTAGAGGTTGTGTGTAAATTTGTGAATCTGTATGCCGACCCTTGATTTCAAAGGCAAATCTCTCGTTTACTCCCATCACCTGACCGTTCCGTCACGGACGATTGAGCCGGATGCTAAAAAATCTCTTCCGCTGAAAGGCAGCAAGCCTTCCCTTGACGACAACCTGATCATCCACGGCGACAACTTGCGTGCGCTCAAGGCGCTGATGCCGCGCTATGCCGGACGGGTGAACTGCATCTACATCGACCCGCCTTACAACACCGGCAACGAAGGCTGGATCTACAACGACAACGTGAACAGCCCGATGATGCAGGAATGGTTGCAAGACAAAAGCCCGGTGGACGGCGAAGACCTAGAACGCCACGACAAATGGTTGTGCATGATGTGGCCACGATTGCATCTTCTACGAGAACTGCTGGCCGAAGATGGAGTGATTTTTGTTTCCATAGACGACAACGAACAGCACCATTTGCGCATGATGATGGACGAGATTTTCGGGGAGGAAAATTTTGTAGCGACTATCATTTGGGAGAAGGTTTACTCACCGAAGAGCAGTGCGAAGTATTTCTCGGAAAATCACGATTTCATCGTCGTGTATGCCAGAAACAAGGAAGAGTTCAAACGCGGACTGCTCCCACGAACCGAAGAGGCCGACTCGCGTTACGCAAATCCCGACAACGACCCTCGTGGACCATGGAAATCCAGCGATCTTTCAGCACGCAATCCCTACAGTAAGGGAGTGTATGCTATTACATGCCCCGGCGGGCGTATCATTGAGGGTCCACCAGCCGGCCGTTTCTGGGTCATTTCTGAGGACAAATTCTTGGCATCGGACACCGATAACAGAATTTGGTGGGGTGAAGACCGGAACCAAGTTCCAGCCATCAAACGATTTCTCTCAGAGGTAAAACAAGGCTTGGTGCCAGAGACAATCTGGACGTATAAGGAGGTCGGCCATACCCAAGACGCAAAGAAAACACTCCTTCAGATTTTCCTAGAAGACTTTCCAGACTTTACGACAACCAAGCCTGTGGAATTGCTGACCAGGATCATTCGTCTCTCGACAGATAAAGACTCCATCGTCCTCGACTCCTTCGCCGGTTCCGGCACGACCGCCCATGCTGTTCTCGCTTTGAACAAGGAAGACGGCGGCAACCGCAAATTCATCCTGGTCGAGTGTGAAGACTATGCCGACACAATCACCGCCGAGCGCGTCCGTCGCGTCATCAAAGGCGTGCCGAAGGCCAAGGACGAAACCCTGAAAAACGGGCTGGGCGGCAGCTTCACCTACTGTACGCTGGGCGATGAAATCAGCCCTGAAAAAATGCTCACCGGAGAGAACCTGCCGGACTATGAAACTCTGGCCCGCCACCTCGTGTACACCGCAACCGGCCAAGCGCCAGACAAAATCCGTAAGGCAAAAGACAAAGACGGCTTCTTCTACGAAACCGGCGACCGGCTCTTCTATCTGATCTACGAACCCGACCTTGCCTTCCTGCGTAGCGCCGACTCCGCCCTGAACAGCGACCGCGCCGAACGCATCGCCAAGCAAGCCAAGAAAAAACAGAAAACCGCCCTCGTCTTCGCCACCCACAAATTCATGGGCCAAAAAGAATTGTCGCAGATGGGCATCACGTTTTGCGGATTACCGTATGGAGTATCTTCCTAGAAATGCGATAAGATTGGTTACAGTCCGATACACTTACTCACAAAGAGAGAACGCATATGAAATCAATTGACAAGAATATAGTTATAGCTTCGGACGGCAAACTTCCGCCGGCCTTCCGCGAGGCATTTGGCCGAAAGGCCCGTGTGATTGTTCATCTACAAGAAGACGATCACAGGAAAACGCAAGGGGCAAGCCATCCGATGGATCTCGCCGGCAAGATTCGGGCATTCCGAGACGTTGATGACCCTGTCACCTGGCAACGTGCCTTTCGAGATTCGTGGAAACGCGGTTTGGGCAAATGAACTCCGAGCGTTTTTTGATCGATACCAACATTTTCATTCTGCTGTTCAACAATCGTCTGACAGACCCCCTCCCCGATGGAGAAATCGCGTGTTCAGTCATTACTGAAATGGAATTGCTATCTTCTCCGGCAATGACTTCACCGGAAGAATTTTTGATTCGTGAGATGCTTGCCAGCATTACTATCTATAGCATCGATCAGGATGTGAAAGAAGAAGCTATTCGCTTGCGACGAAAATCAAGGCTCAAGTTGCCGGACGCAATTATTGCCGCCACTGCTATGTGCCACGATGCCGTTCTGGTGACAAACGACAATGAGATGCAAAACGTGCCGGACCTGAAAAGCCGGCAGTTAGCGGTCAGACAATAGACCTCAAGCGATGCATGGAAAAGATGAGGTAAAGATCTTGCCATAACGGCCTGTGACATACCCGGAACGGGTCCTACGCTGTTTTAATCACTCAAGGCTTATGCAACGCAAAACCTGCCAACAAGACGCCCCGCCACTGACCGATGAACAAAGAGCGGAACTCGATCAGCGTTTGAATGCGTATGAAAAAGACAAGATCAAGGGCCGCGAAGTCTCTGAAGTGGTAAAGACCTTAAAAGAGCGGTTATGGAGTCTATCCCGACCGGCAAGAACCTTTGAACGATTAGACCGCTGGACCGAGGCATTCTCAGGACAACAATGAACGAAAATTTGGTAGATCTGCTAACGAACTTCACAAAACCCTTTTCTCGCGGGTTAGCATGCCTAGAAGCAGGTGACTATGACCAAGCGATAGTGCATTACACCAAAGCCCTAGAGCTAGCTCATCACCTAGAGCTAGTTCATCATCTGGGTGACAACCGAGTTTCTGGGGTGACGTACTGGGGACGTGGTTTCGCATATTTCAAAAAAAGAAATTTCATCGATGCCTATAAGGATTTTGTGGAGGCTAACGAAAGAAACCGAGTTCTAAAAAACCAAATGCCCGAGATTTATATCGCTGATAAGATTGTTGCCATCTATAAAGTCAGTGATGACGAAGAAGGCGGGGGCAAAGCCTTTGGGCTATATTGCAGACTATTAGAGGCAATCACCAGCATACAGCAAAAACAATTCTATGCTCCGCAACCGAATGCAGAAGTTGCTCATTATACATCTCTTCATACTCTCAAGAGTCTTGCCGGCAAAGGGCGATTTCGCCTCTACAATGCTGCTTATATGAACGATCCTGAAGAAGGCCGTGTGTTTTTTGAAATCATGAAAGAATCGGGAATAGACGTGCAGCAGGTTTTTTATGGAGATGGCGCCCCACCGTATCCATCCCCAGCTTATATCGGCAGTTTTGTCAAGGTAGATAAGAAAAACGAAGAGAAAGATAAATTGTTTCTGTGGCGCATGTATGGGAAACACGACGGACAGGAAGCGGCCGGGGCCTGTCTGATCTTCAAACATGAAGGAACCGTGTTCGCAAAAAGTCCTAGTTTACAAACGGGAGCCATGCAACAATTACAATCGAAACCGCTTTTGGCAGAAGGCGATCATCAAATTCCAGAGGAAAGACAACCTCTTAAGCCAGAGCTTTATAAGATTGTTTACAGTGACGAAGAGATCCCTCAAGAATTCCCGCTCACTCGCGAGATGCAACTGGCTGGCATCCCTTCCAGCGATAAATGGAACAAGCAAGAACCCTGCGAAAAACTGGTAGAATCTCTTAAGCGACTCAAAGAGCATATTGACAACGAAAAAGATAATGAAAACAAAAAGGAACTAAGAAAACTTGTCCGCGACCTGTTGGACACTATCCGCTTTCTCTTCAAGTCACGCCACTACAGTGAGGAAAAAGAAGTTCGCGTGGTCCAAGTCCGTTATTATGACGAGACAGAGACGCCGCAAGAACCAACTGATATCCAGGTTGACCCGGCACAAACCCGGTCGCGCTTTTACCTGGAGACTCATGAGCATTTCCGTTTCAGCGAAGTCATCCTCGGTCCCCAGGCGCGTGGTGTGCGTGAATTGATACCCTGGTTGAAAGAACGCGGGATTAAGGCCGAACAATCCAACATTCCATACGGAACGTCATACCCCTGACCATGCAACTCAAAATCTACCAGCAAAACGCCCTTGAACAATTGGAGCGATGGCTTGAGGCACTCAAGCAGGCGCGACTGAAATGCGAGAAAGCCTCGAAGGCACTTGAGGATAGCGGCCTAGATATTCCCGAAGAACTGAAAAATTTTCCCCTCTCCGCCTGGAACAGCTTGAAACAGCAGCATGTTCTCCCCGGCATTCCGAGAGACGGTAACATTGAAATCCCCGATTACACTTCCCGAAACGGAACATCCGGTGAGCCCATCCCGCACGTCTGCCTGAAGGTGCCAACCGGGGGTGGCAAGACCCTTTTGGGCGTTTCCGCGCTTGAGCGCATCAAACAGGATACGGGCTTCGTGTTGTGGATCGTGCCGACCAAGGCGATTTATGAGCAGACGCTTAATTCCTTCAAAACCCGCGAGCATCCGTACAGGCAGATGCTTGAGAGGATTTCCGGCGGCACGGTCAAACTGTTGCAGAAGGACGACCGCTTCACCCGGCAGGACGTCGAAAGCCGTCTCTGTCTCATGATGCTGATGTTGCCGTCCGCCAACAGACAAAAAGGGAAGGAATTTCTCAAGATATTCCGGGACAGCGGGAGTTACATCTCGTTTTTTCCAGAACAGGACGATTCAACCGCCAACTACGCGCTTTCAGAACGGCACCCGGACCTGGAGAAAAACAACGCCGGCGGCGCGGTGAAACAAAGCCTGATCAACGTGCTGAAACTGATTCGTCCCACGGTCATTCTGGATGAGGCGCACAAGGCATATGGGCCGAACGACAGAAACAATCGCGAGTTTGTCAGATCCGTCAATCGACTCAATCCCCGCTTTGTGCTGGAACTGTCCGCCACGCCCAATATCGACATCAGCAACATCCTGGTCAACATTTCGGGAACCGAGTTGCAGGCCGAGGAGATGATCAAGCTGCCAATAGAGATTCACAGCTTCGGCAACTCCGACTGGCAACATACGCTTGCGCAAACACAGAAGAAATTGCAGGAACTGGAAAGTGAAGCGCAGAAACTTCAAACACGGGAAAACCGCTATATCCGTCCAATCGCCCTGGTCAGGGTTCAGCGGACGGGCGGAGAACAACGGGGTAAAGAGACCATCCATTCGGAGGACGTGCGGGAGCATCTGGTCCGACAGCTTGCCGTGCCGCAAGACCGGATCAGAGTGCAATCATCGGAACAGAAGGAACTCGCGGGAGAAGACTTGCTTGGCGAAACGAGTCCCGTCCGCTGGATTATCACCAAGGATGCCCTCAAGGAGGGCTGGGACTGCGCGTTCGCCTACGTACTGGCTTTATTGGATAACACCACGGCGACCACGGCCATGACCCAGATGACCGGACGGATCATGCGACAACCGCACGCGCGCAGCATTGCGCAAAGCGATGCCCTGAACCGGTGTTATATTTATTGTTACAACACGGACGTGGGGAAAGCCGTCGACAAGGTGAAGGCCGGGCTGGAAAACGAGGGCCTGACTGGGCTTGGCAATTCCATCAGAGGCGATGGTGAGGGCGACGCGCCGCAACCACAAACCGTCAAGCGCCGTCCCAAGTATAAAAGACTTCAGGTCTTTCTCCCGAAGGTTCTGCACAAAGAAGGTTACAGGTGGCGTCCGCTTGATTACGACCGCGATATCCTGGGGGCGATCGATTGGGGCGGAATCAACGCGGGCAAGACGGTGAATCTTGACGACGATGACACGATTCGGGAGATCATCGCTACGGTTGACGTTCAGGGGGATAGACGTATCTTCGATGAAGCCCTTGAGACCGGCGAACGGTTACGCCTTGATTATTTCGTCCGGCGGCTGACGGACGTAATACCCAACCCGTGGCAGGCGGCTCGCCTGGCAACGAGCTTTCTGCAAAAGCACGGAAGATATGACGATTCAACATTGCTGCACAACCGGATTTATCTCTCAGAGGTTTTGCGACGGGACATCAAGGAAGACCTGGACAAGAAAGCCGAGTCGGTTTTTCGCGATAAGATCAAAAACGATGCAATCAGGTTTTACCTCGAGACCGATGAAACTCTGGATTATGAACTGGAGAAATCGCTTGAGATTTACGTGTCCAGCCAGGAAAGATCGCTTCAGGGTGAACATGGCCGACCGATACAACAGAGTCTTTTTGAGCCCGTTTATGAAAACAACTTCAATGGACTGGAAATGGATTTCGCGCTGTATCTGGACAAGAGCAACGCCATCTCCTGGTGGCACAAGATCGCCGCAAGACAGCAGTACCATCTCCAGGGATGGAGACGGCAGAACGTCTATCCCGATTTCGTCGCCTGCCGAAAAGGTGATGGGAAACTTCTCATCCTCGAAACCAAAGGCATTCACCTGAAGGGGAACGAGGATACAGATTACAAGCAGAAACTCCTTGAGACTCTTGAAGCGGCATACAACCAGGCCTTTGACAGAGGCGAAATGAGAGTCTGCGAACCTCCCGCTGTTTTCAGGATGATGTTTGAAGATCGCTGGAAAGAAGAAGTCCGTGCGCTTGTCGCGGAATAGCGCAGAACACTCCGTATCATGCCCCTTCTACTGCCATCCTGCGACAGCTTCTTTCTTGACGATAACTGCCGATCGTAGTAGCCTAGGTTGCATGAACACGATTGCATTTGACACACACAAGGCGGTCAAAGCCCTCAAGGAAGCCGGGGCCGATGAACGCTTGGCCGAAGCCGTAGTCGCAACTGTCGGCGACGCCATGGGCTAAAACATGGCTGCAAAGGCCGACATTGCCGCCGTACGATCCGATCTCGCCAACGAATTTTCCGCCCTGCGGTTCGACATCACCGCATTGGAAACCCGACTTTACCGCCATCTTTGGATTATGGCCGCCAGCATCGTCGGTCTTACGGTCGCGCTAATAAAGCTGATCCCGTGACCCGCTGCTATTTCCCCTGATCTGTAAGCCGGATCTCATCTTTCTCCATAAATCCGACTCCCGACTAAACGGTACCAGCCCCGGACACATCGTGGAGTGAAGCAGACCAGAGAAAACCGCCGTCGTGTTCGCCATCTACATTGGCAGAAACAGATTTGATTATCTCATTCAGATGGAATTCAGGGAAATGGAGAAAACACGACGCCGGCTTTGAACGCATGCAGGAAATATAAATTATCCAGCACTACTTGCTTTAAACGAAAAAGTCAGGAACTCTATTGGGACTATGAATTGGGACATCGCGATGCAATCCTCTCTCATACGAAAGATCAACAAAACACTACGAATCCAGGGATATGACATATCCAAAGGAGTGTTCTCACTCATGAGGGCAGATCGAGAGAATTTGCGACGAACCCACGCGTTGGCCAAAAAAGAGCGGATTGCCGGACAGATTGCCTTTATCCGCGATCATAGATCATTCATCAATGACCATATGATTGATGGAAGAGCTTTGAACATTGAGAATATCTCACCCAAACTGATTCAGGTCACCGCAACATCGCACTGGGAAAAACTCTTTCGCTGGTGGAATTATGTCTGGTGGAGCATGCCATATGAGTCGGCATATGGACGTCAGATGCGATATATTGTTTGGGATCAACATCATGAAGCCGTCATCGGGCTTATCGGCTTACACAGTCCGATTTTATCTTGGGCTCCGCGCGACCGCTATTTAGGCATTACCCCAGCAGATCGTGATTATTGGGTCAATCAGTCGATGAGTGCGCAACGGATCGGGGCCGTGCCACCGTACAATGGCGTCTTGGGTGGGAAGTTGGTCGCCATGCTCATGGCCAGTGACACCCTGCGTAAAGATTTTCACAGAAAATACTCGAAGAAAACCACTGTACTGCAAAAGCGAGAATTGCCTGCCAATCTCTTATTTATCACCACTACCGGCGCGTTCGGAAAAAGCAGTCTCTACACGAGATTAAAATTTGGCAAGGAGTGGCTGGCTTCGTTTATCGGGTACTCAAACGGCTCAGGGTCATTCCACGTTCCAGATGCAGTCTACAAACAAATATTGTTGGCATTATGTAGGGACGGTGTGAACGTCAAGCGAGGATACGGCAGCGGTCCTTCGCGCAAGATGCGTCTGATTCGGGAGGGAATGGATGCACTAGGCTATCAAAACGGCGTCTTTCACGGCGTGAAGCGCGCCATTTATTTGTTCCGGTTTGCACGGAACCTGGATGGGTTGATTGCAGGTACGGCCCGACGACCGCTCTGGCATCATCGTCAAGAACGCGACCTGACTGACTACTGGAAAGACCGCTGGATTTTGCCGAGAATCGCCATGCGAGAAGAGAGCTTGCGACAATTTAGTAAGACACAATTCCTCGACGAGCAACTCAAGGAGATTGATTGCTCATGAGTACAGCCGAGCCGACTCCATATGCCCATTTACCAGAGGATTTGATTCAACAAATGCTTGAAGCCGTTCCATGCACGGTGGAAAAGATGGAAAAGATGCTTGGTGCGCAGGATGAACCCATCCAAACAGGAATCAGTGCGCTTAGAAACAAAGGCATCATCTGTAAATTGGAATCGCAGACTCCTTCTATCAATTCACTCATGGCTGCTGATGGCGGACAGGTCATAGAAAGAATGAGCGGCATGGATTTATTGCTCGCCGTTGCCGTCGGAGTTGAAGGATTACACAACAAAGAAGGCGACGGCTGGAAGGCCAACTGCAATCAATACGAACAATGGCAGACGGTCATGCCACACGACGAAGCGACTCCCCGGCTATGTCAAGGAGCCATGTTTCTTATGGAAATCGGTGTACTTGCAGGCGCAACGCATGAAATAAGAATCATGGATGGCGCACATTTTACCCCATTGCTTAAAATCAACAGCATGCTGTCAGCCAAGGAAGAACATGCCGGCGAGGAGTATGTTGCTGCCCTACGCAATTTTCTGCGCGAAACTTACAGAAAAATCATCCCTGATATTCCTGACATCATATCCAATGCGCTAAACGACCCGGGTATTATAGCAATGGCAAAATACAGTTCGTCTCGTGATGTTCTTGATTCCCATGTCAGAGGTGCGGGCGTTAATGGCATTACCCTGGACGACAAAACCTTTTTTGCGCTTGGGTTGGATTCGGACGAATACACGAGGCCGATGTCCGTAGGCCAAAGCGAAGAAGAAAGAAGGAAAATATGGAATGACTTACATATTATCTGCAACCTGGAAATTAAAGAAAAAGAAGACCTCAACAAGCATCTTGAAGAGGCCATTAATCCCATACGCACGAAGAATGGAAAAGAACAAAAAGAATCGGACCTGTTCTTTACCTACTTCAAGCCGTATGCCAACGGCCCGGCATACAGAATTGAATGCAAGCGTTCTCTTGCCACAGACGCCGAACGTTTCGAAGGTGTACTGGCCGGCATAAAGCAACAAATCATCTATCCTGACATCCGAGAACCATTTCCCCAGTATTTGGCAGATTTGATGGCAAAAAGTGTCTCCGGTGGTTTGCACGCTCTGCAGGACGCCGTGCGCCTTTCGCTTGTCCGTGAGTCGGCCGGAACGGATCGCGTTGATTTATTGTTTTCCTACCGGAGTCGCTAATGAGCCAAACCAACCAACCCCTATACGATCTGGTCAGTAAAATTGATGCGGCAACGCTGGGCGTCGTGAGTTCTCCGAGCACGACACTGGAAATTGCCTTAGATATTCGCAAGGCGAGCGAGAGCAGGCGCGCGTTAGGACAAATGGTTTTTGCGCAATTGGAAGAAGATGGCCGCAAAATTTTATCTCTCGGGCAGATCGTTGAAGTGGAAACCAAAAATCGTTGGCACGAAGATCCGTCCTTTAAGGGTGTCATAAAGCATCATGGGAAACTTCCTCATTTAAGCGGTGTCGCGGACAACCGAATGGCAAAAATAAGCGTGCAATCAAGTTTTGATGTTACCAATCAAGAGCCGGAGATTTATTTGCTGGGAATGTCCCCTTCAACTGGAATCCCTGTGGAAATTGTGAACAACGATTTAATGAATTTACTTGTGCAACATCACAAAAAAGCCATTACTTATCTCGGCAAAGTCTATGGGACCGATGTTGACTTGCCGATGTGGTTTAAACATTTCGGAAGGGATGAAGACATTCCGGCCTTGGGCGCAAAAGACGCCTACCATATAGGCGTTTTCGGCAAAACAGGGTCGGGCAAAAGCGTGACTTCCGCTTTGATGTTGCTTGCCTACGCCAAAAACAAAAAACACATGAACATTCTGGTCTTAGATCCGCAGGGTCAATTTTACAAAGATCGTGATTTGTTGCCTGGTGAGGAAGAAAAGCTGCTGGATGAAATACAGAAAACCGGCATGAACGTTCAAAAATTCAAACTGATTGAAGATGTGTCTCTTCCTGAAACACATGTTGAGCTTTTCGCGGAACTGCTGGCAAACAATGGTTTTATTCAAGAAGCGTTTGGACCGTTTTATACTGATGAAAAGGCGGAACTTATGGGAGCGTCCATCGCCTCCTATATAGATGGTCTAGCGAACAACCCGAGCTTTAAGCTGAGCAACGTCGATCCAATTCCATTACTTTTGCAGATGACCAAACGCTTTGTAACGATCAAGACAGGCGAGAAGGAATTCTCAAAATACATAAAGGATGTCTATGGCACGAAGAATACGCAAGAGAGACTGTTTGGTGCGATTCAGAAAGTACGCGATGCTATGGAACGTGGACAATCACCACCTTACCTGAAAACATGGAAACAGGCATTGGCCATGTTTTCGGAAAATCGCAAAACGAATATTGCGAAGATTTGCGAAACAATCACAGGAAAAAACCGGGGCAATTTTGTAGTGCTGGATTTAAGTCCCTCCGAAGGGGAAATCGAAAACGACAATTTACAGGCGCTGTTTTTACGCCTCATTGAAAAAGGCATCGTTGAATCCGGGGGAAATTTGTATGCCAAGGGTGACAGTGCCAACTGTCTGATTGTCATGGATGAGGCCCACCGCTTTATTTCAAGCCATTCCCCGGACTCTCGAATCAAGGATCTGACCCGTGAGATCGTAGACGCCGTTCGCACGACGCGCAAATACGGCATCGGCCATATGTTCATCACGCAATCTCTGGAATCCTTGGATGATGAAATCATCAAACAAATGCGAATCTTTGCATTTGGACATGGATTGACCATGGGTTCAGAATTACGCAAGGTGAAAGAAATCATCAACAATCAAGCAGCCGTTAACCTTTATGCATCCTTTATCGATCCTAGCAACAGCGGAAAATTTCCCTTCATGTTCTTTGGACCGGTATCTCCTTTTTCGGCAACCGGGTCCCCACTGTTCGTTGAGATTTACAGCAACTACCAGAACTACTGCATCAAGAATCAATAGAGAAGCCCTCGATGAGGAGAAAGAAGCCAAGCGAAGAAGCAAAAGATGTCAGGGGAACCTTGTGCTTGGAAGCAACACAGCGGCGGATTTGTTTCATTAGCATTTTGGTAACATTCTGTGGTCTTCTCATGCTGGCTGTTCCTCTTCAGGCGGAAGCGCCGGATGCGCTACACGTGGGAGCCTTTTCCCGCGCACAGCCCGGGGGACCTTATCCTGATTCCTGGAAGCCGCTCACGTTCCATAAGATCGACGAGCATACCGAATACTCGTTGGTGGAAGACGACGGGAACGTGGTCGTCAAGGCCGTGAGCCGCGGCTCTTCGTCGGGGTTGACCCGGGAGGTGACCATCGACCCCAAGGAGTATCCCATTGTCGAAT
>JAPPLK010000037.1 GCA_028819435.1 Nitrospira sp.
GAGGCTTTCTAACCAATTGAATTTATTCCATAATTAACCGGACAGTAGTGATATTCTGCAAGGATTGTGGCGTATCTTTTGATCGAGATCGCTTGATCAGGCTGGAACGGCTCGGACTGTTCGCGCCTATCTTCCGGGTGCGAACGCCGCCGGGCGGGCGACGGCGTTTCGTGATTCCACCTACAGCAGATAACGATTGGTTCAAACAGGGGTGGGCCTGGGATACGACCTCAGTGCGAGATACCTATGCGGTTCCCGACTCCAAGGATCGCAACCATGAGGGCTACTACTCGATTTTTCAGATCGGCCATCTTGACCTTATTCTGCGCAGCATGACTCTGTCGATGTACATGGACAGCTTTCTGGAAGTAGTAGAAATGGCAGAGGTAGATTGGAACAAAATGGGCCAGCAATGGCTGAAACGTTTCAAGAACCTTGCAACCGCACTTCGTGACAATGACTATCGTCGTAGCCAAGCCCTGCTTTGCCAGTTTATTTCAAATCGCTACTATTATTATACTCAAGGAAATCAACGCACGATCCAAAGGTCCCATGGATTCCTGGAGGACCAGTGGATAAGAGTCGACGCAATGAACTGGGATTGGAACGAATATGTTCGTCGCTGGAAGCCACGCCAGACTGAACGCCTGTTCCAACTTACGCGCGAAAAACTGCGCCATGCCTATGAGGATCTGGCGATTGCACAAGAGAGTTGTGACCCAATGGCGAGTTGGTATCAACTCATCCAGTTCGTATCTGTTAGCGAGAGGCGTAAGCTAAAGGGCGATGCCTTCCGAGCCGAGACGCTACGCTCCGGCGCACATATGCTGCGACTTCTTTATAAGGACTTGTACCGTGAAGACTTGCCGCACCCCAACGAACTAACCGGAACCATCATCACCCATAGTCCGGAACTTGAGATTCGACGAGATACGCGGCGTTATTTGGAGTTTGTCGCGAATCGCTACGGGGTGAATCCGCAGACCAAACTATGCCTGATGGTTGAAGGACCCTCTGAGGAATTGGCGGTTTTGAAAATATTCGAGAGCTGGTTCGGGACGCATCCCGGCAAACGCGGGATCGAGATTATATCGCTCGGCGGGGTCGATACCGCAACCGGTGGAAAGGAAGATCGGTTTCGCGCGATTCTGCGCCTTGTGGATTATCTTCACCACCATCAAACATTCACGTTTCTTATGCTTGATAACGAGAACTACGCGAAACGGCTAAAAGCCGAAGCCAGAAAGAAGAAGTCGATACATCAACGGCACCGTTATGTCACCAGGCCAGAATACATAAAAATCTGGTGCAGATCGTTTGAGATGGATAATTTCTCGGTGACGGAGATTGCATCTGCGCTTAGTGTGTTGGCACCAGATAAAGTGCGTTTCACCCGCTCGGAAGTCACCGCGTGTATGCATCAAACAAGTCCCATGGCGCGCTTGGATGACCATTATAAAACAAAGACAGGTAGAGGCATTCCAAAGCCCAAACTGGCTGAGCGGCTTGTCGATGGAATGCTGGCCAAAGGGGTACGCCGGAAGATTGAGAGCCGTCCGATCATGAAAACGCTGGAGCGAGTTGCTACTTTGGCTGCACGCAACCATCCTCCTACGATGCTCAATATATGGGAACGCAATCAGGCCTCAAAGTATTTTGGCAAGAAGGGATGCTAAGCACTATCGCCAAACAAATACCTTGCAGGCAGCCGGTGGCGGGTATTACTACTTGCCTACGGTATCCCTACCAAAGAGCGAGGCCCGACGCGTGAAGACGTGAGCCGTTTTTGTGACTCGTGGCGATGAATCGATTTCTCTGACATCCGGTATCGCTGGATGTGCGCCAGGACCGGAAGTTCCAACTTGAGCCATACTGACCATTCGTGATATATATCGTTGATATATGGCAATGGAGTAAAAACAAATGGCCGATACCGCAAAGCTCTTCTGGTCAGGCAGATCTCAGGCCGTCCGACTCCCCAAGGAATTCCGCATGGAAGGTGATGCCGTACGTATTCGCAAACAGGGTGTTGCCGTGATTCTGGAACCCATCGCATCCGACTGGGACTGGCTGGACACTGTCGTCGGGAGATTCTCCGAAGACTTCCTCGCTACGGGATGCGAACAACCGGATCTCCCGCCGGGGCCAGATTTCGATGGCGCCTTGAAGTAATGCGTTACCTGCTCGATACCAACGCCTGTATCGCATTGCTGAATGGCACTTCACCTTCCGTGCAGGCACGCGTTCGCCGTTACAGGTCATCGGACATCGGTTTGCCGTCGCCGGTGGTGTATGAACTCTACTATGGCGCATACAAGAGTCAACAGACGGCCCGTAATCTTGAGCTTCTGGACCGGGTGGGGCTTGAGGTCGTTCCGTTCGACGCGTCGGATGCTCGTGTCGCGGGTGCCGTTCGCAGCGAACTTGAAGCGATGGGGCAACCGATTGGCCCCTATGACGTCCTGATTGCTGGGCAAGCCCGCTCTCGCGGGTTGGTGCTGGTAACGGCCAACCGCCGGGAGTTTCTGCGGGTGCCCGGGCTCGATTGCGAGGATTGGACTATTGACGATTGAATGGCAAACTTCCCGAGACCTCCCCGGGCAGGGAGGTCGCTGTCCCCGAAGCGTCAGACGGCGAGGCGCACCGACACAATCATGAGGCCCTGACGGTGTTACCCCTGCTCGCCGTAGCGCGTGCTCAGGATCCGATAATTCGCCTCATCGCCAAATTCCTGCTTGTCACGCGAATGGCGGAAGCCCATGACTTGGCGGTAGCGACCCGCAACGTGGTGGATTCCGAGGGTTTGGCCGTTGTCAATCCATGGGAGACGCCGTGACCCGTATCACCGAATCCGTAGTCGAGGATGCCGCGCTCGACTGGCTGGATGGTCTTGGCTGGAGCGTTGTGTACGGGCCGGACATTGCGCCTGATACGGTTGCTGCTGAGCGGGCTGACTATGGGCAGGTGGTTTTGCAGCGGCGGTTGCGGGATGCCCTGGTTCAACTGAACTCTGATTTGCCTGCCGAGGCGCTGGACGATGCTTTTCGCAAGTTGAATCGGCCGGAAGGGGCGTCGTTGGAAACGCGGAACCGGGCGTTCCATCGGATGCTGGTGGATGGTGTGACGGTTGAGTATCGCGTTGACAACGGGGACATTCGCGGGGCGCAGGCCCGGGTGATCGACTTCGACGTTCCCGCCAATAACGATTGGCTGGCGGTCAACCAGTTCACGATCGTTGAAAACAATCACGGGCGCCGCCCGGATATCGTGCTGTTCGTCAACGGCCTGCCGCTCGGGGTGATCGAACTCAAGAACCCGGTGGACGAGGACGCAACCATCTGGACCGCGTATCAGCAACTCCAAACCTACAAGGCCGAACTGCCGTCGCTGTTCGCCATGAACGCGGCCTTGATGGTCTCGGACGGAGTGGAGGCGCGCATCGGCACGCTGACCGCCGGGCGGGAGTGGTTCAAGCCTTGGCGCACGATCACCGGCGAGGGCTTGGCCGATCCCAGCATGCCTGAATTGGAGATGATGCTAGAAGGCGTCTGCGAGCCGGGGCGGTTTCTCTCTCTGGTACGCGACTTCATCGTGTTTGAGGACAAGGGAAGTGGTGCGCCGGTTAAGAAAATGGCGGGCTATCATCAGTTTCATGCGGTGCAGGTGGCCGTGGCGGAGACCTTGCGAGCCGCCGAGTTGCGACGGGTGGATGAGGAATCCGGTGAGAACTTTGGCCGCTATGAATCGGGTCGTCAACCGGGCGGTGAGCCCGGTGACCGAAGGATCGGCGTGGTCTGGCATACGCAGGGATCGGGCAAGAGCCTGACCATGGCGTTCTATGCCGGGCGCATCATCCGTGAGCCGGCGATGGAGAATCCTACCGTGGTGGTTTTGACAGACCGCAACGATCTCGACGATCAGCTTTTCAGCACGTTTGCGCGTTGCCAGAATCTGTTGCGTCAACCGCCGGTGCAGGCGGAAAGTCGCGCGGATTTACGGGCCAGGCTCGCGGTTGAATCGGGCGGGGTGGTGTTTACGACAATTCAGAAGTTTATGCCGCCTGCAGAGGCACCCTCATTCCATCACTCCCCCCTTGAGGGGGAGTCGCAGAAGTCAAGCCGTCAGGCGCCGGCTGATGCGGTGGGGGGCATGAGGGACAGATGTAACGTTACTCCCTCACCCCAACCCTCTCCCAGTGGGCGAGGGAGTGAAGAAGCAGCGCCCTCACCCCGGCCCTCTCCCAGCGGCGGGAGAGGGGGCAATAGTGACGGGAGAGGGGGTCAGGATGGTGGGGATATGCCGGCCTTGTCTGGTCGGCGTAACATCGTGGTTATTGCCGACGAGGCGCATCGGAGTCAGTATGATTTTATCGATGGGTTTGCGCGGCACATGCGCGATGCTTTGCCCAATGCCTCGTTCGTCGGCTTCACCGGCACGCCGATTGAGCTTCAGGATGCCAATACCCGCGCGGTGTTCGGCGATTACATCAGCATCTACGACATTCAGCGGGCGGTAGAGGATAAGGCGACGGTGCCCGATCTATTACGAGAGCCGGCTGGCGAAGTTGACGTTGGACTAGCACGAGAGACCGAAAATCGATCCCGGTTTCGAGGAAGCCACCGAGGGCGAAGAGGTCGAACGCAAGGAGAAGCTCAAGACCAAATGGGCACAGTTGGAAGCAGTCGTCGGTGCCGGTAACCGCCTGAAACTCGTGGCCCAGGACATTGTTGACCACTTCGAGCAGCGCCTCGAAGCCTTGGACGGCAAGGCGATGGTGGTGTGTATGAGCCGGCGTATCTGCATCGACCTGTATCGTGAACTGGTGCGCTTGCGCCCCGATTGGCATCACGAGGATGACGACAAGGGTCGCCTCAAAGTCGTGATGACCGGTAGCGCGTCCGACCCGCCCGAGTGGCAGCCACATATTCGCAACAAACCACGGCGCGAGGCCTTGGCGAATCGGTTCCGCGACCCCGGCAATTCGTTCTGCATGGTGCTGGTACGGGACATGTGGCTCACGGGCTTCGACGCGCCGAGCCTGCACACCATGTACGTGGATAAGCCGATGCGCGGCCATGGGCTGATGCAGGCCATCGCCCGGGTCAACCGCGTGTTTCAGGACAAGCCCGGCGGTCTTGTTGTCGATTACCTGGGACTCGCTCATGAACTCAAGCGTGCGTTGGCAACCTACACCGAGAGCGGCGGCACAGGACGAACCTCGCTCGATCAGGCGGAAGCCGTGGCGGTGATGCTCGAAAAGTATGAGGTCTGCCGCGGTCTGTTCCACGGATTCGACTGGTCGGGATGGATTACGGGCACACCGGCGGAACGTCTGGGTCTGCTGCCGGCCGCCCAAGAACACGTCCTGGCTCAGGAGAACGGCAAGGACCGTTGCATGCAGGCGGTGCTTGAGCTTTCTCAAGCCTTTGCCCTGGCCGTGCCTCATGAGGAGGCGCTACGCATCCGCGACGACGTGGCGTTCTTTCAGGCCGTCCGCGTGGTGCTGGCCAAGCGGGCGAAGGCTGACGCGCGGCCCGAGGAGGAGTTGGATCACGCCGTGCGCCAGATCATTTCGCGCGCGGTGTCGTCGGAAGGCGTGATCGACATTTTTGCCGCTGCTGGTTTGGAGAAGCCCGATCTTTCGATCCTTTCCGATGAGTTCCTCGCCGAGGTGCGGGGCATGCCGCAACGCAACCTTGCAGTGGAACTGTTACAGAAGCTGTTGAAGGGTGAGCTTGTGATCCGCCGGAGAAAGAACGTGGTCCAGGCGCGCTCCTTTGCCGAGATGCTGGAGCAGACTCTCCGCCGTTATCAGAACCGCGCCATCGAAGCGGCTCAGGTGATCGAGGAGTTGATTTTACTTGCAAAAGATATGCGGGCGGCCGCCGAACGCGGGGAAGAGTTGGGGCTGTCTGAAGACGAACTGGCTTTCTATGATGCCCTTGAGACCAACGACAGCGCCGTCCGGGTGCTTGGTGATGAGACCTTGCGGACGATTGCGCGTGAACTGGTCGAAACCGTGCGCGGCAACGTGACGATCGACTGGACCCTGCGCGAGACCGTGCGAGCCCAACTCCGGGTGTTGGTCAAGCGCATCCTCCGCAAGCACGGCTATCCGCCGGATAAGCAGGAGAAGGCGACGCGGACCGTGCTGGAACAGGCGGAGGTGTTGTCCGTTGGGTGGGCTGCTTGAACTTGGTTTGGGAGATGCCCTCACCCCAACCCTCTTCCAGTAGCGGGAGAGGGAGTAAAGCCCCCCACCGCATCAGCCTTCGCCTTGCGGCTTGGCTTCTGCGACTCCCCCTCAAGGGGGGAGTGATTGAATAAAAAGAGAGCCGCTAACCAGTGAAGGCTAGCGGCTCTCTTGGTGTTTCTTCTACAGCAGGTCGTGTTACGGCATCTTGGCGGTGAACCAGGTGGAGATGCCTTTCATGCCGTTCCGTTCCACGTTCTGGCCATCCCACACCGCAAACGCCACCGGAATGCTCGCCCCGGCCCCGAATTGCACGTCGTTCGCGTCATTCGTCGTCAACGCCCGCTTCATCACCACGCGCCACGTCGGGCCGCTGCAACACCCGCCCTTCAACGCGCCATACGGTTCCCACAGCCCGTTCCCCATCACGTCCTGCGACGCCTGCGTCGTCAACGTGCTGAAGCCGTTCGCGTTCAAATCCTCCACCGAACTGGCCCGTAAATCCGGGTCCGACATGATGTTCCCCGACCAAATCCCCGGATTGAACGGCCCCAAGCTCCGGCCGATCCGGTCCGGATAGGTCACGCCCCCCGCCGGCTCTTCATAGTAAAAATCCCACGCAATCGAGGGATATTGTTGGTCCACGTCCCACATCCCCGCGACGCCCGCGCCCATGTCCCGTTGCCATTCCGCGTTCCAGCGCCAAATGTTCACCGTGCCGCCGGATTGCCCCATACATTGGAACGGGGGCGCCCCCGACGTTTGGACGGGAAATTGCACCGCCACCTGATCCCGGAAATCCTGCGGGCCGATGGTCGTGTTGTTCAGGGTTTGATCGCCCCAGTTGGCCCAGACCCCGATCTCTTTGCCGTTGGTGGCCATCTTGACCATGACGGTCTTGACCGAGATGTTGGGATGCATAGGCGTCGTGATCGTTTGCCCGCTCAAGGGCACCACGATCCCCGGCACCGTTTCCCACACCGGGTTGGCCGCGTCCATCGGAATCGGCCCGCTAATGCTCCCCACCGGAATGGTCACGGGCTGGCTGACCGCCAACGGTACCTGCCCCATCGTCAACAGCACGCCGACGACCACGACGGCCGTGAGGGCGGCAATGATAAAAGATTTATTTTGATGATGACCCACTCGCATAATGCTCCTCCTTGTAAGTGGTTTAACAAAGACTATTATGGCTTGGGGGATGACGTTATGCAACAGGAAATCGACAAATAAGCGAATATTTTAGTCTTATACCCTTGAGAGGCCATCATCCCAGGGGATTGCCCTGGAATTGATCGAGGTGTTCGCAGAGCATTTCCGCGACCTTATCCAGATCGAAGGGCCAGGCGTAAGTCAGGGTCACACCGGGATATTTCTGACGAAGCTCGGCCATTTCTTCGGGAATTTCGTACTCCGAGTGTGATCCGCCGGGGGTGAACATGGTGGAGATCACGGCAATCTCCTTGGCGCCGTCGGCGACCTGTTGTTCGATGGCCTCGCCGAGCGTGGGGGCGCAAAATTCGTTATAGGCTGTAGAAAAGCGCGCGCCGTTCAAGAGGGGTTTGAGGCGGGTGGCCAATAATTCCAGTCCGGCCTGATAGGGATCGGTTTCCGGGGTTCGGGGCCAGCGTCGTATTTTTTGGTCGAGTTCATGTTCCTCCTGGGACATCGCAACGCCCGCTGCACGTCGTTGGGCTTCCAATCGCTTGAGTTTCGTGACCAGGTCACCCGGATAATCCTTGGGAATGCCGCCATGCCCGACGAGTACCACGCCTCTCGTTGAATCACTCATCGATGTTTCTCCTTTATTGACGGACAACCACAGGGGGTTGTCCTTACACGAGGAAGAGAAAAGACCCCCTCACCCCAACCCTCTCCCTCCAAGGGCGAGGGAGAGGGGATGTCCCCAATAATTATAGATGTTCACTCATCCGTTGACAGAATGCAACGTGAGTTCCTTGGGATGAGGCGCAAGGTACACTTGGTCCCTCACGTATGGAACGTCCAGTATCCGAACGTAGTGTCCGATCAAGGCAACGGGGACGCTCAGAGGCACGAACCCATTGTGATAGTCGCTCAACGCCGCGTGGAGTTCCAACCGCGTCTTGGCGCTTAAGGCATTCTTGAAATGACCGGCCAGGTGTTGCAGCACGTTCACGTGTTTGCGGATGGTCGTCTTGACGGCCAGGGCCTCCATAAACAGGTGTCCGTAGGTCCGCGCCAACTCCCGAACGGGATAGTGTTTGGCATTGGCGACCAATCGGCCAAGCGCCCGATAGTGGCGTTGGCTGTGGGCCAACAGGAGGTATTTGTGGACCGTATGGAACGCCACCAGCCGTCCCTTGGTAAGGCGGGCGTTGAGCACTTGCCACCTGTGATAACCGAACACGCGTTCGATAAAGTTTTCCCGCAGGCCCTGGTCCCGGAGTCGTCCTTCTTCCTCGATGGGAGTCAAGGGAAACGCGCGTTGGAACGTCTCGGCAAATAATCCTTTCCCGGTTCCCAGGAGCCGGCCGTCGCGGGCATACACGCGGACACGCCGGATCCCACAACTGGGGGAATCTTTCTTGAACACGTAGCCGGACAGGCTCAATGTTTGGAATTCGCGCACCCGCGTTTTGGCGTAACGGCGCATCCGGCCGGTGTAATCATGATGAGAACGCACCGTGAGTAAACGCGGTTCAGCCACGTCTTCGACCAACCGCATGGCTTCTCGGGGCGTGCCGAATCCGGCCTCCACTTCGGGACACACAGGAAACCACTCCACGTGCTGTCCGAGCACGTCCACCAGAAACTGGTTCCGTTTATGGCCGCCGTCGTACCGGACGGGTTCACCTAACAGGCAGCGGCTGATTCCCAACCGTACGGGCAGATCAGTTGCGAATGACGCTTCTGCTGGATGCAGGGGCTCGGGCGTGACAAGGGACGGCATGCAAGGTTCCTCAGATCTCTTGTTCTTCCTCGGTCAACTGCGCCTCGCTGGCTCGCATAATCTTCATTTCCTTCACGTCGGTAAAGGTTTTGACCAGTAGCGTGACGGACGTTCCGATCTCGCCTCGTATCATGGACACGACTTCCCGATACGTCATACCTTTGACGGACTGACCGTCCACGGCCAGGATTTCCTGCCCGTGCGTCAACCCCGCCTTGACTGCGGGTCCCAGGGGATGGGTCGCCCGGATGAACAGGCCGGCTGGGTCGCCGATGCGTTCGGCAGTGAGATGCAAGGCGACGCCGATGATGCCCGGCGGGGGCAGCATGGGGTCCGACAGGTCACCGTGGGGATTGTCTTGTGGGGGAAGCCTTTGCTGCGCATGAACCTGGATCGGGGTCATCAACAGGAGGGTGAACAGGGTGGCCAGCACGATGCAAACCGGGAAGATCCGTTGAATCGATAACATCGTCAATGATGGTTGCATCCATATTCTCCTTCTGCCTTGGTTTGGTCTCGGGTTACAATGGTCACGACGTGACCCTTGGCGGCAAGAGCCGTCGCCATGGTTTTTCCGATGAATCCCGTTCCTCCGACGATGGCCACGTTCATTATTGACCTCGTTTCACTGGTCGGGGTGTTGCCGGAACGTTCATCACACAACGGAAGCCGGTCCCATGAGTTTTCAGGGCGAACCCTCCTTTCCCGCGAGCCACCGTCCGAATGTCGGATTCGAAGCTGTGCCACGACCCACCGCGTATGACTTTGAGCAACCCGGTTTCAGGACCCTTGGGGTTTCGGGCCGGTGCGACCTGGTAGTAATCTTTCGCGTACCAGTCCTGGACCCACTCTCGTGCGTTGCCGGACATGTCATGCACGCCGTAGGGAGAGGTGCCATCGGGTAACGAGCCGACCGACAACAACGTTCCTTTTTCCGTCCAATCACGGTTGAAATTCACGTGATGGGCTGAGGGCGCTGCGTTACCCCACGGATATTGCCGCCCATCCGTGCCCCGTGCGGCCTTTTCCCATTCGGCCTCCGTCGGCAACCGTTTGCCCACCCACTGGCAATAATCCGTGGCGTCGTGCCACGTGACCTGCACCACGGGTAAGTTCCCGATGCCCTTCACGTCGAATAGGGAGCCCGTGCCGTACACGTTGAACGGTTCCTTATGCCCCGTGGCTGCAATGAATCTGAGGTACCGTTCATTGGTGACTTCATATTGATCGATCATGAAGGTCGTGAGATAAATCGTTCGACGAGGCCGCTCGTCGGCCCGTCCGTCTTCCGGCCCGCTTCCTCGAATGAAACTGCCTTCTGGAATCGTGACCATGGTAACGGGATCACGCTCTCTCACGGGATGGTCTGCGAACGCGGACCCGTGCCCCAACGCGATGCCCAGGGTGAGTGACGTGATCAAGAGCACGTTCATGGTTTTCGCTTGCGACTCTGTTCTTTGATGCGCGTTGCAAGTTCTTCAATTTTTAACGTGAGCGCAGAAACGGCACGCTTGTCATTATCCCGTGCGGCCTTGCGCACGTCGACCAACAGGAGCCGCGATTCATGCAAGGCTTGTTCAATCTGGGCCTGGATGGACGGGGAAGCCAAGGTGCCTCCCAGTGCAGCCTGGTGGAAGGCCTGCCACGCTTCTTCCACGTTTTTGTCGGCCCGGTAGAGAGATTTCCGTATAGGATCCTGCTGATGAAAATAGGATCCCGCATGTCCGGTCTGCCCCGGTTCCATCCCCCAAGTGACGTTCCACGTCATGAAAGTCAGGATCAGGAAAGAGAGAATTTTCACGATTCGACCTGGGCAGCCGAGTCGAAGTCCGATCACGTTACATGTTGATTTGTTTCATAATGATGTCGCGTGTTTGTTGATATTCCATGTTTTCGGGATTGCGCTTGATTGCCTGGTCAATGGATTTTAACGCATCGTCCCATTGTTCCTTGCCCATGCTGATGAGGGCATGCATGAAATCAGATTTCACCCAAGCTTGAGTATTATTGCCCGGAGACAGGGCGCATCGGAATCCAAGCCCCACCCCGTAGGAGTTGTTCTCCGGCTGATTCCAGAAACGGTGGCTGGTGTGCAGGGACGTTTGAGGTGCCAGCCAGGAACCGCCTTTCAGCACCTTGACGGGACCCTGGTTGGCAAAGTTGTAGCCGTCGGCAGGTCCTTGAGGATTGTAAGCCGTGCTGACCCGGAAATAGTCCGGATCATACCAATCACTGACCCATTCAAAGACGTTTCCGGCCATGTTGTGTAACCCAAAATGACTCACGCCCTCCGGGTAGGAGTTCACGGGCATGGTCTTTCCCACGTTTTGCCCATAGTTGGCCTTGGTCGGGTCGATGGTATGTCCCCATGGGAAATGGCTCCCGTCAGGCCCTTTGGCCGCATGTTCCCATTCGGCTTCCGTGGGCAGCCGTTTGCCGGCCCATTCACAGTAGGCATTGGCATCGTACCAGTTGACCCCTACGACAGGCTGGTCGGGTTTGTTCAGGCGCGGATCATCCCAGTACGCCGGAGCCGGATGGCCGGTGGTCTTCATGAATTCCCGATAGTGGCCGTTCGAGACTTCATATTTGTCAATGTAATACCCATCCAGCACGACTTGATGAGGCAGTTCATCGCTGTGGTCCTTGCTGCCCATGGTGAATTCACCTTTGGGGACCAGGACCATGTCCGTGGTGTCCGTGGCCATGGCCCTAGCCCACTGACCGAAGAGCAAGGCCATGACCATGAAAACAACCATCGTTACTGTAAGATAAAGGTTGTTGATCCGGTATCTCTTTATTTCAAAGGCATGTTTATCGATCCCGGTTGGTGTAAGACGAAGTTTGTTCATGTGGCAGTTCCTTTTTGAAGTTGTTGTTTTTCACGTTTTTTCAACATTGACGATCGCCCGTTTGCAGGCTTCTTGGTCAAAGTCTGTATACCCGTCACAACGTCTGTGCCCCGTCACTTTGAGAGTCGAAAGATTCGCACGGACCCAGTATTTGAGAATAAGCGAACCCACGATATTTCCGCATGAGGCATTTGCTCCGTATCGTCGAACAGGTCGAACAGGTCTTCTTTGTAATACCCATCCAGCAAGACTCGATGGGGTTTTTCATCACTGCGGTCCTTGCTGTCCTTACCTTTGGGGGGCAGGGCCGCGTCCGTGGCGTCCGTGGCCATCATTGTTGTAGCCCACTGGCTGAAGGTCAACGCCAAATCCAAGGCCATGCAAATAACCATCGTTGGCGCAAAACGCCGGTTGTTCACACGCTCCCCTTTTTTGTCGTTGCGATTTTTCACGTTTTCTCGAAATCAACGATCACCAGTTTGCGGGCTTCTTGACCAAAGTCATCAAAGCGTTTACACCCATCCAATGTCTGCGACGCATCACGTTGAGAGTCGAAAGGTCCGCACATGTCCGGTGTCTCAGAATGAGCGCATCCACGATATCTCCGCACTGCACACACCGCCACGCCCATCGGCGTATGTGCCCTGTATCGTCGAACAGATCCAACAGACTCTCCCTGATCAACAGTCCGGCACACCGAGTGCATGCCGGAACGATTTGAGACGCGCCCAACCCCTGTCCCAAGTGGATTTTTTTTGCGATAGACATATTGCGTTCCCTCGTTTAAACGGTAAAAGTTGCGGCTGTTGTCTTCTCCGATAGAGCCCCTCCCGGGTCAAGGCCCAAGGCCCGGGAGGGGGCTAAAAGCTTTCAGGGGGGAAAGCTTTCAGGAGAAAGCACAAGCGAGAAAGCAGAAGCTCTTTCCACATCTCTCACTTTCTCAAACTCCATCAAATTTCGTGCCAAATTTTTCAATGAGAATTTTTAACGTAATTTCATATGGTTAGAAAATTACTCGACAAAGGATTTGAAGTGAGAGCTTTTTGATGAGACTGCAAACCGTCTCATGATTTACTGATAAGACACTTTAGGAGGAGTGGTTGGGGTTAGGGTCGTCAGTAAGGAACAACGATTGTTGTTCACCACTGGACCCGGGGTGGGGCATGGCTACGAATACAATCGCGTGGCGTGTGTGGAGGGAATGGGCGACATCATGATCCAAAAATATTCCAGGGCTTTGACGAGGTCAATATACGCTTCGAAGTTTGAGGCTTTGTTCAAATAACAATTGGCGTGAAGATCATACGCCTTGGCGATGTCTTCCGGATTTTGTGATGAGCTGAGGACAATCACGGGAATCCGCTTCAGCCTCTCGTCACGTTTCACGACCTGTAACACTTCAAAACCACTTTTTCGGGGCAGGTTCAGGTCGAGCACAATAAGTTGTGGGAAATTGTTTGAAGGCTCACGCTTTCTTGTTTCCAAAAATTGTAAAGCTTCAACTCCATCAAGCACAAAGTACAGGTTGAGATTGAAGGAAGACGTTTTGAGAGCCTCTTTTATCAGGCGAACGTCTCCCGGGTTATCTTCGACGACCAGAATAACGGGTGATTTCTTCATGAATTGTCCTCAGTCGGCTCGCTCCTCGGTTTCGCTCTTTTTCCCTTTGCCAATAATAACTCAAAGATTATGCCAAATTTCACCGAGAGGAAACACACATAATGTCTTTTAAATTCAACGTGTTAGGATTTTTCAAGGTCTCAGGCATTCAACGGATCGTCTCATTTTGTCTCATTGCTGTATCATGTGTGAGGCCATAAAGAGCATCGGCTTATGAGAGATCATGTTTGGAAATGTTCAAATCACCCAACCAACGATAGAACGTTGCACGACTGATGCCGAGAAATTGTGCCGCCCTGGCTCGATTTCCATTGGCTTTCTTGAGGGCGCCCAATAGGCGTTCCCGGTCCTTGACGGGTGTGGTCGTCTCTGAAACGTGAAGCGCGGATTCGAGAAGTTCCGGCGGAAAATGCCGGGCTTGGATCGTATCTCCTTCGCATTGGAGGACGGCATATTCGATCACACTTTTCAGTTCGCGAATATTGCCGGGCCAGTGATACCGGGTCAGGCGTTGCCAGGCATCGGCACTCACGTCCTGCACGAACGGTTTGCCCATCGTCTTGCGACATTGGCCGACAAAAGCCCAAATCAACAGGGGGATATCCTCTTGTCGTTCCCGGAGCGGAGGCAAGTGAATGCGTCCTATTCGAATACGGTACAGCAGGTCGGCCCGGAAGGTACGTTGGTCTACCTGCTGCTGTAAGTCATGATGCGTTGCGCAGATAATGCGGACGTCCACCTTTCTTGGTCGAGATTCACCCAGCCGGGTAATTTCTTTTTCCTGGAGCACCCTGAGCAAGCTCGTCTGGACGGGAGCCGTCATATCGCCGATTTCGTCCAGGAAAATCGTCCCCCCTTGCGCGGCCTCAAAGAATCCCCTGTGGTCACTGTTGGCTCCGGTAAAGGCGCCTTTCTTGTGACCGAATAATTGACTGCTCAGCAGTGATTCGGCCAGTCCGGCACAATTTACCGCAAGAAAGGTTTTGTCTTTTCTCGGACTGGAATTGTGCAGGGCCCGGGCTACGAGTTCCTTGCCCGTCCCGGTTTCTCCTTCGATGATTACCGTCGAGTCGACCTGGGCGAGATTGCGAATTTGCCGATACACGTCCTGCATGAGTTGGCACTTCCCGATCAAATTATGAAATTCGGATTCCAGTTGTTTGCGAAGCGTATGAATTTCAGTGACGTCGTAAAGGAAGAACATTTTAGCTCGCGTGTCACGAGGGTCGTCGTGGATATCGATTTCAAGCTGACGCTGGGAATGGTCCGGCAGAGTGAAATAGACGACGCATTTTTCCCGTTCGTCCTGCTCCATGAGACGTTCCAGGATTTGGACGTCATGGTCGTCGAACCCCACGACGTCCTGCCAGGGCCTGCCTTCCGGGATGCTTTCGTTTTTGCCCAACAACCGCAAGGCGGAAACGCTCATGTAAAGAATCCGGCCTTCGGGATTGATCAGAATCGTCCCGATGTGCAATTGATTCAGAATGTAATGGAGATCCTCCGCGGTCTTTTGGAGACGGGTATTCGCGGCTTCCAACTCGACCTGGATGCGTTTTCTCTCTATCGCATAGTCGATGGCTTGGATAAGGATATGCTCTTCTACCTCGCCTTTAAGCAGGTAATCCTGGGCTCCTTCTCGAACGGCCTGGATTGCGACGTCCCGGTCATCCAGGCCCGTCAGCAGGATTTGTGGGATCGCGGGATATTCTGCAGCGAATTTCCGGAACGTGTCCAACCCGTGGCTGTCGGGTAAGGAAAGATCAATCAGGGCGACGTCCACGCGGAGTTCTTTCAAATGCTCATGCGCCCGTTGAAGGGATTCGGCGATAAGGACGTTGAAGGATCGGCCTTGCAGGCCACCAAAGAGTTCCTGCACCAGGCGGGCATCGCTGGGGTTATCTTCTACCAGGAGAATGGTTGTTGTGTTCATGTGACGTGGTTCTCCGGCCCCTTCCCGGAGATCGTAGCGGATTCCGAGGGGTCGGTCGTTGATGGCATCAACTCCATGACCTCTCGAGGGGACATCAGGGTGAAATAAAAGGTTGATCCTTTGCCGCGTTCGGATTCCACCCGGATGTTCCCACCGTATTTTTCCACGATTCGTTTGCAGATGGCCAAGCCGATACCCGTGCCAGGGTAGTCACCTTGACCGTGTAATCGTTGAAAGATCGAAAAAATGCGAACGAGTTGATCGTCCGGAATCCCGAGCCCATTGTCGCGGATCGAGAATTCCCATCCATCCGGGAGTGCCTTGGCCACCACGTGAATTTTGGGCGGGGCGTCGCCTTGAAACTTCAGCGCGTTGCCGATCAGGTTTTGGAAGACTTGCATCATGTGCGTCGGATTGACGTGGATGGTGGGAAGCGGACCGTGGGTCACCTCGGCGCGATGTTCCCGGACCGACGCGGAGAGGTTAGCCAGGACCTGTTGAAGCACGACTTCACAGTCGGTTTCTTGAAAGGGCTTATTCTCCGAGCCGATTCGGGAGTATTCGAGCAGGTCGTGAATGAGTCGTTGCATGCGGGTGGCCCCGTCCACGGCGTACTCGATGAATTCATCAGCGTCTTTGTCCAGCTTACCTCGATACCGTTTGCGCAATAACTGTGTGTAACTCGCCACCATGCGAAGCGGTTCTTGCAGGTCGTGGGAAGCCACGTAAGCAAATTGCTGGAGTTCGGCGTTGGATTGGGTCAATTCTCGCGTCTTGTTCGCCAATTCGATTTCCTGTCGTTTTCGGTGGGTAATGTCCGTCTGAATCCCGATGAAATGCGTGAGCTGTCCTTGTTGATCCTTCACTGGCGCAACATAGAGTTCGTTCCAAAACGGACTGCCGTCCTTGCGATAATTTCGCAGTTCCGCCTTGGCTTGGGCCCCCTGCCGGATCGCCCGGCGGATAGCGTCGAGCCCGGGTTGCTGATGGTCCGCCCCCTGGAGAAACCGGCAATTTCGACCGATCACTTCTTCCTTGGCGTAGCCCGTGATTTTCTCAAACGCGGCGTTGCAATAGACCGTAGGCATGTCGGGTTGGCGGGCATCGACAATGATAATGCCGTTTGTCGCCGAATTGATCGAGCGGTCGCGTAAGACCAGTTCTGCCTCGTAGGTTTTGCGCGCATCCTCGGCTTTTTTTCGTTGCTCGATTTCCCGTTCGAGCCTGTGGCTGGTGGACACCACCTGTCTGGCCAGGACGATGCTCAAGATGATGACCAGAAGTCCAATGACTGGTTGGCTTTTCAGAAGATTCACGAGGTTTTGCTTGGAATGGGCACTGAACAATTTGAACACGGTGTCGGCGTTCAGGAGAAGTTCTTGTTGGAGTTGATTGAGCAAGGAAAATGATTCTGACGAAGAGACGCGATCGGGGTCTTCAAGCAACAGGGTCCTGGTTTCGGTAAAAAATCGTTCAAGCAGGATACGCTGTTGCTCCAGGAGATCCCGTATCCGGGCGGTCGGGGCTACGGGAATCGAACGCCGTTCGTTGGTATACAGGTTCACGATCACGTCCCCCCCGTTTTGCAAGGCGTCGAGGGAATGCAATAACAACCGTTGCGTCCGTCGAGGGTCCGCTGGAATTCCATTGTAAGCCAACAGCATTTCATTGAGGTGCCATTGAATCATCATCCGTTGACGGCCTGCCACGTCCAGCACCACCACGTCGAGTTCGAGCGCTTTCGCCGCTGTATACGTGAAAGACAGGATGGCGCCCAGCGCCAGGATGAAGATCCCCACCATGATGAGCAGGCGTTGCCCAATGGTCAATGGAAACAGAATCCTCTGTCCGAACGATGGATTCATCATTCACTGCCCTCCTGCGGCCCTTGGTGGAGAGGAACGGCAATTGTAACGCGTGTAGACGCTGATGGCAAAGGCGATGACGCCGTTGGCCGTATCGCTCTATACTATCGAAGAATGCTCGCGCATGCTGTCTATGGCGCGGCATACTGGTTGAGCAGCCGTTATTACGTGACCGGCGACGGACGTCGTCAGCCCGGAGGATTTTTTGCCAAGTCGCCGGGTCGTAAACGAAGAGATTGAAAAACGTATCCCGATCTCAATAAGATACTCGCCGGTTATGCAGATACTCGACGTTGACAATCCCGGACTGCCGGACCTCCAATTCGTACTCATGGTGGCGGCCCTGTGTACCGCGGACGTTCCGAGCTTGAACGTCCCGGAAGACGTTCGGCGAACGGTCTTTGACCGTTGTTGGGCCTTGCTGCACGACGTGCCTCCGCCAATGGAACAATCCCAACGCGTGTTGGACTTGCGCGCGGGGGACGAGGTGACCCTTGACGCGCTTGTCGAAGTCATCCGCGATACCCTGCATGCGCACGGGTACTCCCGCGTGACCTGGGATCATGGACCCAGTGAGCCTACCCAATCCACCAGCCCCGATGCCCAACCCTTGATCGACCGCTTACAGTATTGGGACCCCGGTCATCCGCCGCCGGTTGACGGGCCGCCCGAGGCGGGTCAGAACTGATTCACGGCAATTCCTCATCGCATTTCTTGCAGGCAAGCGTTTCTCCCAACATCCGTTCTCTTCCCTGCGGCGTCACGACCCAGGGCCGTTCGCTCCAGGGGGGATCGTGCCGGACGTGTTGCCCGTGTCCACATTCGAGATCGGCGACCCAATCGCCGTGTTCGTCCCGGTGAAAATCGATAATGCGTTGTTTCATGACGTTTTTCCCCCTCTCCCTTGATGGGAGAGGGCTGGGGTGAGGGTTAGTCAGAAGAAGGTAAACTCTCCTGTAAGGCCACAAGAAGGGCCTCCTGTACAGCCTTCCGTGTCAGCCAGGACTTCGTGATTCCAAAACCGTAACACCTGGAAGCCTTGCGACTCCAGCCAGGTGGTTCGCACAGTGTCGGACGAGACTTGCTCCTGATGATGGCCGCCATCCACCTCAATGACCAATTTTCTTTCGAAGCAAACAAAGTCGACGATGTACTTGCCGATAAGCACTTGTCGGCGAAACTTGCATCCTGCCAGTTGGCGGTTTCGGAGACGTTTCCACAGTGCCTGTTCGGCATCGGTGGAGCGTTGCCGAAGTTCTTGGGCCTTTGATTGGTCGCTCATCACCCTCACCTTAATCCTCTCCCATCAAGGGAGAGGAGACTTGAAGGAGTTTTGTGGTTGATTTTTTACGTCCAGCCAATCGCGTAACCGGTCTCCCAGAACGTTGACGGAGAGGACCACACCCATCAGGGCCAAGCCCGGGGCGATGACCATATGCGGAGCAACCAGCATGTACCGCGTGCCGTCACGGATCATACTGCCCCAGGACGCGGTGGGCGGTTGCACGCCCAATCCCAGAAACGACAGCCCGGCTTCACCAATGACCACGCTCGCCATTCCGAAGCTGGCTTCGACAATCAGGGGAGCACCGATGAGCGGGAGCACGTGACGGGCGATGATCCGTGGCGGGGAAGTGCCGATCGCCACGGCTGCGTGCACGTGGTCGCGTTCTTTCATGGAGAGGACTTGCGCCCGGGCCAGTCGGGCATAGCCCACCCAGCTCACGACCGACAAGGCGATGACGACGTTGTCGATGCCCGGTCCCATCACGCCGGCCAGCGCAATGGCCAGCAGGATTCCCGGGAAGGCGAGAAAGACGTCCATGACGCGAACGAGGACCAGGTCAAGCCATCCTCCGGCATACGCCCCGATGGTGCCCAGCAGGCTTCCGATGACCAGTGAAACACCGACCACGGCAAAGGCCACGAGAAACGACGTTCTCGCACCCACCAGTAAGCGGTCGAACACCGGCCGGCCCAGATCATCGTAGCCCAACCATTCGTCCGGGCTACCGGGTGTGAGGATATGCGGCAGGTCTATGGAGTTCGGAGACAGGGGCAGCGCGGGCGCGAGAAGCGCGACCAGGGCCCAGAGCAGGATAACGCCGAGAGGTATCCATGGGCGCATCATGGTTGGCTCCCCAGCCGGACGCGGGGATCGATCCAGGCGTACGCGAGATCCGTGAGCACGTTCAGTGCCACATAGGACGTGCTGATGCATAGCACGGTGGCCTGCACCACGGGATAGTCGCGGCGGTGAATGGCTTCGACGACCAGGGAGCCGATGCCCGGCCAGGAAAACACGGTTTCCGTAATCACGGCCCCGCTGAGTAACGCCCCGAGTTGCAACCCCACCAACGTGATCACGGGAAGCAGCGCGTTCCGCAGGCCGTGTCGAAGAATGACGGTCCGCTCGGCGAGGCCTTTCCCGCGCGCGGTGCGCATGAAGTCTTCATTCATGATTTCCAGCATGGCGCTGCGAATCATACGCGAGAGAATGGCCGCCAGTGCCGTACCCAGGGTCAGGGCCGGAAGGACCAGTGAGGCAACCCCCTCCCGTCCGCTCACGGGAAACCAGCCTAACCACAACGCCCCGACCAGAATCAGCATGGGCCCCATCCAGAAATTGGGAATGGAGACGCCGAACAGGGCAATCCCCGTAGCCGCGACGTCCCACGCGGTTCCTTTTTTCACGGCGGCCAGAATTCCGAGAGGCACGGCCATGAGCAGGGCCACCAGAAGCGCCGCCACCCCGAGTTCAACGGTGGCCGGCAGTCGTTCGAGCAGCAGGTCGCGGATCGGGCGTTTCGAGTAGAAGGAAGTCCCCAAGTCGAATTGAGACAAGTTTGCCATGTAGCGGACGAACTGCACGTGGACCGGCTGGTTGAGCCCAAGGGCTTGTTGCAAAGCGGCTCTGTCCGCGGGGCGCGCCGATTCGCCCAGCATCACTTCCACGGGGTCGCCGGGAACCAGGTGAAGCAAAAAGAAAACAAGGCAGACGACACCGAACACCACGGCAAGCGCCGTCAGGAACCGTGATATGAGAAACCGGATGAACACGATCGGTTACAGTGCGTCAGGGGATGAACGGCGCAGGTGTCTCAGGCCGTCGTAATTGCCGTCACGGGCCATGGTAAAGCCTTCGATCTCCCGGCGCGCGATGAAAATATGGTCTTCGTACCACAAAGGGACGTACGGCAGCGCATCGGCAAGGTGATGCTGGAGTTGCACGTACCACCGTTGTTTGGTTTCAAGGTCAGGAGCTGCCTGCGCATGGTCGATGAACGTATCGGCCAGCGTGCTGCGGAACCGGCCCCGGTTCGCTCCGTGCGGCGGGATCGATCGGCTGTGGAACACGTAATCGAATATATCGGGGGTATGGATGCCCACCCAGGCCAAGCTGTACATCTGGAACCTGCCGGCTTTGATGTCTCCGTAAAACGTGCCCCAGTCGTAACTGCGCAGGTCCACGTCGATCCCGACGTCTTGCAATTGCCGTTGCAGGATCGTGGCGAGCCTGATCCGAAAAGGATCGCTTGATGTCTTATAGACGATTTTGGCTGGGTGTTCGCGGGAGTATCCGGCCTGGCGTAACAGCGCTTGTGCCTTTTCCGGTTCATAGGTGATCGGATCAAGGTCTTGTGCGCCGGCCCAATGTTCGGGCGGCAATAACGACTCGGCCGGCCTGGCCGCGCCGTCCAGGACGTATTCGATGATCTCCTGGCGATTGATGGCATGGGCAATGGCCCGTCGGACGAATGCCTGCCGGGTCACGGCGTCTTCGAAGCTGAATCCAAGGTACGAAAAATTCGTGCCGGATTTTCGTTGAACCTTCACCATCCGGTCACGTTCCAGGTAGCCGATGAGTTCCGGAGGGAGATCATTTTGGAGCATGTCGATTTCCCCGGCCATCAATTTCAATACCCGAACCGTAGGGTCCGGGATCGTGATGAATTCAAAGCGTTGTTGATCCCGGACCCTGAGGAGGTGGAGTTGCGTCTCGTCCGGTCGTGCCTGAAAAGAAAACGGTCCGCTTCCGACCGGGTGCTCGTGGAACGGATGGTTCGTCGCGATCAGGTGCGCCGGCACGATGCCGATGACCAGGTACCCCGGAAAGAGCGGTTCCGGACGTTTCAGAAAAAAGTCGACAATCGTTTCGTCGCCAATGGTGACGCGGTCGATGACGGTCAACGAGGCGTGGTGCGGGGAGGCGTTGTCCGCATTGAGGATAAAGTCATACGTGGCTTTGACGTCGTTGGCGGTCAGCAGGGCGCCGTCATGGAACGGACGTTTGTTCGTTTTGAGGTGGAAGCGATAATGGGTCGGCGACAGTTGTTCCCAATCGGCCAGGGCCGGTACGGGTTCAAAGGTGTCGTTGAAATCCACCAACCGGTCGTAGAGCAGGCGGTTGATGCGAGCCGACGTCGCATCCGTGGCAAAGCGCGGATCGAAGTTCGCGGGCGCGCTGGCCAGACCGAAACGGAACGCGTCGGGAACGGGGTCCGCGCAGGCCGAACCGAGAACAATGAGCGCGAGCGCCATAAACCGTTTCAGGTTGACCATTGGCATGAAAACGGTTGCCTTTCTCTCTCCCACCGGACAGGCACGGGGGCCTGTCCCTACGCCATGAATCGGACAGGCACGGGGCCTGTCCCTACGCCATGATCGGGGGTGTAGGGGACGGCCCCTGTGCCGTCCCGAATTGTCTAAAAAAATACCCCTACGTGGAAATTTTGTTCAATTATAAAGAAGCGGTTCCGTACGCGAGCGTAGTCTGTTTTGCGTCTTTGTGCTACATTGAGCACGAAAATTTCTTGAATGGGAAAGAAGCCTTAACATAAACGAAATAGAGAGCCAATAGAATCCATCATGCTCATATCAAAAACCCTGGATCCCCGATTAAAGATGTCGGGGATGACGGAAGGGGAAAAGCAGATTCTTCGTCTTCGGCTCAGAACGACAGATTCGGGGCACCCATGCCGCTGAAAGCCTTAATCGTTGATGATGAACGAGCGATCGTTGATCTCGTTCGTCACCACTTGGAAAAAGAAGGACTGTTTTGTATCGAGGCGTCTGAGGGAGAAACGGCGTTGCAACTTGCACGTGCCGAACGCCCGGACCTGGTCGTGCTGGATCTCATGCTACCCGGGGTCGACGGGTTGGAAATCTGCCGGTTGCTTCGTCGTGACCGGACTCTCGCCAGTATGGCGATTATCATGTTGACGGCCAAAGCGGAGGAAGTCGATCGAGTGGTGGGCCTGGAGATGGGGGCGGACGATTACCTCGTCAAACCGTTTTCCCCCAGAGAGTTGGTGGCCCGGATCAAGGCCGTGATGCGGCGGGGACGTGAACGTCAAACGGGCGGCCTCAAACGCGTCGGGGCTCTTGAAATTGACGAAGCCAAACATCAGGTTCGCGTTGCCGGTAGTCTGATCGACCTCACGGTCAAGGAGTTCGACCTGCTCGGTGCGCTGGTACAAGCCAACGGCCGGGTGTTGAACCGGGAACAAATTCTGGAAATGGTCTGGGGATATGCCAATGCCGTGGAGATCGAATCACGGACGGTGGACGTGCATATCAGGCGTCTTCGGGAAAAACTCAAAGATGAAAGTCACCGGATCGTGACGGTCAAAGGCGTGGGCTACCGCTTCGAGGAAGAAAGGTAGATAAGGAGGCACCGACGTTGAAGGGCCGGTTGATTCCCCGTTTGGGTGTGTTGTTCAGTTGCATGACGTTGGCTGGCATGGGGGCCATGTGGCTGTTGGCCTTTTCTGGGGTGACCGCCGGAATCCTCTGGGTTGGGGCTCTGGTGCTTGCCGCGTTGGGTTTCCCTCTGGGCACGTGGTTGGGCCGATGGCTGTTGAGGCCGGTCCATGAAATCGACACTGGGCTCGAACGGTTGTTACAAGGTTGGCGTAAACAGGGGAGGATAGCCGATGAAGATGAGTTGAGCGGCCAGAGAAAGGCATTGGATTACATCACGGCTTACCCGCTGACCAGAGTTGAAATCCTGGAGGCCGAACGAGCCAAGGGCAACGCGATCCTGGAATATATGACGGAAGGCGTCATTGCCCTGGACGGACAAGGGTACGTGATTCTCATGAATCCGTCTGCGCAACGGATTCTCGGTGTTGCACATGATCAGCGAGAACGGCGCACCTTATTGGAGGTCGTCAGGGACAAGGGATTGGCCGAATGGGTGGAGATGTGTCAGGCCCTCGACGCTGCGGAGCCGTGCAAGCGGGAAATCGAGAGTCATTTCGCCTCCATGAGAATCATCGAAGTGAATGCCATGCCCATGTCTTTTTCCTTGGAGCGACGGGGATTTTTACTCGTCCTGCACGACATTACCGAACTCCGGCGGCTGGAAAAAGTCCGCGCGGAATTTGTGGCCAACGTGTCCCATGAGTTACGCACGCCGTTGACCGCCATCAAAGGCTACCTGGAGACCGTGTTGGATGAAACCAGGTTGGAATCTGACACGCACCGGCGATTTCTTGAGATCGCGAACAGCCACGCGGAACGCATGGGTCGCTTGATCAACGATCTGCTGAACCTGTCCGATATTGAGACGGGGAAAGTGGTCCTGGACCCCGCCCCCATCAGTCTTGGGGCTTTTGTGCAGGACGTCTCGGCGATGTTCGAGAAGGATGCCGCGAAAAAAGACGTGAAGCTTGTGAACCTGGTCACTCCCGATTTAGCAGTTCAGGCCGACCGGGACCGGCTCTCACAGATTCTGGTGAACCTGGTCGATAATGCCTTGAAGTATACGCCGCAAGGGGGAACGGTGAGTTTCCTCGCGGCGGAAACGGACACGAATCAAATCCGTATCACGGTCCGGGATACGGGGCAGGGCATTCCGCCAAACGATTTACCTCGCGTGACGGAACGATTTTACAGGGTCGATAAAGCGCGTTCCCGCGAGGAAGGCGGCACCGGCCTGGGCCTCGCCATTGTCAAGCATCTTGTGCAATTGCACGGCGGTACGCTTCACATCGAGAGTGAATACGGCAAAGGCACCACGATCGAATTTCTGCTCCAGGCCGCGCAACTCCAATCCGCTTGCTAGATCGCCGGCTACGCAACACTAACCTGATCTGCGGTCCCTCCATTATGGGCATTGTAGGGGACGGCCCCTGTGCCGTCCCGTATAAACTCCCCGACACCAGGGATGCCCGTAACGATTTCGTAACCTGTTTTTTACGCTGGGGACATATGCGGCTTTTAGAGTAGACATGCTTCAGGGAACGACACGTCACCGACAGGAACCTCTGACTTAGTGTGATAGCGGGATGCAAGGCAAGGCGTCCCGGAGCGAAACCCGAGGCTTATCAAACGAGATAGGTGAGGGTTGAGCGAGGACACAACGCAGCCATGCGCCCGATAGTGCACTAAATCAGGGGTTCCTACATTTCTCAGAAGGAAGGATATGACATTATGAGACGGTTTGTATTGGCAAACGCCACACGTCGATTTTTCAGCAAGGGGATTGTCTCCCTGAGTTTCATCGTTCTGGCAGTGGGCATTGGAAGTGCGGGCCAAAGTTGGGCCGCCTCCGACTCCATGGTAGACCCGGCCTGGAAAGACTACACGCAGGTGAGCGGGGTTTCCGGGAACCTGAACAGCATCGGGTCCGACACACTCAATAATCTCATGACCTTGTGGGCTGAAGGATTCAGAAAAGAATATCTCAACGTGAAGATTCAGATCGAAGGGAAAGGCTCCAGCACGGCTCCGCCGGCGTTGATTGAAGGGACGGCTCAACTCGGTCCGATGTCGCGGCAAATGAAAGCAAAAGAGATGGACAAGTTCGAGGCGAAGTTCGGGTATAAAGCCACAACCTTCCCCGTCGCCGTTGACGCGCTGGCCGTGTACGTCAATAAAGACAATCCCGTGCAATGTATGAGCATGGAAGAAGTGGATGCCGCCTTTTCAAAGACCCGAAGGCGCGGGCACTCCGTGAATATCGACACGTGGGGGAAAGCAGGGCTTGATGGGAACTGGAAAGACACCAGGGTCAGCCTGTACGGTCGAAATTCAGCCTCGGGGACCTACGGGTTTTTCAAGAAAAAAGTGTTGAAGAAAGGCGATTATAAGGATGAGGTCAAGGAGCAACCCGGCTCGGCTTCCGTGGTGCAGGGCGTGACGGAAGATCGGGGTGGTCTCGGGTACAGTGGCATCGGGTACCGGACCTCGGGCGTCCGGGCGATTCGGTTGTCGGCCAAGAGCGGCGACGGGTGCTTTGACCCGACGTTTGCCAATGCCTCCGCCGGCAAGTATCCGTTGGCGCGGTTTCTCTACCTGTACGTGAATAAGGCACCAGGGAAACCATTGCCTCCCCTGGTCGCGGAATTTCTGAAATACGTGTACAGCAAAGCCGGGCAGCATATCGTCATCAAGGACGGCTATTTCCCCTTGCCGCAGACCCTCATCATGAAGAAATTGGGTGAAATGTGACGATAACTTCCTCTCCTTCGTCATCGCTTCTTGCAAGGATTGGCTTACGGACGTTGCGGCGTTGGTTGGATCATGGCGCAAGGGGAGTCATCACCCTTGGAGGCTGGGCGACCATTTTCAGCATCTTTGGGATTTTTGCCTACCTGTTTATCGAAGTCGTTCCATTATTCTATACCGCTTCATGGAGCGAAGAGACGGCCGTCCAAATCGACACATTTAGTGAAGTTCCTCCACAAAACATCAGTGTGGGGGTGAATGAATACATGGAATTGGGGTACGTGCTTCGAAATGGTGACATTTCGTTCTATACGTTTCCCGACGGGACCCCGATCCCTCTCGCCCCGTCGGTCCTGAGCGTAGTGGAGCGAAGTCGAAGGATGCCGGATTTCGAGGAAGGGGAAATTACCGCGCTGGCCCGATCTCCCGGGAAACAACACGTCTATGGGTTTGGCACAAACATCGGTCGGGTCATTCCTTTCTACGTCACGTTTCGAGTGACGTTTGAAGACGACGTCAGACACACCGAACCGGTGGTGACCGCGGGCGAGCCGTTTGAGGCGGCCCCGGATGGGTCCTCCATTGCACGCCTTGCCTACCGGGAGACGGACAGTGGTCCCATCGCCGCCGTGTTGACCGACCCAGGACGGTTGTTCCTTACGAAGGTGCAGGAATCGGAAGCAGGTGGGCTGTTTGCGCTCGAAACGGAATCCGAACTTCTTCAGGCTGAGATCACCGATGACGGCGTGGACGCGCTGTCCGTGCTGGTCCTGGATGACCTGGGGGAAACCCTGTTGGGGGGCACGAAAGACGGCAGGTTATTCTACTGGGACATTCGGGATATCTGGAGTCCGAGGCTGATGGGGATCTATTCCGCCGGGACGTCCATTACCGCCCTTTCCTATCTGATCGGCGACAGGTCCATCGTGGTCGGCACGGAACGGGGGACGGTGGCCGTGTGGATGTCCGTGATCGATCCTGACGTCGGCGGTGATCCCCGGCTTGAAAAAATTCGGGACTTTTCTCCGCATGACGGGGCCGTAACCACCATTTCCCCGTCGCTTCGGGATAAAGGCTTTCTCACGGCCGACGTTTCCGGCGGCGTGGCGCTGCACCATTCAACGTCCGGTCAGACGCTCATCCGAATCCCCGGAAACGGTTCTGCCGTGTTGGCTGCGATGTTTGCGCCGAAGACAGACGGCGCGTTGGTGCTCGATAATTCAGGCCGGCTGATCACCTATGACGTTGAAAACGAACATCCCGAATCCACGTTCTCGTCCTTGTTCTTTCCCGTGCTGTATGAGGGTTACGAAGAGCCTCTTCATATCTGGCAATCGACGGGTGGCTCCGATGAGTTCGAACCAAAATTCGGCTTATGGCCGATTATGTTCGGCACGCTGAAAGGGACGATCTACGCCATGTTGCTGGCAACGCCCCTCGCCGTGCTGGGGGCGATCTATACCGCGATGTTCATGCGTCCCAACGTTCGCGCCGTGGTCAAACCGGTCGTGGAGACGATGGCGGCGTTCCCCACGGTTGTCTTGGGGTTCCTGGCCGGATTGTGGTTTGCGCCGTTGCTGGAAAAGATCTTTCCTGCCGTGGCGGCCATGTTTCTCCTGATACCGCTGGCGGTCGTGGTGATCTGCGTCGGTTGGCAATTTCTTCCTTCGCGCCTCAAGGGGACCTCCGGCAACGTGACGGAATTGACGGTGTTCATGCTGGTCCTCGCCGGAACGACGTGGTCCTGTCTCCAGTTGAATCCCCAGATCGAATCCTGGCTTTTCGATTCAAGCTATAAGGGCTGGTTACAGTCCTCGTTCGGGTTGGCGTACGACCAGCGGAACGCGTTGGTCATTGCCTTTGCTATGGGCATGGCCGTCATCCCCACGATTTTCAGCATCAGTGAAGATTCGCTGAGCAACGTGCCGCCGCACCTGATTGCCGGGTCACTGGCTCTCGGAGCCACCCCGTGGCAGACTTTGACAAAATTGGTCATCATTTCGGCGAGCCCGGGAGTGTTTTCCGCGCTCATGATCGGCCTGGGGCGGGTCGTGGGAGAAACCATGATTGTGCTGATGGCCACGGGTAATACCCCGGTGATGGACATGAACCTCTTCAATGGATTCCGGACCTTATCGGCTAACATTGCCGTGGAAATGCCCGAGGCCCCGCATGGCGGCACGCTGTATCGGCTCCTGTTCCTGGCCGGCCTGCTGCTGTTCGTGTTTACGTCCATTGTCAACACTCTCGCGGAAATTGTCCGGCAGCGGCTTCGAGCGCGATACAGCCAGTTTTAAAGGGACGTGATGAGCGACAGGATCAAAAAATTTCTCAGTTCCGGAACGCTGTTCGTGTGGTTTTGCGGTACGGCGGTCGCGGCCTCGCTGCTCATGGTCGGCGGCGTTCTTCTCCTGATCATGGTCAATGGCCTCGGGTTTTTCTGGCCTCATGCCCTTGTGGAAATGACGCTCACGGACGGCACGCGCGTGCTCGGAGAATTGAAAGGCGAAGAAGTCATCCCCCATTCGGCGACGCCGGAATTTCCCGAAGGGAAAACACGGGTGAGGCTGAAAGTCGGGAACCGTGACCTCTATGGCCTGGACTTCCGGTGGGTGGATACCGAACACATTGCGTCGGCGGACTCCCCGAAAGACGTGGCGGCGTTTGAACGGAGAGAATGGGGTAATTTTTACGGCCGGATTCGTGAAGTCTCGCGCGGTGAAGACGTGGTCGCCACGGGCAATCAGGAAGGATGGAAGGCGTTACAGCCGCTGATCGAGCAGGCCAATGACCTGCAAGAGGAGATCGAACACCTGCAACGAGACGTCATCGGCGACATTAATTTTGAAATCGAAGGAACCCGTTTGAGAATCCGGGAGTTGGAATTACGCGGTCAAGACGATGCCCGTGAGGTGGCTGAACTGCAAGCCATGACCAGTCAGTTGGAAACCCAATACCACAAGCACGTTGAGACCCTTCGGGCCTTGAGCCGTCAACTCGACGAGTATTCCGTGCTGCTCGTCGAAACCAACGGTCAGGAGAAACGCCTTCCGGTCGGTCAGATTGTGAAAGCCCTTCGTCCCAATGACATGGACTTCTTCGAGAAAATCCTCAGATATTTCATGAATTTCTGGTCCGTGCTGAGCGAAGAACCACGGGAAGCCAATACGGAAGGGGGCATTTCCCCGGCGATTTTCGGCACCGTCATGATGGTCTTGATCATGAGCGTGGCCGTGGTGCCGTTCGGCGTGCTGGCCGCGTTCTATTTGCGGGAATACGCAAAGCAGGGGCTGATTGTTCGCGTCATCCGCATTGCCGTGAATAACCTGGCCGGCGTGCCGTCGATCGTGTTTGGCGTGTTTGGGTTGGGGTTCTTTGTCTACGCGGTCGGCGGGACCATTGACAACCTGTTCTACCCGGAAGCCTTGCCGACTCCGACGTTCGGCACGGGTGGCATTCTATGGGCGTCGTTCACCTTGGCCCTCCTGACGGTGCCGGTCGTGATCGTGTCCACGGAAGAAGGGCTTTCCGCCGTCCCACGCGAATACCGTGAAGGGTCCCTGGCGTTAGGAGCCACCAAGTTTGAAAGCATGCTCCGCGTGATTCTTCCCTGCGCCCTGCCGGGTATTTTGACGGGGCTGATCCTGGCGGTGGCACGCGCCACGGGTGAAGTGGCTCCCTTGATGTTGACCGGGGTCGTCAAATTGGCGCCGGCGCTTCCCTTGGACCACCATTTCCCGTTTCTGCACTTTGAACGGAAATTTATGCACCTGGGGTTCCATATCTTCGACGTGGGCTTTCAGTCACCCAACGTGGAAGCGGCGAAGCCGATGGTGTACGTTACCACCCTGGTCCTGGTGATGGTGGTCATTGTGTTGAATCTCAGCGCCGTGGCCCTCCGCAATTACATGCAGAAAAAGTTCAAGGCATCGGCGGTATGAAGCCCGGCAGGTTTCACGATCATGAGTTCACGGATTGACACGTTGACACAGCCCCATCACACTGCTGCCCGACGTGCGCAGACGGCGGAAACAACCATGGCCTCTTCTGAACGTTCTCAAGACAGGATACCCAAAATTACGGTCGAGGATACCGACTTCTTTTACGGCGAGAAGCAGGCGCTGTTCAAAGTTGCCCTGACCGTTCCGGCCAATCAGGTTACAGCCTTTATCGGCCCGTCAGGTTGTGGGAAATCGACGTTGTTGCGGTGTTTCAACCGGTTAAACGACCTGGTGGAAGGGGCCCGGGTCGTCGGCAGGATTTGTCTTGACGGCAAGGACATTTACGATCCGTCAGTGGACGTCACCGACCTGCGGACCCGGGTCGGCATGGTTTTCCAGAAAGTGAATCCATTTCCCAAGTCGATTTATCAAAACGTGGTCTATGGGCCGCAGCTCCAGGGCATCCGGCGTCGTTCAGTGCTCGACGGCATTGCGGAAAAGAGTTTGCAGGGCGCAGGACTCTGGGAAGAAGTCAAGGATCGCTTGCATCACAGCGCGCTCGGCCTGTCCGGCGGGCAACAACAACGCCTGTGTATCGCGCGGGCGTTGGCCGTCAACCCCGAAGTCTTGCTCATGGATGAACCCTGTTCAGCACTTGATCCCTTATCGACCGCCAAAATCGAAGAGTTGTTGCATTCCCTGAAAGATCAACTCACCGTGGTGATTGTCACGCATAACATGCAACAGGCCGCGCGCATCTCCGACCTGACGGGCTTTTTTCTCATGGGCGAATTGCTTGAATACGCCGATACCAAAACCATCTTTACCAATCCGTCTGACAGCCGGACCGAAGATTACGTCACCGGTCGGTTCGGGTGATGGGCGCGGTTTCGAAGAGGACATGAAAACACATGGAACGTCACTTCGAAGAAGAATTTGAGAAGCTCAAAAGCAAAATTCTCATGATGGGTACGCTGGTAGAAGAGCAGATCAGGAACGCCCTGACCGCGTTGATCGAACGTGATGAAGTCCTGGCGCAGCAAGTCATCGAAAACGATCACAAGGTGAATACGTTGGACGTGGAAATCGACGAAATGTCTCTCGACGCGTTGGTCCGGTACCAGCCGGTTGCCAAAGACTTGCGCTTTGTCACCACCGCCATGAAGATTTCTTCTGAATTGGAACGGATGAGTGATTTGTCGGAAAATATCTGCGAGCGGACGATTGAACTTAACGAAGAGCCACAGTTGAAGCCCTATATCGACATTCCCCACATGGCCGAACGCGCCCGCATCATGGTCAAGGAATCGTTGGACGCCTTCGTCAAAATGGATTCGGCATTGGCCAGGAAAGTCATTCAGGATGATGATTTCATCGATAACCTGACGGAACAACTGTTCCGGGAACTCTTGTCTTTCATGATCGAAAACCCCAAGACGATCAGTCGGGCCATCCGGCTCTCCTTTATTTCAAAGTACATCGAGCGGATTGCCGACCACGCGACGAACGTCGCGGAATTGGTGGTCTACATGGTCGAAGGAAAAATCATCCGCCACACCGTCCCCCCGCAAGAGGGTTGATCGCCCTTCGACTCCGGCCTCAAGAGGCCTACGCTCAGGATGAACGGAGGGGAGACCGTTCGCCCTGAGCGTCGCGTTAGCGAAGTCGAAGGGGGCTTTTCGTTTGCCGGTGTCGCCGCGCCATCCCGGATCAACGTCCGGGACAT
>JAPPLK010000048.1:0-2248 GCA_028819435.1 Nitrospira sp.
ATGACGGAAAGAGACAACGAAAGTGTCAACGAATTACTGAATACATACAAATAACGGACCAACTAATCCGGAGAGTAAAACGGAAGGGCCTGTACGACGCACGGATGGCGTTGGCCGTTGACGTCCACCTGCAAGGCGGTACCCGGAGCGGTGAAGTCCCGTAAGGGAAACGCAAAGGCAAGGGTTTTGTTCAGGGTGGGGGAGTGAATCGCGCTGCTGACCCAGCCGACCTCTCGATTATCACTGAATACTTTGGCATCGGGAGGGGGAATCGTTTCCGAATTGATGACCAGGCCCACTAGGCGTCGCTTGACCGTGCCGTACGTGTCCATCCTTGCCACGACTTCCTGTCCGGGGTAACACCCCTTACTCAGGCTGAAGGCTTTTCCCTCGAGGTTGGCTTCGGGCGGCACGATGCGTTCATTCAAATCCGGTCCCAGTTTGGGGATGCCCGCTTCGACGCGAAGGGATTCCCGTGCTTCCGTCCCGAATGCCCGGAGATCGACGGCTTGCCCGGCTTCCCATAACCGGCTCCAGGCTTGGTCCAAGATCTCATTCGGCACCAGGATTTCAACGTCGTTTTCGCCGGTTTCCTGTGTTGTAGATATCAGGGTTGCCTGGCCGTCCAGGTCATGAGTCAGAAAGTTGCCGGTTTTCAAGCTGGTGACGTCGACACCGAACGCCTGCCGGATAAGGTCGGGGGCCTTGGGGCCGCTGACCAGAATGATGCCCCAGGTGTCTCCACAGTTCTTCATTTTAGCTTTGGTGCCGTAGAGTAAAAATTTGCGAAAGGTGTCGTGGGTGACGGCTCCTGCTTCGCCCACGTCTTCCACCAGGAGAGATTCCTCAAGCCGATAGACCCGGAAGTAGCTCAGCATCTTGCCTTTGTGCGTCATGAAACTCGAATACAGCCAATCGCCGGATTGGAGTGGCAGAACGTCGTTGCTGATAATGCTTTGCAGCCAGGTGACGCGATCTTCTCCCGTGACCGTCAGTTTTCCTCGATGGGAGAGATCGGCCATCCCCACGCCCGTTCTGACCGCGTGATGTTCGGCAATGGAGTCGCCATAATGGACCGGCATCTCCCACTCGCCGGCAGGACCGAACAGGGCTCCCAGTTGTTGATGGGTGGTATGCAGGGCAGACTGTTTCATGCCGGACGGGGATGGGTCACTTCCTGGAGCAGGGCCAGGGTTCGGGCGGAAAATTCGTTGCGTGAGACGATCTTGTCGATGCCGAGTTCCTTGGCCTGTCGCCACGTGTCGATTTCTTCGTGATTGGCAAACGCCAGGACCGGCACGTGGTTCAAGGCCGTCTCGCGTTTGGCGGTCTTCAGCATCGTGGCGGCGTCGAGCCCGGGGTCGTTCATGTTCAGCACAATAGCCGTCGGGGCTTGAGCTTTGGCCTTTTCGATAACGTCATCGGCAGATTTGACGCGCTTGAGCCCATAACCGGCCGGTTTAAACGCATCACGAATCTTCGTATAGAAAAACACGTCGGTCACACCGACGAGCACAATTTTTTCCTGTTCCACGAGTCAACCCTTTCTTGTGATAGCCGGGACAGCACCCTTCAACTTCGCTTCCTTCGACTTCGCGCTGCCGCGCTACGCTCAGGATGAACGGAAGGGGGGCGTCGGTTCTGAGCGTAGCGACAGCCAAGTCGAAGAACGCTCAGGACAGGCTCAGGCCGTCCCCTACAAGACAATGTAGCCCCTTCGTGATTGTCCGCCTCAATTCATCAAGGCAATCAGCCGCATCATCCCGCGTTTCGCGGGCTTATAGTCGGCATTGAACGTCACGGCGGTTTTGTAGGAGTCAATGGCGCGTCTCCAATCGCCTTGTCGTTCATACACGCGTCCCAGGTTCATATGTGGAAAAGCCGGGCTTTCATATCGCTTGGCTTTGGTGGCCCGTTCGAGCCAGGGGATCGCTTCATCCAATCGGTTCAATTCGATAAGATAGGCCCCGATGTCGTTATACGGATTCCCGAAGTCCGGGTCCGTCCTGATAGCCCGATGACACTCTTCAATGGCTTCGTCCAACTGACCCATGAAGCTGTAGGTCCACCCGAGGAAGGTATAGGCTTCGGCCGTCGGGAAGGTGTCGATAGAGTTCTGGTAAAGTTTAACGGCGTCATCCAGCTTGCCGTTCATCTGACATTCGTAGGCCTGCTGGAATAAATTCCACGCGGTCAGCTTGTCCTCTTCCCGCCCTCCACCCTGTTGAAGAAAATCCTGCTGGTTCAT
>JAPPLK010000048.1:2348-30575 GCA_028819435.1 Nitrospira sp.
TCAGCTTGTCCTCTTCCCGCCCTCCACCCTGTTGAAGAAAATCCTGCTGGTTCATCGATTCTTGAAGAGCCCATTGCGTACAGAGAAGATGTGTGATCTCTGCGCGCGGTTCTTCTTCTCTTTTCCTCCCCTTTGTAAGGGGAGGTCAGGTGGGGTAGAGCCCGGGTCCGTGAACCGCACACATCGTTTGACTGGGGCCGCCCTTGTTCCAGACATTCTCTCTTCCCTGAATGCCTCTACCTCCCCTTCACCCCTCCTTACAAAGGAGGGGAACTAAGTCAGAAAATTGTCAACGAATGATGGGACACATGCAACGCCTATTCGCCCTTCAATTTGTGATGAACAAGGTCGGCGGCGCGTTTCCCCGACAACAGCATCGATCCGAAAGCCGGACCCATCCGGGGAGAGCCGTCCACCGCGGCCACGGCCAACCCGGTAACGAAACAGTTGGGGAAGACCTCGCGTGTATTTTCTACAACCATGGCCTCGGAGCGTGCAACCCACATGGCTCCGTTGCCCGGAACCGTTTGATAGAGCCCGCGTTGGTTCAGCAAGCCCACCACCACCGCGTCATGGCCGGTGGCATCGACGACGACTTTCGACTCGAGCGCGATCGGATCAACGTGGATGAGATCGTGTCCGGCCATCTCCGCCGTCGTATTATTGACCACGACGCCTTCGAGCGTACCTTCACCGCGCAGGATCAGGTCCACGACCCTGGTCAGGTTCAGCACCTTGGCACCGGCTTCATACACCGAGGCAATGAGGCGGGCGGTAGCGTGTGGCGGATCCACGATTCGCATGCCCGCACATTCCTTCACCGGTTTACACGGAACGCCCATGCTCTCGAGAACCTCGTGGGCCGGTTCGCACAGGGTGGCTTTGTTCATGAGGTATCCGCCGGACCAGAATCCTCCGCCCAGCGCGAGGCTTTGTTCGAGCAGCAGGGTGCGAAATCCTTGTTCAGCGAGGTCATGAGCGCAGACCAGACCGGACGGCCCGCCGCCCACGATAATCACGTCACTTTCAATGAGCTGATCAAACTCTTTATAGAATTCGCGCGCGATGTGGCGGGTGACGTCCCGTTCACGAAGCGGCGCCGGCTGGAGATTATCCATGACAGACATTCCTCTATCTCCCTCTAAATTACCCTCTCCCTCACTTCTCCCCTCTCCCTCGGTGGGAGAGGGCTAGGGTGAGGGGGAAACAAGGTGAGGGGGGCAGCGTGAGGAGCCTCCCTTGGTTATGGCTGGTTGGGTTGCACATACAGTTCCCCACCTGTCTTGCGAAACTCGTCGGCTTTTTCTCGAAGTCGGGTTTCCAGGGCCTGCTGTTCATCCATATCGAGTTGAGCGGCATAATCCCGCACGTCCTGGGTGATTTTCATCGAACAGAACTGGGGTCCGCACATCGAGCAGAAATGGGCGCCCTTCGCGGCGTGGTCGGGTAGCGTGGCGTCGTGGTACGCCCGGGCCGTGTCGGGATCCAGCGAGAGATTGAATTGATCCTCCCACCGGAACTCGAACCGGGCTTGTGAGAGGGCATTGTCCCGTCGTTGGGCTCCGGGGTGTCCTTTGGCCAAGTCCGCGGCATGCGCGGCGATTTTATACGCGATGACGCCGGCTTTGACGTCTTCTTTCGTCGGCAGGCCGAGGTGTTCTTTGGGCGTAACGTAGCACAGCATGGCGCACCCGTACCAGCCGATCATCGCCGCCCCGATCCCCGACGTAATGTGGTCATAGCCCGGTGCCACGTCAGTGGTAAGCGGACCCAACGTGTAGAACGGCGCCTCATGACACGCCTCCAATTGCCGTTCCATGTTTTCATGGATCATGTGCATGGGGACGTGGCCGGGTCCTTCGATCATGACCTGCACGTCGTGCTTCCAGGCGTGCTTGGTTAATTCGCCCAACGTCTCAAGTTCGGCAAACTGCGTCGCGTCGTTGGCATCGGCAATCGAGCCGGGTCGCAATCCGTCCCCGAGGCTGAAGGAGACGTCATAGGCCTTCATGATTTCGCAGATTTCCTCGAAGTGGGTATACGCAAAATTTTCCTGGTGATGCGAGAGACACCATTTGGCGTGAATGGATCCGCCCCGTGAGACAATGCCGGTCATGCGGTTTGCGGTGAGGGGGACGTATGCCAATCTGACGCCGGCGTGAATCGTGAAATAATCCACTCCCTGTTCGGCCTGTTCAATCAGCGTGTCCCGATAGAGTTCCCACGTCAGGTCTTCGGCCTTCCCGCCGACTTTTTCCAGGGCCTGGTAAATGGGGACGGTCCCGATGGGGACGGGGGAATTGCGAATGATCCATTCCCGGGTCTCATGAATATTTTTGCCGGTGGACAGGTCCATAACCGTATCGGATCCCCACCGGATGGCCCAGATCATTTTTTCGACTTCCTCTTCTATCGACGACACCACCGCGGAATTGCCGATATTGGCGTTGATCTTCACGAGGAAATTCCGTCCGATGATCATGGGCTCGATTTCCGGGTGGTTGACGTTGGCCGGGATGATCGCGCGGCCCCTGGCCACCTCGTCACGAACGAATTCCGGGGTGATGGTGTGGGGAATCGTCGCGCCCCAAGCCTGGCCGGGATGCTGAACCACGCCGCGGGGAGTGCCGTTTGCCTGGGCTTGCGCCTCCCGCAATTGCGTTTCCCGGATCGCGATAAATTCCATTTCCGGGGTAATGATACCCCGGCGGGCATAATGCAGTTGCGAGACGTTCTTGCCCGGTTTCGCCCTCAACGGTTGGCGAATGTGGCGAAAGCGCAGGGAGTCGAGCGCCGGATCATTGGCCCGCAGTCGTCCATACTCGGAAGAGACGTCGGGTAAGGCTTCCACGTCCTGCCGGGCCAGGATCCAATCACGGCGCAAGGGGGGAAGGCCGCGTTGAATGTCGATGCCCGTCGAGGGATCGGTATAGGGTCCGGACGTATCGTACACGACGACTGAAGAGGCAGCAGACGCGCCGTTCTCATTTTTGGCGGACGAAAGGGCGATTTCACGCATGGGCACGGCCACGCCGTCCTGTTCCCCGTTGACGTACACTTTCCTGGAGGCGGGAAGCGGAGTCGTGGTTAAGGTTGAGGTGGGCGCATGCCCGGCATTCCCGTTCGTGGAAGAGGTCTGAGGGAGTTCAGGATTGTTCATGCGGAAATCCTTTCCGGCAAATAAAAAAGCCGCGTTCCAACGGCTTGGAAGCGGCTCACCCAAACGGCGGTAGATTGTCTGTCCGCTTCCCTACGCTGGAATTACCCAGATCAGGTTATAAGGGTTGTCTCCGTCAGAAGACTCTCAGCCGTCCGGCTCCCCTAGCTATTCACTCAACTGCCTACTATACGCCTTGCCCTTTATATAGTCAATCGGCGATAGGGCGGGGCAAAGCGTGAAGGCGAGAGAGCGGATGTCACAAAGATCGATGCCGAAGAGGCCGGGTCAATTCCATGACTCGCCTTTGTCGCTGGTCCACTTGGGCAATCCCCAGTTTTTGTGAACCTTCACGATTTCCCCCACGGTTTTCGCGTGCCGGTCCAGCACCGACCTGACGGTATTCCTGAAATTCCTGGATTCGGTAGGGTATCCCCCTCGTTCAAGGGCTTCGGCAATCTCGGCAGTGGATTGCGGCTCGTTCACCATCTCCAGATAGCGTTGTGCGGCTTCGGTCAACGTCAGATCGGCAAATGAACCGGAGGCAACGTCACCGGACTCCTGAGTTTTGGGAAGTGGAACAGGCAGACAGGCCTGCAACGCTGCTTCACTTTCTCCCAGTAAAGCTGTGACGCCGGCAATGGCCGCGTCGATGACCTTTTTTCTTCTTTTCAGGTCCTTCAAGACTGTGCGATAGGAATCCATGCTCGCATCGTGTTCAGACATCATCTGCCTCCAACGACTTGTTTGCCAAAAGTTTCTATTTCATAGCAGTATGCTATGCCAAACATAGCACAATCATAGCGATTCATAACAGAAACGCAACAAAACATAGCAATCATAGCAAAATCATAGCAAAAATAGCAATTCGATGTGTTCTCGTGAAGACTCGATGAGCAGGTGGGTGCCGTGCGGTGCTGACCTGCTTACTCTGTGAAGAGGTCGGAGTGAGAGCCGATACGGACCAAGTGCAATTCGGTCCCATTGACGCGATAAATCAAGAGCCAGTCCGGCTCAATGTGAGCCTCCCGATAACCTTGCCAGATCCCTCGTAGCGGATGGTCGAGATATCTCGCAGATAACGGCTCTTGCCGGATCAATGACGCCAGTAACACCCGCAGCTTGGTCTGGTCTTTCCCTTGTTTCTGGGCTCTTTTTACGTCGCGTTTGAACTGCGCGGACCGAACCGGGGTCAGCACGTCAGATGCCCAGATCCCTGAACAGTTCCTCGGCGCTGCCGAAATGCTTGCCCTTGCCTTCGTGTAATTCCTTCATGGCTCTGACGGTAATGGTGTTCGGCACTTGGATGGCAAATGGCAATCGCTTCTCATCTGCCACTCGCAGCAACAGCAGGCGAATGGCATCGGACACTGACAGCCCCATGGCATGGAGCACTTCAGTCGCGCGTCCTTTGGTATCGCTATCGATTCGAGCACGTACGACGGTATTGGCACTCATCACGGGTTTCCTCATAAGCCATGGCTCTAATGTAGCTACAAGAATCGGCACTGTCAAGCCCTCTTCTTTCAGGTGACAGTAATATATTCCCGATGGGTGGTGGTTCAGTTTGAAATTGCGGCCTCTCTCTTTTCCCGCCCTGTTGTGTTACAATCCGCGCATGATGGACCAGTTTAATCGTATTATTGATCGCTCCCACCAAACCTACGAGGAGTATGGGGAAGAATATCGGCGATTGAATCGGTTGATTATTGGTTTCTCTGTCGGTGCCATTGCCTTTGTTGGTTCGATGTTTGCTCCCAGTGCCGGGCGTGTTTCGTGGTTAATGACGACCGCTCTGATCCTCTACCTTTTGTCTGCTTGGCTCGGCTTAACCGTTGAATATACGGTTTTGGCTCGGTTAGAGAACAGGCTTAAAAAACTTTCTGAGCGTGTTCCTGGCGAGGATGCTTCTCCGGTCTCTGACGACGAGTATATGGAAATTCCATTTTCCATTTTTCAAAGCCTCTCCCGTGATTTTCCATCATGGAAGCTCCACTCCCAAATAACCGCATTTTTTCTCGCCACCGTATCGGTGCTTCTTGAATTTTTGTTACCCCGTAACGCCGATTTCCTGGATGTTGTGGGATTGGTTGGGTGGGGAGCTGGTCTGACGATCAGTACCATTTTCATCGCTCTTCTGTTCGCCCAAATCAAAGACGATAACAAACGAACAAATTTATGGCTAAGTAATCTCTATGCCAAAAGGACCGACCGGACAAAGACGCCCAAGTGACGTGCTCGGGACCGCGATCAAGGTGGCGAAGATTGCGACTGGCGAAGTCGAAGACGAAACCATAGCTGGCAAAGAGTACGCGCAAAAAGGCGGACTGAAAGGCTGGCTGTTCGGGCACAACGACTCACATCAAGTCAACGATTCACTCAACGCAAGGAAATCGCACAGCGTGCAGCTAGGGCAAGGTGGAATAAGGAAACAACGTAACTGTCCATATATAGTCCTCAAAGGCCCGCCTATGAACTTCGGCGGGCCTTTCTTTATTCACTCTCCTGTGGCACTCTCTTCCTCCCCGCCAGAGTCATCCTTTTCATCCTCGTTGACTGTCTCATTCGATTCCTCAAGCCCGTTTGATTCATTGCCTTGGTTCATTTTTTCCTTGTGTTTTTTCCCACGCTTCACATGCGGATAGTTTTCCAACAGCCCGTACCTGTCACCAATCTTAATGATATGGAAAGTGCTACGGGTTAGTGAGCTTTTTAGTTTTGTCTCCTCATCTTCGCTTAACGTCTTCCCACTACCAGTGTTTATCGCATCTACGATTTCGTTGAAAGGACGGGCATCCTTAAATTTTTTCAAATATCGCTTGGCTGCATCAATGTGCCGGAGACCGACAAATTCATCAAACCTCACTGGAGGCTGAAAATCTGTCGATTTTACTTCTGATTGCGAGACGACATCCAGATCAAGTACTTCCGACAAAGAGGTCTTTGGGGCACCGTCCAATTCCTCCAAGCCGTTAAGGGTTTTAAGGGTTTTTATCAACTGGGCCAAACGAGGATCGTTCTTTATTTCGGAAGTCGTTTCCAGAAGATCTTTCTTTAATTCTTCTATGGCCGACGCAAATCTCATTGCATTTTCCTCATTTCATATCTTTATCACATTTTAAATTCTATAATTCATTTCTAATCAAGTCAAATGAAATTTTAGTGAAGTTACAATATGACTATATTTATATTAAAAAACAACAACATATGATTATATAATTGACTCATTCTTTATGCAGTTTATCTAACTTGATATGACAAATTATATTTTTGGTGGAATTTTGTTTTTTTTGGCTTGTGAAGAATTGGAGAAAATGGTAAGGATAATGTCCGTTGGGTGTATGCGATGAAGAAGAGGACAACCCCAAAAGATATTCGAGACGTGATGGCCGAGGAAAAGAGCCGCGGGAAAAGAAAGGTCGATCGAGAGGCACAAGAGCAAACGAAGCGACTCGAAAAGGATTACCTTCAAGTAATCAGGGAAGGCGATTTAACAAGATTTAAGGCTTTTCTCAGCGGCCTCGGGCTGCCAGAGGCAAGTGAGCAGTATCGGAGGATACTGAAGCTTTGGAATGACGTTCAGAAGCAGAAGAAGCTGTAGACTGTTTCAGACTTTGAATCACTTTTTGGCCAGCCGCAATTCTTTTCCGACGCTCCTCGACCGGCAACTCGGCAAGGTACTCCATCGTAATTTTGGCCATATCTCGTGCTATTTCTTTCGGAAAAATCTTGCGTTTCATTTTTGATTGGCCGATATCAACCGAACTATGGGTAATAATTTACCAACATAAATGTCAACAAAATACTAGCCTATAAAATTTAGGTTAGTCAAGGTGTTATCGTTTCTAGCAGATTGGGCAAGCCGCGTTAGCCGCAGGCGTAATCCGACACATGCTCCTTCCTTTCCCGTTGGGAGAGAGTTGGGGTGAGGGAGCACTCAGCAAGGAAGGAGGACATGACGAGAAACGCGTGGCGGTGTCTCTGCCCTCGTCTCTGCCCTCTGGTGGCGCTATGGAGCGACAAGGGAGGAGATGGCCCGGACATCAGTGGAAGAACGGGCCACGTCAAGATCATACATGCGCTGAAGATTCAACCAGAATTCAGGCGTCATTCCCAAGGCCTGCCCGAGTCGTAGCGCCGTGTCGGCTGTGATGGATCGGTTGCCGTGGATAATTTCGTTAATCCGCCTCGCAGGCGTTCCCATCGTTTTGGCCAGCCGGTACTGACTGATTTCCAGTTCCTCAAGCATCTCAGCTAGGTGTTCTCCGGGATGGATGGGTCGCATGTTCGTCATCACTCAGTCTCCTCAATGGTAATCTGTGATTTCAATGGTTCTGGCACCTTGGTCTGTCCAGCGGAAGCACACACGCCATTGATTGTTGATACGGATGCTGTGCTGGCCTCTTCGGTCGCTCTTCAACTCCTCAAGGTGATGGGAGGGCGGCAGCCGCAGATCAGAGAGCTTTGTCGCCGCCATGACTCGCTGAAGTCTCATCCGCGCTCGGCGCTGAAGATTCGCCGGCAACCTCACGGCGTGCTGTCCATGAAAGACTCGTTCCGTGTCTTTATTCGCGAACAGCTTCATGAATCACCCCCACTATTAACGCATAGCGTTATTAGTGTCAAGAGAGAATTCAAACTGAGACACTACCTAAGACCGTTGCCCGTTGACCTGAACACTTTTTTCAGCATAATCTTCCTATCCATCTAGTAGAGTCGCCCTTTGTCGGGTTGCCCGTGGAATGCAACATTCATTTGCCGTCACACTTTCACCACGGAGGCTTGTTATGGCATCCATCACCGACACCTTTGATTATTTCGTTCTCACCCCCAAAAAAGACGAACTGCCTTTTTCGCCCATCATTCGGCTCCACCTCAAAATGTGGTCGCACGATGAGGGCAACGATCTCCCTCTCATCACGCCGCGACTCATTAACAACCAGGAAATTGATTACTGGGTGGATGCGCTCAAGCGTGACCTGGATCACGTCGGGCGTCTTGCCAAAGGAGCCCTGAAACGCGCAAACGAAAAATTTCGGCAGAGGAAAATAGATAAATGATTGATCCCTGGACCAGATGAGATGGGACGAGGGTTTCGGCTCCATCTCCTATTTTCCATCAAGGGGCAGGCGTCCGGAACAAGCCGACTCATTGACTCGCAGATAGTCGGCGATGAAGCGCTCCAATAGTCGAGACAGGCCAGATAGAATAAAACTTCCCCCTGCAAATCCACCACTGTGGGATCCTGTGTGCTTGTCTATCCACGTTGCGGCGAATCCATGCACCTGACTGTACCTATCTTCAGAGACGGCTTTTATTAACCGCAAATCTACAGAATAAGCGGACTTCAGAATGGTGATCGTAATACGTAAGTAAGGAGCAGCTAATTTGTTGGTATAGAGGCGAGCCCCCCGTAATCTGGATTCAGCGGCATCCTTAATGTCAGATTTGGTTAGTCCGAGTGCGTTGCCAGCCGTAGACGCTTCTGCTACCACGACGGGCAGCGGTTGGCAATTTGTAAAGAGGTAAAGCGATCTAACGCATGTTCCAATAATTCATCTGCGACTTGTTTTTGTTGATCTGGAGGCAAGGCTTGATACAGAGGATCCTTTTTGAGTATCTCCAGAAAGGTCTCCGCATGCGTGACAGGGGCCCAAAAAGCCCCTATTGCCAGCGACGCACCGAAGATGAACCGAAGGGATCGCATGCTGGGGAATTGAGTGAATTCAGGCGGGGCGCGGTCGTTTTTTCCATCTGGCCCAAGCCGCATCTTGGGCGATGGTACGACGTTCTTCGGCGGTCAGGCGTTGTGCTCTGGCCGCGCCGCCTTTCTTGCCACCCTCGATGGCATACTCTTTGCCCGTGTTGCTCTCGTCTTCAAGCTTTTGTGTGGCAATCTTGGCGACTTTGACCGCGGCTCTGATCACATCACCAGGTCGTTTCTGTCCAGACGGTCCTTTGGGCATAGAAGTTTCTTAGTGATAAAGCCAGCAATTTCCTGGTTTAAGGTTTTTTATATTGCCCAAAGCCATCCGACTATATACCAACCTATAATCCAGCCCATTGCAAGCCCACCAATCCCGCTTATAAGAAGATCCCGGTTCTCACCCGCTAAAATAAGGAACGCAAAGGCAATAAACAATGAAACTGAAAAAAGAAAGAACCGGATCTTCTCGTTTGTCGGATTCTCGTACTCACAAAACAAAATGTCCATTACGTCTGTGCAATCCTTTAATGCACTATTTAGAGTATCGTGCCCTCCTTGCTCTGTCAGCCATGCGTTCAACTCTTTCTTCCCTTCTTCCGTTAACAAATATTTAAAGCTAGGCGATATTGCGCCATCTGCCCGCATGTTAGCTTCGCACAGTGCTTCATAAAGCCCTCGTTTAGCAGGAGTGTCGATTTGGTGGGAATCCGAGAGATATTGCCACGTTAGTCTTTGAGCTGCGTCGCAGGCTCTATGATATTCGGACGGCCCGGAAATCACGGACAATAAGGTGCCACAGATGACGCCAAAAACAAAAAAGTATAAAAAATACTTGTCTGTTACTCGCGTCACTAGCGTAGCGAATCTTGCCATCTAGTCTTCCTCAATCGGTAACGGGATTCGGATTTTAACACAACGGGATGAGAAAAAAGAGAACCTGCAAATTCAAACTGAGACACTACCTCCCGATGAGAACTGTTGCAGGATGGTTAATATCTGCTACAATTCTGAGTTTCCAACCGGATATAGGCTTGAGAGCCTGTCTGAGTGTTCTTCGACTTCGCTGTCGCTACGCTCAGAACGAACGGGAGGGGGATCGTCGGTTAGGAGGGATCAAGCCATTGAGAATAGTTGAGTCACTGCAGGAAGAGGTGTGGATGTGAATTCCGTTGAAACCAGGGCATTCCCCATCACCGATTACGAGTCGGTCCCGGCTGAGGAACTCTTTGAACGGACCAGGGCTGCCAGGAAGTCGCTCGGCGACCGGGTGCTGATCCTGGGGCATAACTATCAGCGGGACGAAGTCATCGTACACGCCGACCTCCGGGGGGATTCCCTGTTGCTGTCGAAGTTGGCGGCGGAACGGTCGCAGCACCCCTACGTGGTCTTTTGCGGGGTCCACTTCATGGCGGAAACCGCGGATATTCTAAGCCGGTCGAGCCAGACCGTGATTTTACCGGATTTGGCCGCGGGGTGTTCCATGGCAGACATGGCGGCCATTGAGCAGGTGGATCAGTGTTGGGAAGAACTGGGGCGCGTGCTGTCCGTGGAAGAAGACGTCATGCCGGCGGTGTACGTGAACTCCGCCGCGGTCCTCAAAGCCTTTTGCGGGGAGCATGGAGGCATTACCTGTACGTCGTCCAATGCCAAGGCCGTCATGGAATGGTGCTGGGCCCGGAGAGAAAAAATCCTGTTCTTCCCGGACGAGCACCTGGGGCGCAACGTGGCCAATGCCATGGGGATGCCGCGTGAACAGATGATCGTCTGGGACCCGTACCTGCCGTACGGGGGGAACACGAAAGAGGCGATCCGAAAAGCCCGCCTGATTTTATGGAAAGGGCATTGCAGCGTCCATCAGATGTTTCAACCCGCGCACGTGGAGTATTTCCGCAAGACCTATCCGGGCATTCAGGTCATCGTACACCCGGAATGTCACGAAGACGTGGTCAACCAAGCCGACGTGGTAGGGTCCACCGAGCGTATTATCCGCACGGTCAAAGAAGCGGAACCGGACACCCTGTGGGCCGTGGGGACGGAGTTGAACCTGGTCAACCGGCTGAAACACGAAGAAACCGACAAGCAGGTGTTTTTCCTGTCCCCCACCGTCTGCCGGTGCGCGACCATGTTTCGGATCGATGCCGCGCACTTGTGTTGGAGCATGGAAAATCTCGCGCAAGGCTGCGTGGTGAACCGGATCTCCGTTCCGGCCGACGACAAGGCCCTGGCCCGAATTGCGCTCGATCGAATGATGGCGGTCAGCTAACGAACGGGAGCGTCAACATTCATTATTCGTTGACAAAGTCGGGGGCGACCATAGTCTTTTCCTCCCCTTTGTAAGGGGAGGTTAGGTGGGGTAGAGTCGCATGTCCAGAGGGCATCGGCACCGACCACCACATGCGGCCTATCCACTCCAGCCCAAGCTCTACCTCCCCTTCGCCCCTCCTTACAAAGGAGGGGAACAAAAAAGCCCCCTCTCCCAGTGGGAGAGGGCTGAGGTGAGGGGTGTGGATTCTCAACGAATGACAGAACACATACAGGCATAACAAAAGCAGACCATGGATTATAAATCGACGCTCAATTTGCCCAGGACGGCGTTCCCCATGAAAGGGAACCTGCCGAATCGCGAGCCGGAGTTTGTTGCCCGGTGGATGAAGCAGGAACTCTACCAACGCATTCAAGCGTCACGTGCAGGCAAGCCGCTGTACGTCCTGCATGACGGCCCGCCCTATGCCAACGGTCATATTCACATCGGCCACGCGCTCAATAAAATTCTCAAGGACATCATTGTCAAATCCCGCACCATGGAAGGCATGCAGGCACCCTACGTGCCGGGTTGGGATTGCCACGGGTTGCCCATCGAGCACCAGGTCACGAAGCAACTCGGCGAGAAGAAAAAAGACATGAGCGCCACGGACCTGCGCCGGCAATGTCGCGAATACGCGGAAAAATTCTGGAACATCCAACGGGACGAGTTTCAACGGTTGGGCGTCCTGGGTGATTGGGACCGTCCCTACCTCACGATGGACAAAGCCTACGAAGCGACCATCATCCGGGAGTTCGGAAAATTCGTGGAGCGGGGCGGGGTCTACAAAGGGCTGAAACCGGTGCTGTGGTGTACGCAGGATCAAACCGCCTTAGCCGAGGCCGAGGTAGAATACATGGACCATGAGTCGCCCTCCATCTACGTGAAATTTCCGTTTGATGCGGCCTCGAGGGAACGGCTTGGCTTGGCCGGCTTGGAGCGAATCGAGAACGTCTCCATCGTCATTTGGACCACGACGCCCTGGACCCTTCCGGCGAATCAGGCCGTCGCAATGCATCCGGACATCGAGTATGCGTTCATCCGCGTGGGTGACGAAGTCCTGGTCATGGCGGATAAGCTGGTCGACGACGTGTCCAAAGTCTGTGAGCTGAAAGATCCCGAGATTCTCGGTCGCAAAAAAGGGAATGACGGATTCGAGGGCCTTCGCTGTCAACGACCCTTGGACAACGGACTTTCGCCCATTCTGCTCGGCGACTTCGTGACGCTGGAACAGGGAACGGGGTGTGTGCATATCGCGCCGGGTCATGGGATGGACGACTATCTACTGGCCTTGAAATACAACGCTGGGCAGGTGCTCACGGAAACCATGCAGGTCAAGGTGCCGGTGGATGATTACGGACGTTTCACGGATGAGGTCGAGGAATTTTCCGGGCAGCACGTGTTCAAAGCCGATCCGGCCATCGTGGAAAAGCTCCGGCAACTGGGCGTGTTGCTGGGCCACGGCTCATTGATCCATTCCTATCCCCATTGCTGGCGCTGCAAGAAGCCGGTGATTTTTCGTGCCACGCAACAATGGTTCGTGTCCATGGACGAAGGCCGCTTGCGCGAACGGGCGCTGGAAGAAATCGACCGCGTGCAATGGATCCCGGAGCGGGGCCGCGAGCGCATCTTCGGTATGATCGAGAACCGGCCGGACTGGTGTCTGTCCCGTCAACGGATTTGGGGCACGCCGATCCCCGGATTCACCTGCGCGCAATGCCAAGCCCCATTGATCAACGCGCAGGTCATCGAACGGATTGCCGGCCTGGTGAGTGAGTACGGCTCGGACGTGTGGTTCGAGCGATCGGTGCGGGAGTTGCTCCCGGATGGAACAACCTGTGCCACGTGCGGGGCCGCCGAGTTCAACAAGGAACAGGATATCCTGGACGTGTGGTTGGAGTCGGGCGTGAGTCATGCCGCGGTCGTGAAACAACAGGGCGAAGGCTGGTGGCCGGCGAGCCTGTACCTGGAAGGATCGGATCAGCACCGGGGATGGTTCCACAGCGCGCTCTTGTCTTCCGTGACCACGGACGGGCAGGCGCCTTACCGGGCCGTACTGACCCACGGATTCGTGGTGGACGGGCAGGGTAAAAAGATGTCCAAGTCCGCCGGCAACGTGGTGGCGCCGCAGGACGTGATCAAACAGCACGGCGCGGAAATCCTGCGTTTATGGGTCGCGGCCCAGGATTACCAGGAGGACCTGCGCATCTCATCGCAGATCCTCACGCAATTGGTCGAGGCTTACCGGAAAATCCGGAATACGTGCCGGTATTTGCTCAGCAACGTCTACGATTTCGACCCGCACAAGCATCAGGTGGAGATCTCCCGGTTGCCGGAATTGGACCGGTGGGCCCTGCTGCGATTCAACAACCTCATCAGTCAGGTTCGCCAAGGCTACGAGACCTTCGATTTCCGGCAGATCGTGCACGAACTCGACTACTTCTGTTCCGTGGACATGAGTGCGACCTACCTGGATATTCTCAAAGACCGGCTCTACACCTTTGCGCCGGATTCGCCCCTGCGACGGGGCTCGCAGATGGTTCTGTTCCAAATCGTCACGGGTTTGGCCCGGCTCATGGCGCCAATCCTCAGCTTTACCGCGGAAGACGTCTGGGACGCCGTGCCGGGCAGGGAACCGTCTGCGGAGGACTCGGTGCACCTCTCGAACTTTCCCGGTCCCGCGGCCATACCCGATGAAGCGGATTTGGACGCCAACTGGAAGCGGTTACTCGCCATCCGCACCGTGGTCCTGTCGGCCTTGGAGCAACAGCGGCGAGAAAAAATCATCGGGTCTTCGCTGGAAGCGCGCGTGGTGCTGAACGTCATGCCGGCCTTGCACGAGTTTCTGCAAGCCTATGAACGTGAGTTGCCCACGCTGTTTATCGTGTCCCAGGTGGTCGTCCGTCCCATCGAAAACCCGGCCGGCGAGATACACCTGGCAAATGACGACGCCTTGGGCATGAGCGTGAACGTCGTGAAGGCGGGGGGAGAAAAATGCGAACGCTGCTGGAATTACCGTGATACCGTGGGTAGCGCGCCCGAACATCCGACGCTCTGTGACCGGTGTCTCGAGGCCGTGGCGTGAACCCCGGATCCTACCGGTGGGGCATCCTTCTTGGTGTCGGACTCGTCATCGTGGTCCTGGATCAAATCACCAAGACCCTCGTGATGCATACCATGCACCTGCACGAATCCATCCCCATCATCGCCGGGTTTTTCAACCTGACCTATATCCGGAACCCCGGCGCGGCCTTCGGCATGTTTGCTACGACCAACAGCGCGTTCCGGCTCATTTTCTTCGTGGGCACGTCGATCTTCGCGCTCGGGCTGTTGGGAACGATCTTCTATCGCATGCACCCGGCGGACCTGTGGGGCCAACTCAGCGTCGCCGGCATTTTCGGAGGAGCGATCGGGAACCTGCTCGACCGGTTGCAATACGGCGAAGTCGTGGACTTTCTCGACTTCCACGTGGGCGGCTACCACTGGCCGGCCTTCAACGTGGCGGACAGCGCCATCAGCGTAGGGGTCGTGTCACTGCTGATCCTGTTTGCCATGGATAACAAACGAGAAAGCCCCGCTCCCATCGAGCCAGCCGAAGAAGACACCCCGAACGACAAGGAGAAAAGGACAAGTCATGATCTGTGATCGCTGTGCAGAAGTCACCGAAACCTACATGACCGAAGAACACGGCGAAATCTGCGAAGCCTGCCTGCAAGCCATCCAACAAGAAAACCGCCGCCAATTCGGCCGCGCCCGCCCCCAAGGCCAGGACGGATAAGGGCAAGACTCCCTCTCCCTTAACGGGAGAGAGCCAAGGTGAGACCAAATCCCCTCTCCCTTGATGGGAGAGGGTAGGGGTGAGGGTGAAAAGCCTTTCTCATAGCGCAGGCATGCGCTACAATGTACTTTTTGGTATCGGTCCATGCTCAACGTGGCATCTGGTCGATAGCAACTCTTGAAAGCAGCCTATCCTAAACTTCTTGATTCACTGATTTCCCAATGCTGACAAAACTCCTCATCCGTAACTTTAAGCGCTTTGGCGAAGTGGAAATTGAATTAGGAAATCCCGTAGTGTTCATCGGCCCAAACAACTCCGGGAAAACTTCCGCCATGCAGGCATTAGCCCTTTGGGACGCTGGCTTGAAACGCTGGAACGAAAAACGCTCAGGGAAAAGTGCGCCGGAGAAACGACCAGGGGTCACGGTCAACCGCAGAGACCTGCTTGCTGTCCCCGTCCCAAACGCGGCTTTACTATGGCGTGAACTTCACGTGCGGGACGTGCAAAAAAAAGACGGCCAGCAGCGCACAAGTAATATTCGAATCGACATTCTTGTCGAAGGAATCACTGCGGACACGAAATGGACCTGTGGCTTTGAATTCGACTACGCGAACGAAGAATCGTTTTATTGTCGGCCGTTGCGACTGAGCGAAGACAAAACGCCGGACCGGATGCCGGTTCCGCAAGAGGCCGGAGCAGTGCACATTGCCTTTCTTCCTCCGATGTCGGGTCTTGCGGCGACCGAAACGCGTCTCGATCAAGGTGCGGTGAACGTGCGGGTGGGCGAGGGCCGGACGGCAGAGGTTTTGCGCAACCTTTGTTTCCGCATTCTGAACGAGAACCCCGATCAATGGACGTTACTGGTGGATCAGATCAAAGCCCTCTTCGGTGCCGAACTCGACAAGCCGCGCTACATCGAGGAGCGGGGAGAAATCATGATGGGATATCGGGAACGCGGGGTCAACCTCGATCTTTCCTCAAGCGGACGAGGATTGCAGCAAACCTTATTGATCCTGGCGTATATGTATGCCAATCCCGGTGCGATCATTCTTTTGGATGAGCCTGATGCACACCTCGAAATCCTCCGCCAGCGTCAAATCTATCAACTGATCACCAAGGTGGCTGGCGAACGCAATAACCAAGTGATCGCGGCGAGTCATTCTGAGGTGCTTTTGAACGAAGCCGCGGATAAGGATCTGGTCATTGCTTTTGTCGGCCTACCACACCGGATTGGAGATGGACAAAGTCAAGTGCGGAAGGCACTCATGGAAATCGGGTTTGATCAGTATTACCAAGCCGAGCAGATGGGATGGGTGCTTTATCTTGAAGGCTCGACGGATTTGGCGATCTTGCAAGCGTTTGCCAAACGCCTTGGCAAAACGAAAGCAATCCGCGCACTTGAGCGGCCCTTCGTGCATTACGTCGGAAACCAGCGAAGGTCGGCCGAACATCACTATTATGGTCTCAGAGAGGCGCTTCCCGATTTGAAAGGCGTGGCTCTCTTCGACCAGCTTGATCCTGGACTGCCGGAAAGCCGTCAACTCACATGCCTGTTCTGGAAAAAACGGGAGATCGAAAACTACCTCTGCACCAGGAAGGCACTTGAAGCCTATGCAACTGCATCTGCGTCGGCGGATCAGCCTATGCCTCTTTTTGTCAAGCCGGAAGTCAATAAACGACTGGCGGCAATGCATGAGGCCATAACCCAGATTGAGAAGGCCATGAAGACGTTGCACAAGAAATCACCTTGGGAAGCCGAGGTGAAGGCGAGCGACGATTTTCTGACCCCTCTTTTTAGGGCGTATTTCGACAAGCTTGCCCTGCCCAATCTTATGAACAAGAAAAACTTTTACGAACTTGCCGAATATGTTCCCGAAGGTGAGATAGATCCCGAGATCAGCGAAAAGCTGGACGCTATTGTGGCGGTAATGGAAATTGCAACGGGTAATCCTCCCTGAAAACATTCCCTCTCAAAGGAAAATGTTTCGATAAAAAAGGAGGTATGGACTGTGTTCCCCCCTGCGTAAACCGGTTTGGCATAGGCGCAAAAGAGTGAAGACCGGATCAAGATCGAGCACTACCAGCCACCGAGAAATCATCTCGAAAGGGTGAAGGCAACCTCGTGAGGAATCTCTCAATCAACCTCCGGAATTCTGAATGAAGGCAAAGAAGCCGAAAAAATCCGCAGGCGACGCGACGGCGAAGCTCACTGATAACGGTGCCACGACCGGCTACGAGGCCGAACTCTGGCGTATGGCCGACACCCTGCGCGGCTCGATGGACGCCGCGGAATACAAGCACGTCGTCCTCGGCCTCATCTTTTTGAAATACATCTCCGACGCCTTCGAGGAAAAGCACGTCAATCTCGAAAGCGAGCAAGCACAGGGTGCCGACCCCGAGGACCCGGACGAGTATCGCGCCGAAAACATCTTCTGGGTCCCGCCGGAGGCACGCTGGGCGTATCTCAAGGCCCAGGCAAGGCAGCCCACCATCGGCCAACTCGTCGACCAGGCGATGGATGGCATCGAGAACGACAATCCGATACTCAAGGACGTGCTGCCCAAGAACTACGCCCGCCCCGCACTCGACAAGCAACGGCTCGGCCAACTCATCGACATGATCAGCGATATCAAGGTGGGCGACGAGAACGCCCGGTCCAAGGACGTGCTCGGCCGGGTCTACGAATACTTCCTGTCGCAATTCGCCAGCGCCGAAGGCAAGAAGGGCGGCGAGTTCTATACCCCGCGTTGCGTGGTTAAGCTCCTGGTCGAGATGCTGGAACCCTATCAGGGCCGGGTCTACGATCCCTGCTGCGGGTCCTCCGGCATGTTCGTGCAGTCGGTGGAGTTCATCCGCGCGCACGCCACGGGCAATGGAAACGGCGGCAAAGCGCGCGGGGACATCTCCATTTACGGCCAGGAATCGAATCACACGACCTGGCGCCTCGCTAAGATGAACCTCGCCATCAGGGGAATTGAAGGTCAGATCGCCCATGGCGACAGCTTCCACAACGACCGCCATCCCGACCTCAAGGCCGACTTCATCCTCGCCAATCCGCCGTTCAACGTCTCCGACTGGGGCGGCGAGCGGCTCACCGAAGACAAGCGCTGGCTATACGGCGTCCCGCCCAAGGGCAACGCCAACTTCGGCTGGGTGCAACACATGGTCCATCACTTGGCACCCAGGGGCGTCGCCGGCTTTGTGCTCGCCAACGGCTCGATGTCGTCCAACCAATCAGGCGAGGGCGAAATCAGAAAAAATCTAATCGAAGCCGACCTCGTGGACTGCATGGTCGCGCTGCCCGGCCAACTCTTTTACTCGACTCAGATTCCCGCCTGCCTCTGGTTCCTTTCCCGCGACCGGCATGTGCAACCCTCTCCCACTGGGAGAGGGGCAGGGGTGAGGGCGAACGGATTCCACGACCGGCGCGGCGAAATCCTCTTCGTCGACGCCCGCAAACTGGGCCGTATGGTGGACCGCACCCACCGCGAACTCACCGACGAAGACATCACCTGCATCGCCAACACCTACCACGCCTGGCGCGATAAACTCCCTCTTCCAAAACCACCCTCTCCCCTGGAGGGAGAGGGCTGGGGTGAGGGGGAGAAAGAGGGTGAGGAGGCAAGGTCTTACACCGACATCCCCGGCTTCTGCAAAAGCGCAACGCTCGAAGAAGTCCGCAAGCACGGCCACGCACTCACCCCAGGCCGCTACGTCGGCGCCAAACCCCAGGAGGAAGACAAAGAACCCTTCGAGACCAAAATGAAACGCCTCACCGCCCAACTTCGCAAACAACAAGCCGAAGCCGTAAAACTGGATTCTGCTATTGAGGCGAACCTGAAGGCGCTCGGATTTGGAGACCAGCGATGACATACAGCGACGAAGATATAGCGCACCAATTGCGTTTGGGCGAAGACAGCCACTGGGAATTCAAGCAGATCGAGTTTGCCGGGAACCAACCGAAGAGTCCGAGCCGCCATGACTTGGCTGATGAGATTGCTGCGTTCGCTAATTCAGACGGCGGAGTACTGCTTTGCGGTGTGACTGAAAGGGGAGACGTTCAAGATCTGTCGCGTGAACAGATGGACGAACTGGAGCACCTTCTCGTGGACGTCTGTACCGACTCGATCAAGCCTCCCATCCGCCCCATCATCCTTCGTCGGATCATAAACGAACGTGCGTTTCTACTGGTGGAAGTCCCTCAAGGCCACGCCCAACACGATAGCCCAGGCGGTAGTTATCACCGGGTCGGCAGCTCAAAGCGCAAGATGACGAGCGACGAGCGGCTCCGTTTGGCGCAACGGCGAGGACAGAGGCGTTTCCGGTCGTTCGACGAGTGGACTGTACCGGATACGGGATTCAACACTCTGGATGAATCGCTTTGGAAACCGTTATTGACTGCCGAAGGTGCAGCCGATCCCAAGGCCGCGCTCGGGAAAATGGCGCTTTGGGCCATTGACGACTCCGGGGTTATGCGCGCCACGGTGGCTGGCGTATTGTTGTGCACCCGAAATCCGGAGCAATGGCTTCCCAATGCCTGTATCACGGCGACCCGCTACCGAGGAAACGATCGTGCCTCCGGCCAAGTAGATGCGCAGGATATTACCGGCCCCCTGAACCGTCAGGTCGCCGATGCAGTAACCTTTGCCGTAAGGAACATGCACGTTGCGGCGCGGAAGACACCAGCGCGCGTGGATTTGCCCCAGTACAGCGACAAGGCGCTGTTCGAGGCTTTGGTCAACGCCGTGGCACATCGTGACTATTCAATGAGTGGGAGCAAGATTCGTCTCTCGATGTTCGAAGATCGCTTGGAGATTCAGTCGCCAGGCTCGCTTCCGAACAACCTGACAGTGGGGAGCATGACAACACGGCAAGCGACTCGCAATGAAGTCCTGACTTCCGTGTTAGGACGCATGCCCGTACAGGGTATCCGAGGTTCGGAGGACAGACAGTATTTCATGGAGCGCCGCGGAGACGGTGTTCCGATCATTTTGCGCGAAACACGGGAACTTTGCGGGGAATCTCCTGAATACCGGCTGATCAATAATTCGGAAGTCTGCCTCGTGATTCCCGCTGCGGCACAGGAGCACAGCCCCGCCCGTGCCGTTATTACCGTGCGTTCCGCCGGCCGGCCCTTGCCGGAGGCTGACCTCTTGCTTCTCTTTCCGAACAAGACCTGGAAGCAGATGTCCACGGACGAGGACGGCGAGGCGAGCGTTGACCTGCACACGACACATCTCCCCATGACGGTCTTCGCCGCTGTCTCAGGATATGCCGCACATCTGGAACGGGAGTGGATACCAAACAGGGGAGCTCTCGCAATAGAACTTGAAGTCCTGCCCGAAGGTGGCGCCGTCATCTTTCCCGAGGCAACGGGTACTCTGCCTGGACTCAAAGGCAGGCTCAATCCGATTCGTGACGCCCATGACCGGACCTACCTCTACGCCTCCAATGTCGCCATCAACGATGGGCAACAGCAACCAGTTCATTTCCTCCCAGGTGAAGATCTGCGCCTGACGGATGCCGACGGCAGCGAACAGTTGGTGCGCATCGTCGATATTGTTGGCCGGTCGGCGCTGTTGGAGTATCGTCCGTATCATAAAGGAAAAACCGCATGACCGTCAGTGAGTTGATCGAATTGCTTAAAGAGTATCCCGCCAATTTGCGCGTAGTAGTGAACGGCTACGAAGAAGGCTACGACGACCTGTCACCAGAGCAGATCTCCGTAGCAAAGATCAGTCTGAACACGGGAACACATCACTGGGAAGGACAGCACGGAGACTCGCGCCATCAGGCAGAAGAAACCTCTGATGGAGACAAGGTTGTTGAGGCTTTGGTTCTACGTCGTGTGTCCAATTGATGGAAAGGAATTCAAAGGCAGACCATGATCGATTACGACAACTTTCAAAAGTCGCTTCAACGCCTTGAGGAGCAATACAAAAACTATCGAGAACTTGACGAATCTCTGCCCGATGTGACGCAGGAAGCTATCGCCGAATCGGTTATTCAGCGTTTCGAGACCTGCTACGACTGTCTGTGGAAGGTGTTGAAACGATATCTGATTGAAGATCTGGGCCTTGCCGAAGTGCCCAACAGCCCCAAGCCTCTCTTCAGGCTGGCTTCCGAGAACAGGCTGTTTACATCCTCTCTGGAGGAATGGTTGCGTTACACTGACGCCCGCATCGATACGGCCCATGACTACAGCGGCGAAAAAGCGCAAGCTTGCTTGGACCTTATGGGCGGTTTTATCGATGATGCTATCGGCCTCTACCAGACCATGAGTGGAGAGACATGGGAGTAGACCGGCCTCTCGACATTACCGCAAACCAGCGAAAAACCCTTCTGGCACTGCTCAAACGACACCTGCCGAATACCACGGCATGGGCCTACGGTTCCCGCGTCAAATGGACCGCCCGCCCACAATCCGACTTGGACCTGGTGGTATTCACCGCGCCTGACCAAGACCGCCGCGTTTCCGAACTCAGAGAAGCTTTCGAGGAAAGCAACCTTCCCTTTCGAGTGGACCTGTTCGTCTGGGACGTCGTGCCCGAGCAATTCCGCAAGCAGATTGAGACGGAGCATGTGGTTTTGGTGGAGAGAGAGGAGCAAAGTACGGAGAGTGACTGGATAAGGCGAAAAATCGGTGCTCTTGGTCGGGTTGTTACTGGAAAAACACCTTCGACCGTAGAGAAGTCAAACTTTGATGGCCCCTACCCTTTTATCACTATTCCCGATCTTGATGGGCGCGTTTTCATTGATAACACCGAGAGGACATTGTCCGATAAGGGCGCGGCTGTCCTGCGGACATGTCTCCTTCCACCTGGTGCTGTATTAATGTCTTGCATCGCAACAGTTGGAAGATGTGGTGTTACCACACGGCCGAGCTTCACCAATCAGCAAATTAACAGTGTCATTCCGGTGAGCGGAGTGGATTCCAGATTTCTGTACTACGTTTTCACCCAACTTGGACACGAATTGGAGTCAACTGGAGGGGGAGGTTCGGTCTATACAAACGTCTCAAAAAACCGATTCTCCAACATTGAAGTTCTTATGCCGGTTGATTTAGCAGAACAACGTACCATTGCCCATATCCTAGGTACGCTGGATGACAAAATTGAATTGAACCGGCGCATGAATGAGACGCTGGAGGCGATGGCGCGGGCACTGTTCAAATCCTGGTTTGTCGACTTCGACCCCGTCCGCGCCAAGATGGCAGGCCGTGCCCCAGGTCTGCCCCAAAACCTCGCCGACCTCTTCCCCGACCGCCTCGTGGACTCCGAATTGGGACCGATTCCTGAGGGTTGGGAGGTGGGATGTCTTGCGGACATAGCAACTGCTCCACGACGTGGTATTGATCCTGCCAGCCTATGTGGTGAAATGCCCTATATCGGCTTGGAGCACATGCCCCGCCACTCGATTGCCCTTACGGAATGGGGAAACGCCGGAAAGGTTACGAGCAACAAATCCGTCTTCGATAAAGGCGATGTTCTATTCGGCAAGCTCAGACCCTATTTCCACAAGGTCGGTATTGCACCGGTGAGTGGCGTCTGCTCTACGGATATTGTAGTAATCACGTCTCAAACCGTTGAATGGTCAGCCTTTGTCTTGGCTTGCGTCTCATCAACCGAGTTTGTGGCTTATACGGATCAAACTTCAACCGGAACGAAAATGCCGCGAACAAGATGGGGAACCATGGGTGCCTATCCGTTGTGTCTTCCTGCACGACAAGTCGCACAAGCTTTCCAGAATATTGCGCAATCACATCTGGACCACCTTGTCACTAATATAAACCAATCCCGCATACTCGCTACCCAGCGTGATGCGCTGCTGCCCAAGCTCATCTCTGGCGAGTTACGAATAAGTAGGGATAGCGACCATCTGATAGAAAACATAGCTCAGGAGTTAAGTTCTTGAATAAACTCAATGGAATCTACGCAAAGATCAATCGGGCGGGCGATCAAATAGATTTGCTTACAACCGATATGGATAGGTTTTGTACAGATATACGACAGTCAATCGTCCGTGAGGTCCGTGAAGATTCTGACGAACAAGTGTGGGTGTATCATGGTGAGACGCCGAGTGCTCCCATCGAATGGTCGGTCAGAGTCGGGGAAATCCTTTACAATCTGCGATCCGCCCTTGATCACCTTGTTTCGCAGTTACTTCTTGCCAATGGACAGGAACCAAGTCATCAAAACGCCTATCCTATCGTCAACGAAGAGTCCGAGTGGTCAAGAAATAAGCATCGATTGAAAGGCGTAATGCCGAGAGTTGAGTTCATTGTCGAACGTTTGCAACCGTATACCGGCGGCCTATATCTTCCGTTTGACGTATCAGTCTTTCGGACGCTCCACACACTCTGCAATATCGACAAACACCAGCGCCTGCATAGGTTTGTCGTTCAAACATCTGGAATCGGACCAATCGACTTCGGAGAAAACCATCCGCCGCTTAACAGACCGAGCGCCAGCCCACCACTTCAGGGGCGGGGTTTATGGGGAAAGATTGAGAAGGGCAAAGTTCTATCCATTTCAACAACGCTATGGTTGAGTTGCATCCATCCTTTCAAATCGAAGTGCGATTTGAGGATGCAGGGGAAACCGAAGTCCTCGCTGACACCGTTCCATCCATTCTGCATGAATGTCATGCCACAGTTCGCGGGGCCGTCACGCTACTCACCAAAGGGACTATTGAATGTGGAATGTTCTCTCGGTATAGGGGGCTGATGTGATTATCGCTTCCTGTATCGAATCCATTGTCCTCACCGTCATGTGTGATGCGCTACTACCCAAATTTATCTCCGGCGAAATTCGGGTTGCCAATTAGGGTTAATATCCCTTAGCAATCTGATCCGAACTTGAGTAGTTCATTTCTCCGTTAATGAACTATCTTCTTCAGAAAAGCTGGAACGACAGGACGCGGCCTTTCCATGTTCATAGTTTATTGACAATTGTAAATTACTAATGTAATTTACAAAAATTACACAATATAAGGTTAAGCAACTATCATGAATCTCTCAATCCCAGAGTTAGCTCAAGCCGTCGATAAGACTGAGAATTATGTGCGCCAGCATATTCATCGGAGGCATCTCAAGGTACTGAAGGACGGCCCCAACGTGTCCGTAGCAGTTGATGAAGCCGTTCGTTGGGCGTGTGAGCGCGGACTTTCGATTAAATTACCGGCTCGTGCCTCGGTAACGACGGGGGCCATGAATGGCCGTACTGCTCGAATGACGGTACTGGCGTGGCAGGCGCCGGGCGCACAGCCTCGCAACCTGTTCACGCTCATACGCCACCGACGGCAGGATGCGCTGGGGCCTTGGGCAAGCGAACCAAATGAGACTTGGGCCAGTGACAACCTTGGGCATGAACTGCGTCTATTTTCTTTAGATGCATCGTTCGAGCGTTGCCAAGCATTAGTCGATCGCATTCTAGGTTCTGGTACGCTGGAGGTCGACGGCATTGAAATTCACTACGCTCTGGAATCTATTCCGCGCCGTCACTGGGCCTATCGAGATGACCGTCTGCTCGCCGACGCCTCAGTACGCAGCCCGTTTTCAAGGCACAGTGCGGAGGTCATTGAGTACTGGAGCTTCACTTCAGAGTCGCGAAAACGTTGGCTGAAGTTACTTGAATTGATCCCGGCCGACTTACCATCTCGACTCGCGCGTCTGGGCTTCACGCTCAACCGGCTCCCCGATCGGGTCGGAAACCTCATGATTGCAGGTGCCGAGGATACGATTACCTGTGAACTAATAGCGCATCACAATCGAACACTGAGGCTCCATGTGGATGCGAACGAACTGCTGCCGGGGGCCTATCGCGCCACGGTCTGGGCCAGCCACAGCGGCGACGAGGTGCTTCGGCGTGAACTTTCGGTCACGCTGGGCCACATCCCGATCGAACTCGCATCTGACGTCGACCACATCGGCTTTGCGATTTACCGGTCCATCGACGGACAATGTATTGACTTGATGGAGGCATTTCTGCTTATGGAAGCGCGCGTCGGCTTGGAGATCGATTCCGGTCCGACGTTGCATTTGCAGGACCGCCGAGGCCGCTCGATTCACAAGGTCAACCCAGCGGGTCCTATCTCCAAGATCGAAGTCCACTCTGACAGCGATAGCGCTGAACTCGACAGGGGAATACGGCGACAATGGCTCGACCGTAGGGTCTACGAACGAGAGGCTGCTACGCGTCGAGAAGGCAGTTTTGCGCGATTCCAGCCCATCCAGTTTGATGAGGCTATTCAGTACTTCATCCGCCTTCTGCGTCAAGATTTCGACCGGACGGCGCCGGTCTACCTCGCTGATCCCTATTTTATGAATCCTTTGAAGGGGGATGAGGGGACGCGGCTATACCTCGATATATTCGCAGCCACTGTCGGCCGACCATTGCGAATCCTGTGCGCGCAAAGAGAAAACAGTGATACACAGCCATGGTGGTCGAATTACCCCAACCAGATCGCTGCACATGTCAGGGTTCGGGCGTTCCGCAAGCACGATAATACCCCCGGGTTTCACGATCGTTATCTGATCACGCGCGCGCGAGAGATCCTCATCACTCACTCTTTCAACGGCTGGCCCAAAGATGGAGTTACATTTGCCGGCCTTCCTTACGACATCTATCGCGTCGAAGCAGAGCGGCTATGGTCAATAGACGTCGGATCCACGAACACAGACCTTCTCGTTCGGGAAATCGTCTGATGGCTGGCAACATTAGATCCGAATCCTCTCTGCCTGTAGAAGTGAAAGCCGTTATCTGGCGGATATTCGGTGAAGGTGAATCGCCCCTGAAGCGAAGAACGACTTATGAGTTGATCGAATCGATCGTCAGAAATCGTGTCTCCTCCATTGATCCAAGCTGGGTCATCAGTGAGATTCGGGGTTGGTTTGAGTCCCATGAAGATCGACGATGGCTCAAGTCTGAAATGAGTGAGCCGGTTGCAGTTCTGATACTGGAAGGAGTCAGGTCTGAGCGTGGGGAAACTGCAATCTGGGCCGTCGGCTCGATCGAGGCCAACTTGGCTGCGAGTAATATTCGTTCCCTCTGGTCTTCCAAAGAAATCGACACGTTCGTTGAAGCGGCGCTTAAGACCTTGGAGAGGCTCTGCGATCAAGATGAGGTTCTAGACGTGACCCGGATCGCGAGGCTCGATTCCACCAACGCCAAAATTCCGAAAAACGCCGTAGAGCGCGAAGGGAGGCTGGAGACCTTCCGCCACCTCGACAATCATGGCTTTGAACTCGTCTACGGGGGGCTGTATTCGCCGGTAGAAAATCTGGTTGATCTCGTGGTCGAACTGCGACCTGCGCTGTTCGACTCCTTCATAGAGAGGCTTGATCATCCGGTGGTGCGAGCGCGGGCGGCCTACCGTATGATCGCCATAGTCCGGCCTTCGGATCACCGCAAGACCTTGCAATGGATCGCCAAGGGTTCAAGCGATGCCCTGATTGCACTGACGATTGTGCACACACTGAACACCGTCAACAAGTTGGACGAGGAACTCCGGTTTGCCGATCGCGCAGACGCGGATCAATACACTTGGAGCACAGAACTCCGCTATCCGCAGGACGACCTAGATACCGCCGCCGCTGGCCTTATCACCGGCCTAGTCGCTCGTCTAGCCGTGCTCAATCCATTTGCGTGTGCACGCTGGATCGGCGAACTGCTCAGCGGCGCCCCTTACATGCTCCATCTACGGGGCGAACCTGAAATGCCACACCGAATCAAGCAGCTTGAAAGAGCGTGCACAGAACTGCTTGTACGACTCGTTCTCCAGTCGTGGTCCGAAAATCTGCTTGCCGAACTTCGTGTCGGCCTATGCTTGACCCCGCGGAAGACGTGGCCCCGGCATATGGCGGAGATTGCTTGGGAAATCCGCGATGTGGAGCCTGAGCGGGCCGCTGAGATCGCCAGAGTGACTCTTGATGAGCATGAGCAGTACATTGCCGAGCAGTTGAAACAGAACCATCTGTTCCTGAACTGGAATGATTGGCACGACCGCGAGTGGTTCAGCGGTCTCAGTGTTGCCCTTGTCCTGTCTTGCAAGGATCTTGACCTGCCGAGTTGGGTCTCGGCTCGGTGCCGAGCGTTGCCGCTGAGCGTGTGGGATGCCGAGGAAAATCACGAAGCTTTTAGTGCCGCCGATCGTGCCGCGCGGCACTGGTTTCTCGTCGCGCTCCATGCGATCCCAGCGCTAAAAGAACTTGGCCGCATTATCGATCCTGTCACGGTCCGTACTCTCGCCGAGACCCTGTGGACGCACTGCCACTTCGTTGGCCAGCCCCTCATTAGCCACTCCGAAGCCTCAGTTGTGGCAGAGCATGCTGCGCGCATTGCGGTCGAGTTTGGCGAGCCAAGCGACATATGGTTGTTGAACCAAGTACGTCATCCGGGAGTCGAGCCTCGTGCCTTATGGGCGCTGATTGACCAGGGAAAGCTCAAGAGCGATCGTGAAGGCAAGATGGATGTGCACTACGACGAGATGATCGCTACCGAATTCCTCCGCATCGCCTCGGATCGCTTCAGCGATGGTAGGCAATTCGACCTTGAAAAACTACGATATTGGGGACGCTTATGGCTCTCGCTAGGCGCAATCAATGAGGCTGAACTGACCGCAATGACGATCATCGCGTTCCCACTGAGGAAGCATGATCGTGTATACAAAATCATGGCATTGAAGTTGCTTGCGCTGGTTGCCAGCAAGCGAAAGCTAGAGCCGACGGTCGCGGATTATCCCGCGTCGCTCTACGGCGAGCTATGGCCCGGTTACACGCCTAGCGAGGAACGTGAGGACCGTCGGCAAATTGAGGAGCAGATCAAACGATCAAAGCTTCCCATTCTCTGAACGAGTAGCAAGGTGATTTTGGAAAACCGGATAAGTTAAGCATATTCGAGAAGTTGATGAGAGCATCGGAGATGGTGACGAAATTTCAATCTCCCCCTACACGGCCTGACGACGTGCGATGTTTCTAATATGAGACACGTGTGAAAGACGCCCACATCTGATTGATGACATGAATTCGAGACGATTCTCGCCACGGGCAATTAGTTGATAGGTCAGAACTTGTAAGATAACGGTTTGATAAAGAAGGTGCACGATGAGCCAAGAGGCAACACCTCAGAACATTTTGACGTTCCCTAGCAATGCCGGTCGTGCCGTTGTCAAAGAAGGGGCCTTGATTGCCTGTCCGCTTTTGGGAACAGATGCATTTATTAAATTCTGCCACTACTGTCCGGTTAACTGAGCTTTTGATCTACATAACTACATGAATTTGCTAT
>JAPPLK010000035.1 GCA_028819435.1 Nitrospira sp.
ATACCCGTGTCAACGCCGGTCCGCAGTGGCTCGTGGACCTGGAAACGTCGTATACCATGAAAACCGGGCTGACGCTTTCATTGGGAGCGCAAAACCTGCTCGATTCCTATCCCGACAGATCGCAGCCTGGGGTTTCGGGCACGAAATATCCTGAGTATGCGCCCTTTGGATTCAACGGCGGATTCTATTACTTCAGGGCGTTGTATGCGTTTTAATGACGGGAATCTCTCATACAGGCTTGCGGGCTGCACCCCAAGCAATGAAAGTAGGGACCTCTCTCTCTAATCTGTCATCCTCGACATTTTTAATCGAGGATCCAGAGTCTTTGCTTTGTTCTTCGTCCGTGAAGAGAACGACACTCTGGATTCCCGCTTTCGCGGGAATGACGGAAGGAGGGGCGGGAATGACGGAGGAGAAGACAGAAAGTTCCTCCCCTTTGTAAGGGGAGGTTAGGTGGGGTAGAATTACAGACTCAAAGGGTACTGGCACGGCCTGCCATACATGGCCTGCCCACTCCGGCGGCGGCTCTACCTCCCCCTCATCCTCCCTCTCCCTCGTGGGGGAGAGGGAGGATGAGAGAGGAAATGGGAGAGTCAACATATGCAAACATGGGGAATTTCGTTTTTATTACCAACCCCTTACTACTTACCCCCTCACCATACCCCCTCACCCCAGCCCTCTCCCTCGTAGGGGAGAGGGAGAGAAGAAGGTGGGGGAGAGGGAGGATGAGAATATGAGGCTGTTATGAACAGACAACTCTTGCGAATCACGTCTATCGGTATTCTGGGCCTCACGCTGTGCCTTGCCCCTCTGACGAGCTTGGCCGCGGATGAAGCCCAAGCTTTGTATAACCAGGGTGCTCTCCATTCCAACAACGGCGAGTTCCAGCAAGCAGCCCAATCGTTGCAACAAGCATTGAAAATATTTCCCCGTTTTGCCGCCGCGCATCACCTCCTGGGGGTCGTCTCGTTCACGGGGTTGCAACAACCCGATCAGGCCGTCACCCACCTGAAAAAAGCCGTTGAACTGCACCCCAATTTTGCCAGGGCCTATTTTGACCTCGGGTTGGTCTATCAAAACCAGAAAAACCTGGAGGGTGCCAAAACGGCACTGCAAAAAGCCCTGGAGATTTATCCGGGCTTTGCCGACGCGCAACTGAACCTGGCGTTTGCCTATGACCAACTGGGAGAACGGGAACAGGCCATCAGTGCCTACCAGGTCGTGCTGAAACAGGACCCCAACCAACTCACCGCCCGGTTCAACCTGGCGACGCTTTATGACATGCAGGGCGACACGGAACAAGCCGCGCAGCAACTGCAAAAATTGACGAGCCTGGATCCCAAGGACGCCAATGCCTGGGTCCTGCTGGCCCAGTTGGCTGAAAAGTCCCAGAACGACTCACAGGCGGTCGAGGCGTACCAAAAGGCCCTGGAAGTCTCGCCTGACTTGCTTGACGCCCATTATGCATTAGGGTACCTCATGCAGGCTCAGGACAAACCGGAAGAGGCCGTGAATCACTTCCGGGAAGTGGTCCGCCTGAATCCGAAGCACGCTGAAGCGCAACTCAACATGGGCGTGCTCCTGGCGAACCTCGACAAGCTCGATGAAGCCGAGCAGGCCTACCTGGCCGCCCTGAAGGTGAACCCGAACCTGGTCGAAGGCTATTACAACCTGGGAGTCTTCTACGAGTTTCACCGCAAGGATACGGACAGTGCTCTTGAACAGTACCGGAAATACATCGAACTCGGCGGCCAGGATGACCGGATCAAGAAACTGCTGAAAAAAGTCGGATCGTGAACCACGTCGCTTCCATGAATGAATTCGAGCAGGACTCGTTCTCCCTGCGATTCGGGACGTGGTCCGTTCTGCTGCACGCCCTCTTTTTCGTGCTCGCCAGTCTCGTGCATTTTTCTCTTGACGTGGAAAAACCCCCGCCGACGGTCAAGGTCACGTTCGTTGAAATCCCGCCGGCGCCGGAACCGGAGCCGGTACCCGAACCTGAGGCCCCGGCCTTGCTCCAGCCTCAACGGCAGATGCAACAGCCTGTCCAACGGAAACAGCTTCAGCCCACGCCGAAACCGCCTGACATTTCTCAACCAATCGAGATGCCCAAGGTCACCTCGACGCCACCGCCGCCCCAACAGCCACCGCCCCAGCCCGTGAAACGACGGCTCCTTCAGGATAGCCGTGCCACGGACACGTTACAGGCACGAACCCTGACCAAAACCACGACCCGGACAACCCGGACCACGGCGAAAACCAAGGCTGTTCAGGACCCCCAAGCGCTGTTCATCCCAGGATTTTCGACCGTCGCCGCCTTGGGAGGCGCCGCGAACCGGCACGTTGTCCGCACGTCGTTACCGGCAACGGCTGCCGGCCGTGGACGGAGAACCCTGCAGGCCGCAACCGGGGGTGAAGCTCAAGCGATGACAAGCGTGGGAGTGTTGCGCAGAATTCATCCGTTGTATCCGTTGCGTGCCAAAAAATCCGGGTGGGAAGGGACGGTCCTCGTTCGCGTAACGGTTGAGAAAAACGGCAGGGCCAGTCAGGTCGACGTGTCACGGAGCAGCGGACATAAAGTGCTGGATGACGCCGCGTTGAAAGCCATCAAACGATGGACGTTCCGCCCTGCACGGGACGGGAACATCCCCATTCGCAGCGTTGTGGTCATTCCGCTCAAGTTTTCTTTAAAAGGACAGAGCTCATAATCTCATTTTCAACCATAAATAAGAATCTCACTCAACCATAAGGATCGCACGCCATGCTTGAATTCGGTTTCATCAAAGCCCTGATGGCCGGCGGGTTGCTCATGCTTCCCATCATCCTGTGTTCGGTGGTGGCCCTGGCCATTATTCTTGAACGCGCCTGGTTTTTTTACAAGTTACCTTCTACGGAGAAGGCCGATGAGATGATTACGCTGGTCACCCAGAAAAAATACGACGATGCCATTTCTCTCAGCGAGGAGGCTCAACATCCCGTGTTTCGGGTGTTGGCATCGGGCATTCGCTCTCGCTCCGACGCGCCGGAAAAGGCCATGGAAGCCACGGGCATGCTTGAGGTCAGCCGCCTGAAAAAAGGACTGCCCTCGTTGGATACCATCATTACGCTCTCCCCGTTGCTGGGGTTGTTGGGCACTATCATCGGGATGATTGATTCATTCGGCATCATGGCCATTGAAGGCATGGGCAGCCCGCATGCCGTCACCGGCGGCGTCGCCGAGGCGCTTATCTGTACGGCCGGCGGCATTACCGTTGCCGTGCTGGCCCTCATCCCCTACAACTACTTCCTGGTTCGTACGGAACGGATCACCGAACAGATCGAACACTATGCCACGCGCAATGAATCAGCCCTGCAAGCCACGGCTGCGGTGACGTCATGAAATTGTCCAAAAGCGACCAGAAAAAAGCCCGGATTGAGATTATTCCCATGATCGACACCATGTTTTTTCTCCTGGTGTTTTTCATGATCTCCACCCTGTCCATGACCCTGCAGAAAGGCATGGAAGTGAACCTGCCGAAGGCCAGTTCCGCGGCGGATGATCTTCCCGAACAGGTCACGCTGACGATCTCCGATAAGGGCGACCTCTTCTTCAATAAAGACCGGTGCACGATCTCGGAACTCGAACTGCGACTCCATGATCTCCTGTATTATGGAGAAAAACCCGCGGTCGTGATCAACGCCGATGAAGCGGTGTCCCATGGTGAAGTGATCGAGGTCATGGATGCCGTACGGGAAGCCGGTATTTTCGACTTTGCGATTGCGACCAAGCCGGACAAGGCTACGTAGCAGGGGCAAGCCTACCCCCAGCATCCGTTGAGCCGCCGTTGTCACTCCGGCGGCCTACAGCGCTCTTTTTCGCAGCACGTCGACAAAATCGAAAAAGGGAAGGACCTCAATGCCCTCCTGCGTCATGCGACGGCGTTGTCCGCAGTACACCAGCATTCTTCTTCTGATTCCTTTCAGACCGGCAATCGCTCGAAGACCTTTGAAGTACTCGGGTCGAATCACGTCCGTGGATTTTGCTTCAATGGCAATTTTGTCTTTTCCTTGAATCAGGAGGAAATCCACCTCGACGTGCTTGGATTCTGCGGGCGACCAGTACAACACGTCGTCGAAATCGTCAAACGTGTCTTTTTGAAACATCAGCAAGGTAAAAATCAATCCTTCAAACAGCGGCCCTTTTTCTTCCACCGTCACGGGTCCGTATTGGCGTTTGATCGCCCGAACAAGACCGGGATCGATAAAATAACATTTTGCGCGTTTCCGCTCACGCACGCGCAGCTTGGCGTCATAGGCACTGAGGGTCTTGAGAAGAAGGGTATCCTGTAGAATTTGAAAAAAGCCTGAAACCGTAGGGCGCCCGACTTCGCAATCCCTGGCAAGATTCGACAGGTTCATCGTCTGCCCGTGCAAGAGTGCGGCGACGGGAAGAAAGCGGGAAAATCCCGCAAGGTTCCGGACGATGGCTTCGGCCTGAATTTCTTCTTTGAGATACGTTTGCACGTAGCTTTTCAACGTTTCCCGCTTGTCTTCGGCATTATGGACCAGTGGGATCGTCCCCATTTCCAATGCCGCATTCAGGCAAAAATCTTCTCCCATTTCCATTGGAGTTAATGGATACAAGTAGCGCGTGCTGGCCCTTCCTGCCAGTAAATTGACTCCTGCGCGTCGCAGTTTTCGCGCACTGGAGCCGGTGAGAATAAAGCGCAACTTTTTATCCTCTATCAAACGATGGATCTCGTTTAACAAATTGGGGAGGCGTTGGATTTCGTCAATAAAAGCCCACTGTCCGGCTTTTAATGAGGAGAGTTCTTCGTAAAACGTCCCCGGCCTGACGAGATACCGCTGGAACGTTTCTTCATCCAGGAGGGAAACCTCATGGTTGGCCAAGCGAAGGGTGCGAACCAACGTGGTTTTTCCCGTACCCCTTGGGCCCAGCAGAAAGAAACTGGATTTGGGGCATTCAAAAAGTCGAGTATAGAGTTGCATATCATGACATTATAAAACGGCGTAATTTAATGTCAATGTATACAAAAAGCCCTGCCTTTCCTTGTGACGGAAAGGCAGGATGATTCAGGACAGACAGTTCGTGCAGAATTGTAAATGTTCAGCAATTCCCTTCGACTTCGCGACCCCGTTCGCCCTGAGCGTAAGGCGCCTGCGCCTGAAGTCGAAGGGGCAGGACAGGCGTTGGCAGAATGGTCATCCTGAGCGAAGCGAAGGATCTTGTCGTTGCAGTGGTCGGTAGTTGAGGGAGAGATTCCTCGCTTCGCTCGGAATGACAAATGGGGGTGTCGGAATGACAAATGGAGGCATCGTTGGCTATTTTCGTATCAGTGACAAATGGAGCCTTGGGGCTTTCTCTCCTAGAATTCCATCGTGTACGCGAGCGTCAGACGACGACCAGGCCCTTGTACGTTGGAGAATTGGTAATGATAGGCCTGATTGATCAACGGGAGATAGGCATTATTGAACAAGTTCGTGACGTTGACGTTCAACACTCCAGGCCCCACGGTCACGTTGCTGAACAGATCGACGAGAAAATAGCTGTCAACGTCGAAGCAGTGATCCAACCAACTGGGACACCCTCCTCCGAATAAGCTTGAATTGTTCGATTGTGTGCCGGAATAAAAGACCTGTGTCCCAGCAGTCAACCAGTCCAGAAATTCATAGGTGACGGAACCGGTGATCTTGATGGGGGGGATCCGCAAACTCGGCAGATCTTCATCATACGTGCCGTCATTGTCATTGTCGATTTCCCCGTGCATCCAGGTGAACGTACCGCCAATCTGAAGTTTATCCACCGGGCGACCGTTTGCGGATGCTTCCAAGCCGTAAATCCGTTCCGGCTGCGTTACAATATTCAGATCCGCGTCAAAATTCGTCCCATTATCCGTCGTACTGTAAAAACCGATGAGCGAAGCGTTCCAAAGCCCGGACTCGGCGCGCAAGCCTGCCTCGTAGTTGCTGGTATGCACAAACTCGAACTCGACGTCTTTGACGGTTGCAAACGTTTCATTATTATCATTAACCTGCCGAAGCACGTCGCCCGGTGAAAAGGACTCGGAAAATCCGCCGAACAAGGTCAATTCCTCAGTCAGAAACGCGCTGGCAGATGCATTGAACAAGGTTTCCGACGCGGAAAGTTCTCCCGTTACATTTGGCGTCGCGCCGGTCACGTCGATTCCGATGCTTTCGTGTCGTACCCCGCCGGTCAGAATTCCGAGTTCACCGACCGGAACTTCGACCTGTGCAAACCCGGCAATCGCATCCTGGTCTGCGTTCGGGTCTACATCACCCATGACGTCATACTGCTTGGTGTCATCTTTCAGATAATCAAGGCCCCACGTGACCTCGAACGGCATATTGGGAAGGGAGACCGGCGTATTGACGGTTGTGCGGACTCCAAATTTCTTGGACTCGACTACGTGATTGAGAAACCCCGGAAACAGGGTAAAGGTCGTATCGATAAACTGATAGTAACCCTGAATTTTCAAATAGCTGCCCAGAATGTCTTCGTTGGAATACACAAGGTTGAGATTCATGGCCTCATTACCCGGATCGACGTCATCAACTTTTCCCGGCACCGCGATTTCAGGCCTGATAGGTGGTCGGAGATAGAGTTCCCCTGTCGCCTCCGAGGAGCGGCCGCCGTAATCCGCATCCTGCCGCAGATCGAAGTAGTTGAAGGATGCCTCCAACCGTTGGCTGTCATTAAACTGGTAGCCCAACTTGGCGAGCAGATTATATTCCCGGGACTCATCCAGTCCGCCCAGTCTTCCCACAGGATCGACCAAACGACGTCTGCCATCGGCGTCGAACGTGTTGTTCCGGTCGACAAACGTTCCGTCAAGCATATAATCAACTTTGTTGCGTCGGCCGGATACCTGAAGATGCGTGTCCCCGACAATCGAATCATCGGCATGAACCGTTGAAAAACCGAGTCCTCCGCTGACAAGTACGTTGACTGCCCCGTCTTTCGGTCGTTTGGTAATGTAGTTGATCAGACCGCCTTCAACACCGAAACCGTAGACTGCCGTTCCCCCGCGGATGATCTCGATCTGTTCAACTGCATTAATGTCGATGGATTGGAGTGACCGTAAGCCATTGCGTAACGAGGTATCCTGCGGCACGCCGTCGATCAGCGTCTGAAAATTTCGCCCTCGAAGCGTCTGCCCATAGTTGGTGAGCGCAACGGTTGACGGACTGAACCCTGGCACCTTCTGAGCAAGAACCGACCCCGCAGAGCGGTCCAGGCGGCTCTGCGTTTGCAGCTCTTCATTGGTGACGACGGTCACTGACCGGGTCACGTCCGATACAGGGGTCGCAACACGGCGAACTGATTCGACGACAATTTCCTTGAGTTTGCTTTTCTTCCCTTGCTTCTCTTCATCATTCTCAACGTCCTGAGCCATCACAACTGGAGAGAGGAGAGGAGAGGAGAGGATCAGCCCGCAAACGACACATAGCGTTCTGCATGACATCATAAGAAACTCCTCCTTTTTTCAGTCGAGCCACGTTACACCGCGCAAACCGACGAGATACAGCAAGATTGAACGCTACCGGACTCCCCGGGCACATCGGTTACGAAACGCCCTAATTACCAATATTAATAATGAGAATTTTTATATACTGGAATAGCAGAATACATATTCCATATCAACGATACATCGGAGATATTTCCTGGTGGAGACTCTTCCGGCCTTCCTCGGAACGATAGGAATTGCTCTAGGGATTGGATTACTTCGCGTTTCCTGGCGAAGGAAAACGCGCTTGCATTCCTTGATCACCATGGCGGCATGGATGTGTATTTTTGGTGGAATCTTCCTATGGGGTCAGGCCGGCGGCGTGGATTGGGGTGTGGCCATAGCGACAATTCTTTTCATATGTGTCGCTATGCTCCTCCTCGTTTTCAATGCCGGGACGGCTTTCGTGAATCGAGAAGACAAACGAAAAACTGTCGGCAGCACTGATCAATCGAAGGTATCGGACGAAGCGCCACCCGGCATGTATGCCAAACACCTGTCCACGTTTTTTCTGGCTGCTCCGATAGGGGGCAGCGTTGCGATTATCCTGACGCTGTCCGTCTTCGAACTGCTTCAGTCACTTGGAGTCGAGACCGCAAATAGTACAGTGACGACGTTCTTTCTTGCCCCGTTACTCTGGACGGCTATTGCCACGTGGATAGTCATCGACAACGCGAGCATGCGAAACGTTACCCTGCTTTTCTGTTGCGCCGCCCCGGGCGTACTGCATTTGGGATGGGTAAAGTAGGGGCTGGAAATGCCAGGACAAATCGAAGGGAAGGCATCTCGCAAATTTGTCGAAAGAGCCTTATCCGGCCACTCCTCACTGGGTCTCGCCACGGCTGCTTTTCTCTACCTCTTAATCGTCAGCGGAATCATTTCGGTTCTCAACCATGAGTTACAGCGCTGGGAGCAACCGGGCGCGCCTGAACTGGTGCCCATCTCTCCACAGGCTGCTGAACGTGCGGCTATTTCCACGTTGGCGATTCAGCAACCCCCGACGTCCCATTTTTTTATTCAATTGCCGACCGATGATCTACCGCGCGTCGTCCTGACGACTGATACCAGGGCGGTTTTTGCCGATGGTAGCGGCACAATCGTTGCCGAAGAATCCCATCCATGGACGCAGTTTGTGCTTGATCTACACTATTACCTGCATTTGCCGGAAAAGATCGGGCTCACCGTCGTCGGCATGCTGGGCGTGATGTTACTTGGTTCGTTGATTTCCGGCTTTCTGGCCCCCCCGAGTATCTTTCGAGATGCTTTTGCTTTCCGGTTTTCCGGCTCAGCGCGGCTGGCCCAGGCCGACCTGCACAATCGCCTGAGTGTCTGGACGTCTCCGCTTCACATCAGCATTGCCTTGACCGGAGCCATATTGGGACTGGCCTCCATGACGGCGTTTACCATCGCCACTCTCGACCATGCGGGTAATACGGAAGCCGTGTTTGCTCCCGTGTTCGGAGAGGAACCCGAAAAAAACGACGAAGCGGCTCCACTGGCCGGTATCGCCAGGGCCGCTGACCCATATGCAAGCAGAGCATCCGGATATTGTGACCAATTACGTGATCATGCACGAACCGAAGACAAGAGGGCAGCATCTCCAGGTCCTTGGGATACATCCGCGTCGTCTCGTTTTCGGCGAATACTATAATTTCGACCAGGATGGAGAGTTTATTGAATCCGTCGGCATGGCCGATGGGAAAATTGGCCAACAGGTCATCGCCTCAATTTATCCGCTCCATTTTGGATCGTTCGGCGGTCTTCCGGTCAAAGCCGCTTACACCCTTTTCGGCGTTGCGCTCGCTTATATTATTTCCTCGGGATTCAAGATTTATCTTCTCAAGCGGCGTGAAAAAGCGAGACCGGCTCCACAACTTGAAGCTGCCTGGACCAGCATAGTTTGGGGAACACCGTTTGCACTTTCCCTTGCCTTGCTCGGCAGTGTGACGGGCACGTTATCCTCCGCAGCACTGCCTGCAGTATTCTGGCTTAGCCTGGGTCTCGTACTGTTTATCGCCATCATGGCTCAGAGATGGAACCTGCAGGGACAATGGTTACGCGGGGGAACGGGTGCGGTCTTGCTCATTGCCACGTTTGCTCACCTCCATGCTCACAAAGAGAACTTTACGTCTCCGGCAGCAACAGATATGACCATCGTCCTGCTCGCGATTGCGTTGATATTTCTCATGTCATTGGTCAAAGCACCTTTGGCATCAAGATAGACGGCGCTTATTGTCAGTCTTCTTCTTGCAAGGCTTGAGAAAAGACAACAGGGGGAGTAGGCTTAATTATGCAGGTCAGGAACTCTGTTCAGAAACGCGTTCCCATGAAGGGGAAACCATCCATGACCCGTTTCGGCTTTCTCCCGGTAGCGTTCTTGTTACTTCCGGCCTGTGCCGGACAGTCGATTATCCCGCTGGATATCGAAAAGCAGGTTAACCAGACGCTTTCGTTTGCGCAGGTCAAAGAAAAGCCTACCTCTCATCAGGGAAAGGTCATTGTCCTGGGCGGTGAAGTCCTGGATGCCACACGCCTCAAGGAACATACCCGACTGACCGTGCTGCAGCTTCCGACTGGCAGGAATCACGAACCTGCCATGGATCGCACGAAATCCCAAGGACGCTTTCTTGCGTTTCAAACCGATTTTTTGGATCCGGCCACCGTACCGAATGGCACCCGAATCACGATCGTCGGGAAAATTTCGGGCGCAACCACCGAGTTGCTTGATGAAATGGACTATACGTATCCGACGGTCACCATCCAATTCCTCAAAGTGTGGCCTGAGGCCATGCAACTGCCGCCCAGGTTTGGGCGCTACGGCTTTCCCTATTACGGCTATCCTTACTGGGCCGCCGGACCCTACTGGGGCCCGTACGGATTTTATGGACCGTATCGATTTATTTATTGGTAAGAAAGGAACCGAAGCCGTCATTGATACGAAAATGAATGTCCGGTTCCCTCTGGTGTAGCGGCACCATCCATTCGGGACGGCACGGGGGCCGTCCCCTACGGGCTGGGGAGAGCCCGTATTATTTGTAGGGGCAGGTCCCTGTGCCTGCCCTCCGCCAATGCTCCCATTTTCATCCCTTCACGTGCAGGCGGGGTGCCTGCATGTGATATAACATTGTGCGTGTTCATTGACATTTCAAACAGGAGGTTTCGTGATGAATCATTTCTATAGATTGCTGCTTTGTGCTTCTTTCATCGCATTCATCGCCATGGTGGGATTCGGAGTCGGGACGGCCGTTGCCGGCGGCCCACCGGCGCTCATGGCCGCTGCTGACTCCAAAGCCCATGCCGCAAACAACGAGGGCATCGAGCATTATAACCAGGAGCATTGGGACGTGGCGCTCGGTCATTTTCAAAAGGCAGTCGAGGCCGACCCGAATTCAGCGGAAGCGCATTACAACCTGGCGCTGGCATTGGACAAGACGGATAAGCACAAGGAAGCCGCCATGGAATTTAAGAAAGCCCAAGACCTCGGCAAAGACAACCCCGACATTCAGAATTCAAAAATCCTGCTGGGCCACGTCAAGATGCTCAAGGGAAACATGTAACGTCCAGCTATTCCTGTACGGGAAATCGGAACACGGAAGCGGGCAGGATTTCCTGCCCGCTTCCGTGTTTTGAGAGAGAACCGAGAAAAAATGGTGGGTCGTACAGGGATCGAACCTGTGGCCCGCTGATTAAGAGTCAGCTGCTCTACCAGCTGAGCTAACGACCCACTCAAGAGGTGAGATGTCATGGCGCGCCTGGCAGGATTTGAACCTGCGGCACCTGGCTCCGGAGGCCAGTGCTCTATCCACTGAGCTACAGGCGCCTTTGTTTCGGCGCAAAGCTGAACTGAAGTATAGCTGAAGCGACGCTACCATCTTTGAATGTTGCTTGTCCAGCAACGATTGTCGGATTACGGCGGGACGGCACGGGGGCCGTCCCCTACGAGGTGCCTGATGCCTCCCTGGTGTAGGGACCCCTGTGGTTGTCCTTCGCGGAATGACCCGAATCAAGCGGGACGGCACGCAGGCCGTCCCCTACACTAATCACACGAGAGGGCTTCGGCGGTGGTATCTTTGGTGGTCTTGATGACGGCACCTCCCTCCTTAACCACGGCATTGGGTTCTTCCAATACGACGGCCAGCAGGAGTTCGGCTCCTTCCGGGGTCAGGCCGTTGGAGGGCGCAATAAACCGTTTGCGCGCCACCCGGCGTTCCTCCGGGTCGTCCGGTTCGTAATAACCGAGTAATTCTCCGCCCGTATTGGCCTCGGACAGCAACGTTGCCCACGCCTCGATCAAGGGATTGGTCCATGGGCCGACTCCGTTGGGCTGCTGTTCCAGTTTCGTCCAGATTTGCCATCCGACAAAGACCGCCCAGGTTTCGTTCAAGACCTCCCACGAATCCTCTAGGGAAAGAAACCGGATTTCCGTCATGTCCCTCCGCTGGCGAATTGGATTGATGCGCACAAAACGGTAATGGCAGCGCATTTGCTCGCGGGCGAACGACAGGACGTGATTGGCCTGGGGACTCAACTTCCCGGGGCCCGGGCCATTGAACAGGTAATCCAGGTAGGCATGGAAGAGTTCATGATACAGGAGACTGACGTCATGGTGGGTCATATGCTCCAGGTCCATCAATGCCCCACCGGCCTTGTTGAACGATAACCGCAAGCTCAAGATCATGCGATGATCTTCCGGATGATATTCAGCGGCATAGGTTCGCAGATCTTCGAACGTCACCGTGACAAAATCAGGGTCGATCTCCTTGAGAAACCCCGTCGGCAGGCGCAAGGCTTCGGCTTGATCAATCAGGTTCAGCCAGGTATTGACGTTCCGGTCGGGACCCGGAGCGCTATGGGCAAACCTGGTCAGGCCCAATACAACCCCCAACAAGAGTACCGCGAGAATCCATTTCATTGTTCCCGTCATCACAATTGTTTATCTCCAGGGTTCGCTATCTTCAACCACGTTCCAGGGTTCGACCAGGGAAGCGGACACGTCATCGAGAAATCGTGACGGTTTCGAGAGCACCGACCCCGTGACTTTATCATAGACCTGCACGGGAAACGTCAAGTACAGATGCTGCTTGGCCCTCGTCACTGCGACGTAAAGCAGCCGCCGTTCCTCTTCGAGTTCGTCATCGGCCAGAAATGAATAGGAAGACGGGAACCGTCCGTCCACGAGCCAGATGACAAACACGCATCGCCATTCCAGCCCCTTGGCGGAATGGATGGTGGATAACACGAGCCGTTCATCATCGCGGTCCGGGGCTTCGATACCCGTCACGCTTTCATCCGGTGGTTCGAGCGTCACGTCGGCAAGAAACCCTTCCAAATCCTGATAACGCTCCGCCATCACCAGGAGATGCTCCAGATCACGGATGCGTTTCGGATAGTCGTCGTACTGCTCCTTGAGGATCGGATAATAGTATTCCAGGAGACGATTGACCTGATCGGGAGGCGATCCATCCTCGACGCTGCCGACTGATTCCAAGGCCGCCGCCAGGTTGTTCAACCCCAACGCGGTCCGCCCGCCTCCTTGCCGCAACGTTTCATGCGGCGCCTCACTGCTTGCCAGTTGGGCAATCAGGTCCCTCGCCCGCTTTTGTCCCACCCCGTCAACCAACAGCAACGAACGGTTCCAACTGACGGTATCCAGGGGGTTGTGGACGACGCGCAAATGGGCCAGCACGTCCTTGATGTGCGCGGTCTCGAGAAATTTGAATCCGCCTCGTTTGACAAACGGAAGGTCCCGTTTGGCCAACTCGATTTCCAAATCAAAGGCATGAAAACTGGAGCGAAACAGGACCGCGACGTCAGTCAACGGCACGCCCTCTTCCCGCAACTCCAGGATTTTCTGCGCCACGAACCGGGACTGCGGACCCTCCCCGATTGTTTGGACCAGGGCCGGTCGTTCGCCCTGCTCTTTCCGGGTAAACAACGTTTTACTGTATTGTTCCGTTGCGCCTTGAATGATCTCGTTGGCCAACGCCAGGATGGGTTGCGTGCTCCGGTAATTCTCTTCCAGCTTGAAAACCCGGGTTCCCGGAAACAACTCTGGAAATTCCATGATGTTCCGAACCGTGGCGCCGCGGAACGAATAGATCGACTGCGAATCATCCCCAACGGCCATCACGTTCTCATGAGTGGCGGCGAGGTTCCGCACCACGTCCGCTTGGAGCCGGTTGGTATCCTGGTACTCGTCTACCAAAATAAAGCGATACGTTTCCGAGATCATCCGCCGGGCGCGCTCATCCAGCGTCAGCAGTTCCAGGAGACGGGTCAGCAGATCATCATAATCGACCAACTGCCGCTGGCGCTTGGTGGATTCATACGCTTCGTGCAATTTGGTCAGATCACCGAGAAATTCTCCAAAATGACTGTATTCGTTCAAGAGGACGTGCTCGAGGGGTTGCATGGTATTGGCACATTTGCTGAACAGGTCAGCAATCGTCTTCTTGCGGGGAAAGCGCTTTCCTGTCTCAGTGAGACCGGATTGAACGCGAACGAGGTTGATCAGGTCTTCGGAATCGCCGCGATCCAAAATCGTGAATCCCGGCTCCAGGCCGATGGTTTGGCCGTAACGCCGGAGCATCGCGTTGGCCACGGAGTGAAACGTCCCTCCCATGACCCGGTCGCTTTTCGGGCCGATCAGCAGGCCCACTCGCCCTAACATTTCCTGGGCCGCCTTTCGCGTGAACGTCAACAGCAGGATGGAGGCCGGATCGATACCCGCATCGATCAGCCTGGCCACGCGATACACGAGGACCCGGGTTTTGCCGCTGCCGGCACCGGCAATGACCAACGCCGGACCCTCGACGACTTCCACCGCGGCGAGTTGCTGGGGATTCAGTTCCTGCGCGTAATCGCGGGAAAGAGGTTTGAGCGGCGCCTCGGCACGCTTCAATACGTAGACTTTGGAATCGGCATTAACGGAGTCCATCACGGGTATGCGGGAAATCGATTCATGGGAATCCCTCATGTAGGTTTACCACCGCACACGAAGGGATGAAAAGGGGCACCTTGGGTGGTGGCTAGAAGCGAAAGACTCTGAATTCGTGGTGCCGTTGGCTCTTTTCATACCACGATGCCCACTCCGTGTATAACATAGGGCCTGCCCCCACGCAATGCCGCGCTTGACCGTCACTCGACACGGTTTCCCTCAGGCCGGAACACTTGCGAAGCCGTCCCTCCATTTGTTAGATACGCCCCAGGCTTTCCAATTCATGAAACATTCCATCCAAGAACACGAACCCATTCTCAAGGACTTGTCGAACACCATCCTGGACGTGTGCCGGGAATCCGTGACGCTGATTAAACGAAGCGATCCGGCCGCGACGTCCACGTTCAGTCAAAAGCAGGAATGGGAGATTTACCTGGAATTCCTGAAGGTCCTGTTCAACCTGGTGGACCGCATCTCCGCGTTCCACGTTTCCATCCAACAGCAACCCGAATTTATGAACAGCCTGGAAGATCACGTGAGTGAACGGCTCAAAACCCTGTTGGCGCCCTCGCTGAGTTCCGCTCAGATCGATGAACAGGAAATCGTCGTGGCCATCGGCCGGGCCGTGGCTGAAAGCCGCGAGACCTACGAAGCGTACAAATTCGTGCATTCGGAAGACAGCAAAGAACGAAATGCTTTTATCCAACACGTGGGCGAACGCGTGGCCGGACGGGCCGGCGCCGTCAATAACCAGGCCATCATATCGACGACCACCCTCTGTATCGGCGCCGTAATCCCTGCGTTGACCGCGCTCTTTGAAGGAAAAACACCGGAACCTGAAACCGAATCGTCTCTGGAAACGCAGCCCAGGGAGGCAGGTCAATCCTCAAGTCCTTCTACCGATCCTTCCGGCACCCGCATGATCAAACTGATCAGCGTGGTGACCTCGATTTCCGGTGAGGAATTTGAAACCCGGTGGGGGCTGCTCCCACAATTTCGACGGGACCTGAGGCCGGATCAGGTTGAAGCCCTGACTGACTATATGAACCGCGTGGCCCGGATCGTGGGTGACCGCTTTGCCATCGAATCCTCCAAGGTCCTGGGCAAAACCGACCCCCCCGTCGGGAACGCCTGACCACTCCTTCAGTTTCCGTTTTCAGAGAAAATCTACCCTCTTTTATTACCCGTCTGCGAGGTCTATAATTGAGGACCTGAGAGGGAGATGCATCCTATGGAGAGACGCCACACGGGGAAAAAAGTTCTGGCAATCGTCCTGCTGTTGGGGGCCGCTTTTTGGGCAGGAATGTACCTTGGGCGACAACCACCCGAGGAAATTCAAAAACAATTCCAGGAATTATCGCAAGAAGTGGTGGATCAAACGGTCGGCCTCGTCGAATCGGATTTGCTCGTTCAAAAAAAAGTGTTGCAGGCCACGTCCGGTTTTTTGAGCGGCAAGTCACAAATCCTGAACGACAACACTGATGAAGCCATTGCCGAACTGGAGAAAACGCTTGATTACCTGGAAGAAGCCATCAAAATAAGCCCTGGCGGAGACACTTCGGACGCACTGCTCGATACTATGGCAAACATAGGGGATCTTCGACGATCCTTGGCCGATGGCCAAGCCGTCTCCCTGGACACCTGGGAGGAAGCGCAGGAAAAGCTGGAAGCCCTCCTGTCGCAGTCGTGAGCGTGCGTACGGTTGGGCGGAACCGGACAGGCACAGGGGCCTCCTACACCCTCTCCCCCGGTGGGAGAGGGCTGGGGTGAGGGGGGCTGGGGTGAGGGGGTCAGGCGCTGGCCGGCTCTTTTTTCCACGCAGCCAGTATCCGTTCGACCCGTAGCCGAACGACGAGGTCAGGATCCTTCATCAACGGTTTGATCGCGTCCCTGCCACGCAAATCTCCGACTTGTTCCAAGGCGGCGGCCGCCGTCAGGCGCGTCAGCCAATCCTGATCCTGCAACATGGCGATCAAGGGATCGACGGCTTCTGAGTCCTTAATCTCACCGAGCGCCAGAATAGCCTGCTTGCGCACGAACTCTTCCCTGTCGGTCAAGGCCGCAATCAATTTGGGCACGGCGGGTTTCCCCAGGTCAATAAGGGCTCTCGTGGCGTCATCCTTGAACTCGTCGTTGTGCAGCATCGACATCAGGGGATCCAGGACCCGCTCGTCGTTGATTTTCCCCATGGCCTGGATCACGTACTTCCGGGCCTCCCAATCACGCATGTACCGGATCAACAACTCGACGGCGGGAGAACCCACTTCAGCGATCGCTTCAACGGCCGCTTCCCGGACCTGCCAATCTCCGTCGCGCAACGCCCTGACGAGGGGTTCCACGCACCGTTCGTCGCCCATTTCACCAAGGGTGACGACGGCTTCACGCCTGACGACCCAATCCGGGTCCTGGAGAAGGTCGACTTGGATATCGATTTCATCTTTGACCTTCTCTTCTTCTATTTCAGGTTCTTCCTCCTCCGCCTGTTCCTCGCCTTCCCCGTCCGCGTTCTCCGCCGTCGCAACGGTGTCGCCTTCCATCAAGGATTCCGAGACGGCGTCCACGTATTCATCCGTCACTTCATCCTGCGAGACGGCTTCGGTATCCTCATCTGGCGTTTGAGCATCTTCGGCGCCAGATTGCACGTCATCAGTCATGAACGTTCCCCTTTCCACCCGTGTTTCGCCGTTAGGCCGCTTTGGCTTTGTTTCCGGCGGCCGTGGCTATCCGTGACGTCCTGAGACGAATTTTTCGCTGGACCCGTTTGAGGCGCTTTCGCAACTGTCGTGCGTCAGGGTCGCCCTCGGGATTTTCGTTGCCAGCGCGCCTTTCCTTGACTTTTTTTTCAAGGATTGCCTTATCTTCCTCTTGCGTTCGTTTTTTTGCCATTCTTGCTTTCTCCTCAACACCCTTCGACTACGCTCAGGGCAGGATCCAACCATCCCCTACGATTTTCATGATGCCTTCGTCTTGTAGGGACAACCCCCTGTGGTTGTCCTCAGCCTTCGCCCAGAACAGGCATTGGACAATTCCAATGCTTGAACAATCGAGTCTAGTCAACGGTTCCCACGGGTGTCAACCGGAGGTCGTCACCGCGCGCGGCGCTGCCAGTCTTCGCAGAAACTTCGTTCATAGGCCAAAATTTTCCAGGCTTCTTCCTCGGTAATCGTCACTGGAATCATCGGCACCATGCCCGTCCCGGGGCTGCCGTTCTTGATGATCCAGAACAATTCGCCATCTTTGCGTTTCTTATGAAATTTGCAGTTGGTGAAGTTCCGCGGACCGGGCTGTAAACGCCTGCCGACCGGACCATCTCCCAAGCCGGTTTTTCCATGACACGACACACAGACCCCTCTTCCTTCATACAGGACTCTTCCCTGTTCCACGATCTCGGGAGAAGCCGTTTTCGTGGAACCGAACGGCGGAACCAACTTTCTGGCCCATGTTCTCTCACTCACGGGGACCCTCGACCGTAAGGGTTGCACCTCTTCTGCCAGACCAGGGGCTGAATTGGCGACCCAACTCATCAGGCCCACGGTCACGACCAGCAGTCCCCTGCCCAGGGATTTGAATGAAGGAAGTCGAGGTAAAGGTTGCACGTTCAGTCAAGAGAAAAAGCCCCGTTCAGGTCCAACCCTGAACGGGGCTTTTGCAGTTACTCAAATAACGGGACTACTTATTTTTTGCGCCATTTCTTACAGAAGCTACGCTCGTAAGCCAACACCTTCCACGCTTCTTCTTCCGTGATGGTCGCCGGAATCATGGACACCATGCCCGTCCCCGGGCTGCCGTTCTTGATAATCCAGAACAATTCACCATCTTTCCGCTTCTTGTGGAATTTGCAGTTGGTAAAGTTCCGCGGGCCGGGATTCAACACTTTTCCGGCCGGGCCGGTGCCGTCACCCTTCTTCCCGTGACAATTGACGCAGGTACCCTTCCCTTCAAAAATCTTCTTGCCTTCGGCAACGATCTCGTCGGAGGCCTTTTTCGTTTTCTTGTACAACTCGGCGGGTGGTTTAATTTTCTTGGCTTTTCCGCGCTCTGCCTTCGGAACCCGTGGTTTCAGGGGGTCCTTTTCGGCACCGGCAAACGCCAAGTCGCCGCCGACGAAGGCAAATGCCGTCAACAAACTACAAATGGCTACAAACCGCTTCATGAATCCCTCCTTTGATAATAAGTCCACGTTGCATCCCCTGTCTGGAAGGCTGCTTGGATTGAACATATCAATGTGGATTTTCCCTGTCAAGAATCCCAGGTGGTCGTGGCGGTCTTAATTCCACGTCCCTCACCACGGCCCCGGGTTCACCGAACGGCCCCTGCAATTGGCCATTAAGGCGGACTTCGACCCCGCCGGCGTTCCCAAGCGTCAACAGAAACCGATCGCGGGCTCGCCGGCGTATAACCTCACCAGCCCGCAATAAGACTTCCTGGGGTTTATCTTCATCTGAACGAATCACGGCCCAAGTCATGTCCAGCGTCCGTATTTCAAGAACCATATTTTCCGAATCCGTAGCGGAGGCAGGCGTGGATGTCCCGCCGACGTCCGTCTCTAGTGCCGGCTCTGTGGTTGCGACGCTTGAGTCGCCATCTTGTGGTGCGATCGCCGAAGAAGGTTGACTCACGACTTCGTTTGCACGACCCGGTTTCGAGACAACCTCGTCTTGCGGTGCAACGGGCTGTTGCGAAAACCGGGAAAAGATGGAGATTGAAGGTGATTGTTGTTGGAGTAACACGATCCCTCCCAGCAGGAGAAGCCCTCCAACGAGAAGAACAACCATGGCGCGGCTGGTTCTCTCTTTCTGCACGTCTTCCTTGCGCAGAAATCTTTTCCGTATCTCTTCGCCCTCTTTTTCTTTTTGGTAGAACGAAGCGGAGCCTTCGTCAAACAACCGCAGACATTCTTCTTCGTCGAGTTCAAGCGAACGGGCATAGGCCCGGACAAAACCTTTGGTGAAAACGCGTTCGGGCAACTGCTCAAGAGAATCCGCCTCCAAGGCTCTCAAATACGACTCTGGGATCCGGGTCCTTGAGACCATCTGCTCAAGCGTTAACCCTTGAGTTTCACGAGCGGTTTGTAACTTGTTGCCTAGCGACGCCATATTGCTTGAGTTCTCACGAAAGATCCTCGAAATGAGTCAGACGCTTGAAGTCCCGGAAACGGGTTTCGATGTCCTGATATTCCAGTGGCCGCAAGCGGTCGAGACTGAAGCCCTCAACGGTAAATGAAGCCATCACGCTTCCGAAAATAATGGCCCGCCTCAAACCGGCATCGGAGAAATCTCCCGTCGACGAGAGGTGTCCCATAAAACCGCCTGCGAACGTATCACCGGCGCCGGTCGGATCTTTTACCATTTCCAACGGGAACGCCGGTGCGCCAAAGACGCCTTTTTCATGAAACATCAAGACGCCATACTCTCCACGTTTAATAATGAAATATTTGGGCCCGCGCGCCAGAACGTCTTTTGCAACTTTAACGAGGCTGAAATCCTGACCAAGTTCACGCGCTTCCCCGTCGTTGATGACAAGCACGTCGATCTTTTCCAACACCTTCCATAGGGCGTCGCGCTTCCCATGAATCCAAAAGTTCATGGTGTCACAGGCGACAATTCGTGGCCGTTCGACTTGATTCAGGACGTCCATTTGAAGCTCGGGATCGATATTCCCCAGGAACAACGCGTCAGGAGTTCGATAGTGATCGGGAATTTTAGGACGGAAGGACTCCAGCACGTTGAGTTGGGTATCAAGCGTATGGGCTTCATTCAGTTGATACGTATATTCCCCTCGCCAGCGAAAGGTCTTGCCACTACGGCGTTCGAGCCCGGACACGTCGATCCCGCGACTCTTCAAAAAGGTGACGTATTCATCAGGAAAATCTTCTCCTACGACCGCAATCAAATCGACGTCAGTGAAAAAACTGGCGGCCGTGGAAAAATACGTGGCCGAGCCTCCCAATACTTCCGTGGCCTCCCCGAAAGGCGTGCGAACCGTATCAAACGCCACGGAACCTACAACCAACAATCTACCCATGTTACCTGCTCCCGTTCGATGTTTTGGCTGGTTTCAAAAAGAGACCGTAACGCCGCTTCACGGAGGCCGTCACGGCTTGCGGCGCCGTGACGATGGTCTGCCGAAGCGCCGTCGCACATGGACAGGCTCTTGCTCCCCCAGTCCGTTGAATGGCGTCCCGGAGCAGCGTTTTGGCCTGGGCCACGTTCGCGTGCATCACGCTCAAAATCGCTTCGACGGAGACGGGCTCCTCACCCTGGTGCCAGCAATCGTAATCCGTGACCAGGGCCAAGGTTGCATAACAGATTTCCGCTTCCCTCGCGAGCTTGGCTTCCGTCGCATTGGTCATCCCGATGACGTCCACGTCCCATTGTCGATACAACAAGGATTCCGCTTTCGTGGAAAACTGCGGCCCCTCGATACAGAGATACGTTCCGCCTACGTGAAACGTGGCACCCGTTGACCGGGCTGACTCGCACAGGACATCAGCCAAGGGATGACAAATGGGGTCGGCAAACGTCACGTGAGCCACAAGCCCCCGATCGAAGAACGTGCTGCTCCGCTTGGTTGTCCGGTCGATAAATTGATCGGGAAGCACCACGTGACCGGGGTGGATGTCTTCTTTCATACTCCCCACCGCACTGACGGATAAAATCCGCGTCACACCGAGTGATTTGAGGGCGTACACGTTTGCCCGATAGTTGATCATGGAGGGAATGATGCGATGCCCTCGTCCATGACGAGAGAGAAACGCCACGCGCTTGCCGGACAACGTTCCCAGCATCACGGCATCCGAAGGGTGGCCGAAGGGAGTGCGCACGCGCGTTTCCCGCACGTTTTCCAGACCTTCCATCTCGTACAAGCCGCTGCCTCCAATGACGGCAACGTCGGCACGTGGTTGTGCTGGCACAGGCTTTATCCTTATCGATTACGCTCGAAGTTTGTGTACGAAACCTTCAATCAGCGAGAGGATGCGCCGAGCAACCGATGAAACGGACTCGTCCGCGTGTACCTCGACCCACGCCAGACCGGATTCTTTTCTGAACCACGTCATTTGCCGTTTCGCAAAATGACGGGTGTCCCGCTTCAATCGCCTCACCGCTTCGGCGAATGAATATTCTCCTTCCAGGTACCCCGCCATCTGACGATAGCCCAAACTTTTCATCGAAACAAGACCCCTGGAGTATCCCTTGGCCAGCAGGACCCGGGTTTCTTCGACCAACCCCTTTGCCAATTCCGCGTCGACTCGCTGATCAATACGTTGATAGAGAGCGACCCTCTCCATGGTCAACCCCAACACGAGTGCCTGAAAAGGAATGTTTTCCCGGCCGTGTTGTTCGTGGGCCTTCGAAAGAGGCGCGCCGGTTTGCCGGTACACTTCCAGTGCCCGCAACACTTTTACCGTATCGCGCGGATGCAGGCGACGAGCCGTGACCGGGTCCACGCGACCCAATTCCTGATACATCGATTCCCCTCCCCGGACCCGTACTTCTTCTTCGAGTTGCCCGCGAAGAACGTGGTCGCTGGGAGGACCGGGCCATAACCCGTGTAACAACGCGCGGACGTAGAGTCCCGTCCCACCAACCACCAACGGGAGAAGGCCTTTTTCGTGCAGACGTGAGATTTCCGGAAGGGCCCGCCGCCGGAATGCCCCGGCGTTAAACGGCTCATCCGGTTCCACCAGGTCAATGAGCCGATGGGGGACACCTTGCCGGTCCTCTTCCGAAGGGGTATCCGTCCCGACGTTCATGCCTCGATAGACTTGGGTCGAATCCGCGGTCAATATCTCCGTGCCCAAGGCTTGAGCCACTTCAATGGCGATTCGACTCTTGCCGATGGCCGTCGGACCCACCAGCACAACAAGCGGCCGTGACGCGATTGCGGTCTCGATGAGATTCCGGAGTTTGTGGTGCGAAGAACGGCACCGTTCAAACGGTGGATTCATAGACGCCGAAAAATCCGATGCAGTTCCTCACTGCCAAACCGTAAAGAGATTCTTCGGCCATGGGGGCAGGTCATGGGACTCCCTTCACGAAGCCACTCGGTCACCACGTGTTTCATTTCCGGCGGCTCCATTCGGCGGCCGGCTTGGACCGCACCTTTGCAGGCTATCGACGCCAGGACGGAGCGGATCGGTTTTTCGAGTGAATCCACGGAGTTCCATTCCGACAGGTCCTCGATGATATCTTCGAGTAAGGCGCCATAGTCCATCTGCCCGACAAGCGCCGGTACCGATCGAATGACAAAAGAGGACGGGCCGAAGCTCTCAAGTTCGAGACCCACGTTGACCAACTCCGGCAGGATTTCCGTCAACCTCGTAGCCGCCGTGACCGGGACGTCCACCGGTTCGGGAATCAGGAGTGATTGTGTCTGGATATCACAACCCTCCCAACCTCTCCTCAAACGTTCAAACAGCACGCGTTCGTGAATCGTATGCTGGTCCAGCACGTGCAATTCATCTCCAATTTGCGCGACGATATAGGTGGCATGGATTTGTCCGAAAATCCGGACCTCCGGCTCAAGCTGATAGAGGGCCGGTGATTCTTTGACCTGATCCGCTTCGTTGTGTTGTCCATTCCCGGAACTCGATTGCACGTCGCGCGTCATGGAAGGGATCGACCGCGTGACAAACCGTTCACCGCTTTCCCCGGTCGTCTCCTTCTCGGCGACATCAACCTCCCGCTCATCGCGTCCGGGTGAAAGAGCAGAATACCCCGTCACGTCTTTTTGCAACGGGCCACGAACCGCAGCCCTGATCGCTCGATGGATCAAGTCCGGGCTGCGAAATTTCACTTCCCGTTTTGATGGATGCACGTTGACGTCCACCTCGTTGGGAGCGACTTCTACCATCAGTGCAAACGTCGGATGCCGGCCTTTCGGTAAAAAAGAGCCATACGATTCATACACGGCATGGGAAATCGTCGTATTCTTGACGGGACGTCGATTCACAAACGTTTCCTGTGGCGTGCGCCCTGTTTTTGCATGATGCGGATTGACGATCACGCCACGCACGCGTACGTCAGCCTGCTCGTCATGCACGGGCAACATCATGTCCATGAGTCTCGGGCCATACACTTGGAGTAATCGATCTTCCAACGTGGCGACCTTGGGATAGTCGAACACCACGTGGTCATTGTGCGTCAATCGAAATTGCACGTGAAGGTTGACCAGGGCGGCTTGCTGAACAACGTGCGCAACGTGGGAGAACTCCGTGGCCGTCGTCTTCAAAAATTTTCGTCGTCCCGGTGTATTGAAAAACAATTCTTCGACTTCGATTCGCGTCCCCGGGGCGGCGCCTCGCTCTTCGACCGATTGGACGCCCGTTCCATCAATCACCACGGCGGTCCCCGTCAGTGCATGATGTCTTGCCGTCAGCATGCGAAAGCGTGAAACCGCGGCGATGCTGGGCAAGGCCTCCCCGCGAAATCCATAGGTGGCGATGCCCGTCAGATCGCCAGGATGACTGATTTTGCTGGTTGCAAATCGTTGGCAAGCCAACGGAGCATCCGTTCGACTCATCCCTTCGCCGTCATCGATCACGCGAATGAGCGTCCTCCCGCCGTCCACCACGTCGAGGGAGACGACCGTACTGCCGGCATCCACGCTGTTATCGAGTAATTCCTTGACGACTGACGCCGGACGTTCGACGATTTCTCCGGCGGCGATTTGAGAAGCCACGGATTCCGGGAGGACTTTGATTCTGGATTCAACAGACTCCATAGACAACGCTTTGTGACGGAATCCCCTTGGTTCGACTACTTCTTTGACTTGGAGGACGTGGGGCCAGCCGATGACTTGAATTTCTTGAGAGCTTGCTCCACCTCGATGAGTTGGGATTCATGGGCATCCACCTTGGACCCCAGCTTTTCACCCATGGACCTGACCACCTCTTTCAACTGCGCGACGGACTTGGTCAATTCATTCAATTGCGTGACGTTGGCCTTCAAGCCCTGCTGAAGATTCGAGACGGCAGCGGACGCTCCCGTCGAGTTCGACAGTTGCCGGGTCTGGGATTCAATGCGATTGGCCTGGTCTTTCAGCTTGGCTGACATCAGGTTCTTGAATTGTTCGAACGATTGCCCGACCGACTGCACGCTCGCCGTCACCTCGTTGAGATGGGTTGAAACAGCCTGGGTATTTGTTGCCTGTTTGGCGGCTTCGGCTGCCTGGTCTTTCTCCATTTGCGCCAATCGTGCCGTCAACTGCCCAAGCTGATTCATGTGCTGATCGGTGCGATTGCCCAACATATTGGCCATGGAATCCAATACCTCTCGCATCCCCGCCACTGCTTGACTCAGTTCCTGAACGTGTTTGGCTTCAACGTCCAATTGCTTTTGAGCTTGGGTCACGTTCGAGACGTTTGTTTGTTCGACGCGTTGGAGACCGGACGAGATTTTGATGAACTCCTGGGAGACTCGACTCTTTTCCTGATCGAACGCTTTGGCGATCGATTCCAAACTTGGCCGAACGTCCTTGTCCAAATACCCGTGCAAGCCCTTCAGGTCGGCGTCCATTTTTTTGGCCAACGCCGCATACTGACCCTGTAACTGCGCAATCTGTTTTGCCGTTTGTTCCAACCCTTTGCCCTGGCTGTCCAGCTTCGTGCCGAGTTGAGTTCCGGTCGTCCCCAACACGTCACGAAGTTGCGCCAGGGACCGTGTCACCGCCTCCATATTCTTGCCGGACAACGCATCGGTCTGTCGCAGGTCCGTAAGTTCAGCGCCCAATTTGACGTTAAACTCGGACAAGCGAGCGGCTTGGGCGTCAATGTCGGCTTTCAAGTTCCGGCTGCTTTCATTCAATGCGACGTTGATAGATTCAATTGCCGTTTTGACCTCGGTTTCCAAATACTTCTTCAACGACTTCGTATCGGCGTCGAGTTTGGCGCGGAAGACTTGCATGTGCCTGTCGAAATCCTGTCTGACTTGCGTCTCGGAATTCTTTGCCCGCTTCGCCTCCTGATCAAACTGTTTTTGTCCATCGTTCAAGGCGTTCTTAAACTCGCCCAATGACTTTTGAAACGCGGCGAACTGGTCTTTTACCGTTTGCCCTTGCTGCTTCAAGGCTTGCTCAAGGCGCAGTCCCACGGCGTCAATCTTTTCGGACAATTCCGTTTCACGTTGTTCCCGCTGCTTCTGCAACGCACTGATCCGTTGACCTTGCCGCTTCACGGCGTTCTCAAAGTTTCTGCGGACCTGATGTATTTGTGTTTCCAAATCACCTTTGGCTTTGGGCAGGCTCTCCTCTCGCAGGTTCCGCAAATTACTGTTCAATTGCGCCCGGGCCTTCACGATTGTCTCGTTCAATTGCCCCTGGGCCGTTACCAGTTCCTGGTTTAACTCGGACTTTTGCTGCTCCAAGGCATCGGCGATTTCCTGCTTGGCTTCCTTCAGGACTTGGGCCAAGGCTTTTTTCTCCTGATCCAATTTGGTGATTTTTCCCCCGAGGTCTTTTTCAACTTTTGCAAGGTCTGACTGCTGGGCACAGGAGGTCAGGCTGAAGACCAGACAGGTCAGGCACAGCCCCATTTTCAGGTTACGAACGGTTACTCGTGTTGAGTTTGTTGAGGTCAAGAAAGAAACACGATCAATCCACATGGTTTTTCACTCCAGTTCCTGATTCTGATTATTCCGACAATGGAGACCAGGCAGGAGAACTATGGTGTATCCCGCCCTTCGTCAACTGTTCCAACCCTGTGCCATCATACTGAATCATGAAAATGTGACTCCGCCCGCGTCGCGTCGAACTGAAGACCAGGTGACGGCCATCCGGCGCCCATGAAGGAGAATCATCGATTTCACTAGGGGGGCCGCTCGTTATTTGAACGCGACGCTTCCCATCCACGGAAATGCGGCACAACTTCAGCCCATAGCCGGGTAAACGGCAGACGTAGGCGATCCAATCTCCCCGTGGAGACCAAGACGGCGCGGCATTATAACGCCCCCCAAAAGTCAACCGGCGGACCTTTTTGCCGTCGGCCCTCATAATGTAGATTTGTGGTCTGCCGGTTTGGTCTGAGGTGAAAGCCAGTTCTCGTCCATCCGGGGACCACGTAGGCGACAATTCCGCTGCGGCCTTCTTGGTCAATTGCGTTTTCTTTGCCGTGCTCAGGTTCATCATAAAAATATCGGAGTTCGCCTTCTTGGCGGAATCCTTGGCGGAAGCATACGCTAACAGTCGTCCATCCGGGGAAACCGCCGGAGTGATGTTCAAGATTTGAGAGGGCACCAGGGTTCGTTTGTTCCCTTGACCCAATCTTTTGCCCAACTCGAGCCGCACGATTTCCTGATTGTTGCCGTGGTAGGTCGTATACACAACGGCGCGGCGGTCCGGCGACCAGTCCGGCATGAGGCTTAATATGGGTTCCGACGTCACGCGCCTCGGACCGAACCCATCGTAATCCATCTTGTATAGATTCCGTCTGCCCGCCTTATCTTCGGATACATACATGATCTCGGTTCGGGCAATGCCGGGATCCCCCGTGTAATGCGCAACCAAGGCATCAGCCCACCGGTGCACCATCGACCGCAGGAGCCTCACGTTAATCGGCTTACCGGTGTACCGTTTACCAATCGCAACCGAATCCGTTTCCCCGTCATCGTAGGCACACGCCTCCAACAACAATTTTCCATCTTTTCGGCCGATTCGTCCCCAGGTGACCACCGGAGCGGCGCTTGCCTTGGCTTTCACGATGGGAGCCTTCTCCTGACACCCTGCTTTCGAAAGCGGGAGCACGTCCGTTGCTCGTTTCATGACCTTGAACACGTGGGTGCGCCGCAAATCAGCCTGAAGAATCGCGTCAACTTGCTTGCCGATTCCGGCGTCATCCTCCAGCGGATTCTCACTTCTGGCGAACCCCATGATCCAGATGGGAATTTTTTGAAATTCCGAGCGTTGCGTTTCCAAAAACACTTCGGGTTTCTCATCCTCCGCATGAACAGCAACCGGCAAAACGAGACAAAAGGCAAGCACAATCAAATGGGTGGCGTTTTTCATCATCAATTCGGCCTAATCTTAAACACGTGTTTGACCGGACAAAAGGGTTTGGTCATGCTCGCGGGAAAAGGCGGTAACGGGACAGCCGCCAGGACCGCTTTTTTGGCAACCGAATCAAATTTTGTGTTTCCGGAGGACTGGTAGACGGCCAGATTCGTCACCTGACCATTTTGTTTGACGCGGAAAGTCAGGATAGCCGGGGACTCAACGCGATAGTGGTACCGGTAAATGTTTCCGTGAATCTTATCAATTCTTGCCTCCACGTTTTTCCAATAGGGATGCTTTGGAGAACACAATCCCGCCTGCCACAGACCCTGCGCGCGCGCTCCTCCACTCTTCGTTTGTTTGGAACCCGGCTGGGGATCAAAAGTTGCCACATCGGGGATGGAAACATCGATCTCCTGCCTGAGAGGAGCATCAGGCTCGGACGCGGAATCGGAAACCGTGGGTTCAGAAGAAACCGGGACCTGCATCTCGGCTAACTGCGGACCCTGAGGGGCCACGAACTTGCGGAGCGATTGGTTTCGAGCCTCGGCCGGCTTCGCAGGAGACACCGTTTCGGAAACGAGCGGCACCGCTTTCTTTGTGGGTGCCGTCTTGCTCCTGGAATTTCTCTGAGGGACCCGCACGGATTGAATCGCCTCCTTCAACGACTCCACAGTACTGCTCTTTCGCACCGTTTGCAATGGGGTCTCCTTTTTCCGCGTTTCAGGCGGGGCAACGGCTGCCAAGCGAGGGGCCCGGGAAGGTAAGGTAATGGCTGGTGATTCAGGAGCCTTGGATACGTCAGGTTTTTGCCTGCGTTCCGGTGCGACGACCGGGCTCACGCGTTTGGAAACCTGCTCCGGCTTTCTGGGAACGGAGGTGGCGTCGACGGCCTTCTTCAGTTTTGGGGCCAGCAGATCGACACTCGGAGCGGGAGCGGGAGTGGGGGGTTCCGCCGATTTCCTGACAACCAATTTCGGCGGTTGCGGAGGAGCTTTGAAGGCCGGCACGTCCCTCTCCACGGTACGCGACTGTTTGACGGGAGCAGGAACGGGAGGCCGGACTGGCGCAGGCTCTTGAGGTAACGGCAGAGTTTGCGGCTTTGGCACAACCACGTCATCAAGGGCACTGACGAGCGACTCCGTCACCCGTTCAGGTTCGGGAACTACTCTTACGTCCTCCACGGGCGGAGGGGGAAGCGTGTCGACGTTCTGTTTCAGAACCGGCCTGGGATCCGTTGAAACCGGCGGGGTGACAACCTTGGGTATGGCCGCGGCCTGCGGTTTCGGCACGCTCATGGGAGCATCCATCGCCCGTTCGGGGACCCTCGTCTTCGCCGGAGACCGGGAACTGTCCGTTCTGACGGCCTTGCTTGGAGGAATCACGGCCTTTTTCTGCGATGCGGTCGCCGGAGATGCCGCGATTTCCGGAAGCGTGACCAGCGTGACCTCGTAAGATCCATCGGACTGTTCAAGCGATGAGCCGAAACGCAGACCCAGTAACGCGACGAACACGACCGCATGAAGGAGCGCCGAACCGGCAAGAGGCCATCTAAGCCGTGCTGCCACCGATTCGTCATGATCCGGCAGATGCAATGACAAGAGACTGAAAGGCGCCGCATACGACATTGCGTCATTCCTGTATGTGTTCAGTTATTCGTTGACAATTTCCAGCCCGCCTTTTTCCCCTCCTTTGTAAGGAGGGGCGAGGGGAGGTAGAAGACTGGAAGCCTCATGGACAGACAGTTCTACCCCACCTGACCTCCCCTTACAAAGGGGAGGAAAAAAACCTGCTCTCCCCGTTCAGTCCCTCTATTCTGTCAACGAATGAGTGAACATCTACAATTCCAACTTGCAGGGTCTAGAGGACCTCTTCCTCCACCACACTCCCCCGGGGGTTCGTGACCATGCCCAAGCGCTCGATTCCCACCCTCTTGACTTCATCCATGACTTGGACGATCCGTCCATAGGGAACGTGGCGGTCGGCTCGAAGGTAGACCGACACGAGAGGGTTCAGCGCTTTGGCTTCATCCAGGCGTTTTCGCAAGTCAAGCAACGTGACAAGGTCTTTCCCCAGGTAAACCCGCTTGTCGGGTTCAATGGTGATCACGAGACGTTCCATGGGAACGACGGTATTCGATTGCGAACGCGGAAGTGTAATATCAATGCCCCGGTGCAACATCGGCGCCGTCACCATAAAGATTACCAACAGCACAAGAACCACGTCGACGAGAGGGACGATATTGATTTCAGAAAGAAACCGACGATTCCGGGGTTCAACAATCACGAGCGACTTCGACCTCTTGTGCCGGCAAGCGCAGGCGCGTCAAGGGCATTCAGAAATTCAATGCTGAAGGCTTCTACGCCGAATATGATTTTCCGAATTTGGGCAAGATAGAAATTATATCCGATGACCGCAGGAATCGCAGCAAACAGTCCTGCAGCGGTCGCAAGGAGGGCCTCGGAAAGACCGGGCGCGACAGAAGCGATACTGGCCGTACCCTCGATTCCGATTTGCTGAAAGGCGTTAATGACGCCGACGACCGTTCCCAATAACCCGATAAAGGGAGTGATGTTTCCCGTAGTGGCCAGGAAGGGTAAGTACGTTTCCTGTCGGGCGATTTGTTGCTGGATGAGATACTGTACGACCTTGTCCAAATACTGGCGGTCCGGCCAAGGTCCCGTTTTCCTGGCTGCTACCGTGGCGTCGCCCGTATTGTGACCGGCAAGAGACCCCACGCGATTCAACACGTCAAGCAACACTGAACCGCTGGGGCTATTGGGCAATTCTGCAGCCACGTGTTGAAGGAGATGCAACCCCTTTTCGCTGAGTGCGTCTTCCTCCTGATAGGCCTGCAGAAACTGTCGTTCCTCCGTTTTGATCAGCCGGAACATGCGCCATTTGTACAGGATAATGCCCCACGAAAGGACGGAAAACACCAGCAGGATCAAGAGGACAATGATGGAGATGGTCCCCAGGGAACCAAACAGTTCAAGAGGGTTGGTTGGAAACATCGGATGTAGCGCTCAGCCCGAAACGTGATATAACGGAACCTCTGATTTATTGCACTATCGGGCGCATGGCTGCGTTGTGTCCTCGCTCA
>JAPPLK010000023.1 GCA_028819435.1 Nitrospira sp.
CCGGGAAACAACCAGCCAACGCCTGATCGTCGAAGGATCAGCCACCCTCGTCACCATCGATTCCAAGGGGAAAATCATCAAACGCCCCCAGCAATTGCAGGCGATGTTTCAGTAGCCCATGCCTCCTGGCGCTTTTCACCCTCGCCCTTTGGGAGAGGGCCGGGGTGAGGGCGGCTGTCATTCCGAGCGTAGCGAGGAATCTCGTCGTTGGTAGTTGTAGCTGTAGCACCTTGCACCCGATGGTGCCATAAATCAGGAGTTCCTCATGCCTTTTCCCGAAACACCCAAGCCAAATACATCCCGCCAATGGCGACCGTCACCAGTTCTACGGTCTGGAGGATGCGACTCACCACGGCCTCAGGCTCCGGCGGCGACAGAATAAAATGCATACCCAGGTAAGCAGGAGGAGACCCGGGCGGCGACTCCCACGGCGGAAACAGCACAGCCAACACCAACAGCCCCGCCATGGCGTACAAGATCCGAAGATTGAGGATCTCCTTGGCTCGAACTTCAGTCTGCGACTCCTGAACCAGCCGCCTCCCGCAACTCGTACAAAAACGAGCCTCCGAAGCCGACTCATGCCCGCAACCCTGACACGTCTTTTGATTGTTCATCACGTCAAATTATAAACCAGCGTCGAGAAATTACCAGCGGGGAAACGTAAGAACCAATGCCAGATGCGGTTAGGGCATGCCAAGAAACGGTTTAAAACAGGACGCCCGGCAAGGTAAGATGCGATGCAAATGTGGAAAGGAATCTGGCAAATGTCCATGATGCTCTAGACAAACCAGAAGCGCAGGAATTGACGTGGACAAGGTTGAACTGTCGTTGAGCTTCTTCTACTACTCTTGAGTCATTCCGGCCTTCTATTTAGCGACGCCAACAAGGAGATTCACATGAACGAGATTGGACCCAAAGAAGATTGGGTTGACGATCGTGCAGAAGATGAGGATGGACTGCAAGTCGAGGAATACGATATCACCGTGTCCCCTAATGACTTCAATGTCATGACGTTGCACCATTTTGTCGAGTCCGGTTCAGTAAGCATTCCTGGTTTTCAGCGAAACTTCGTTTGGGACTTGAAGCGTTCGTCTAAGTTGATTGAATCGCTTATCCGTGGTCTGCCAATACCGCAACTCTTTCTTTACGAACAAGAGCGTAACAAGTTTCTGGTCATAGATGGTCAGCAACGATTGATGTCAATATACTACTTTATCAAAATGCGATTCCCCAAAACGGAAAGTCGAGCAAAACTCCGTACCATCTTCGAGAGAGAGGGTCTCATCCCCGAAGACGTATTATACGACAATAAGCATTTTCAGAACTTCAATCTTCGTTTGTCTGAAAGTCTCCCCAATCACGCAAACAAATTCAATGGTTTGAACTACGCCACGCTTGGTGACTACAAGACACAGTTCGATCTACGACCAATTAGAAATATCCTCGTCAAACAGAACTCGCCGTCTAATGATGATTCATCAATCTATGAGATCTTCAACAGACTCAACTCAGGCGGTGTAACGCTACGCCCTCAAGAGATTCGTACCAGCATGTATCACTCTGATTTCTATAACCTGCTCTCCGACATTAATGGCAAGGAGAAGTGGAGAAATATTCTCGGCAATCTTGAGCCAGATGTGCATATGAAAGATATTGAGATCCTTCTCCGTGGGTTTGCCTTACTTATTGATGGGAATAGCTATGCTCCGTCCATGGTCAAATTCCTCAACCATTTTTCCAACGTATGTAAAGCGCAGAACCGCGAAGACAATGAGTATCTTGGTAAACTCTTCGAGTCTTTCCTAGAGACATGCTCCAACTTGCCGGAGAACGCTTTCAAAAATAAGAATAACCGCTTCAACGTTGCACTCTATGAAGCCGTTTTTACGGCTGCCTGTGAGGGGGCATTCGCTAATAGACGCTTCGTCACCGGTGAATTGGACATTGGACGGATTGAGGAACTTAAAGAAGACGAAGATTTTATTGCGGCATCTCAAGAAGGCACTACTCAAACTAAGAATGTCACGAAGAGACTGAGCAGAGCACGGAAAATTGTGGGTGCATTGAATGTGGCGAGAACACCTGATGTGTGAAACAATTGTTGACGGGCTACACACTGAATTTTCTGCCATTCTGGCCTACTTGGAAGAAAACAATGAAGTGTCGTGGCGCAGTGTCGTTGACAACAACTTTAGGAAGGTAGTGCTAATGGCTGCCGCAAGCTATTTTGAGCAGTCCATGACGAATGCAGTGCTCAACTTTGTAAAGCAGGTCACTGCAGAGAACCATCCCCTCACTTGGCTCGTTAACAATAAGGCAATCTGCCGCCAGTACCACACGTGGTTCGATTGGGAAGCAAGCAACGCGAATCATTTTTTTGGTCTCTTCGGGGATGCCTTTAAGAAAAACATGAAGGAGAAAATAGAAAATGACGATGACCTCGAGTCTTCTATTAAAGCGTTCATGGAGATCGGACGGGAAAGAAACCGTCTCGTTCATCAGGACTTTGGCAACTTCCCGCTTGAGAAGACCTCTGAAGAAATATATAGGCTCTATTCTATGGCAACATTATTTGTTGAGCAGTTCCCGGATGCTCTTAAGATGTTCTCTCAAGAAGAACTGGAGAAGAAATATCAGGCTGAATGAAGCCACAATAACAAGTTCCAGTAGACAGCGTTTCTCTGGAACTGAGCAGGCTTTCTTACACATCACGTCAACATGCCACAACCAAGAAAAACCGCCGCCACCAGGAATATCGAGCCCAACACTCACTCCGACAAACAGTACTCGAACAATCAGTCAGTTGGCTTGGTGACACTGGAGGAGGACAAGGACACCAGCAAGAGAACTACACCTACGATCTGCACAATGACGGATGGAAGAAACTCTCCGGTGGCCTCAATGCGGAGAGTGACGTGACAACGAGCGAAGCCTACAGCAGCACCGTCTCTTCACTGTTCAAACTCGGCGAGAACAGAAGATCTGCTCTTAAGATCGTAGATGATCGAGAAACTAAGTGTTTGAGGATAATGGAATTGAAATGACGAACCAAGTAGCCGAACACAAAGCAAGGTACGGTGGGCGCTGGACTATTGAGAAGCTGAACATTCTCGAAAGATATCTGGATGTCTATACGACCGCACTAAAAGACACCCCGTTCAAGCTGATGTACATCGATGCCTTCGCCGGCACGGGGCAGCTAAAGCTTTCCAGTGAAGAGGATCTTGTTGATATCCGAGGTTTCGTAAGTGGCTCCGCCGAACGTGCCATAAAGATTGAGAATAAACCCTTTGACGAACTCATTTTTGTAGAGAAGAAGCGTGACAGATTTGCGAAGCTGAAAAGCCTGCAAGCAACTTATTCCAAGAGGAAAATCGAAATCGTGCACTCCGACGCGAATGAATTCCTAGCCAACCTTCACGAAGACTGGCGTAGCTGGCGAGGCGTCCTTTTTCTCGACCCGTTCGCCACGGAGGTCAAATGGGCGACTATCGAAACGATAGCGAGCTTCAACGCACTGGACACCTGGATTCTTTTCCCCGTATCTGCGATTACGCGAATGTTGCCAAAATCACGGAAGCCTAACGCGATTTCACCCAAATGGACCAAGCGGTTAACGCAAGTTTTTGGAGATGAGAGTTGGCACAACCTCTACCAAGAAGACCCCCAAGGAAACCTGTTTGGAGATATAAAATATCAAAGAAATCCAGGCGTCGACGGCCTGATCGACATCTACAAGGAAAAACTGCGAACCCTTTTTGGCACGAGATTTCTGGAGACATCTCGTGCCCTGAAAAACTCCAAGAATTCCCCATTGTTCGAGTTTATGTTCTGCGTGGGAAACCCCAATGGAATCGGTCCTGCTAAGCGGATCGCTGAGTACATCCTGGAGCACATGTAACCATGTCAACGCAATCGAGCATCGAATGGACCGAAACCACCTGGAATCCAGTGACGGGCTGCACTAAGATCAGTGACGGCTGCAAGCATTGCTACGCCGAGCGAATGGCGACACGGCTCCAGGCGATGGGCGTTGAAAAATACCGAAACGGATTCGACCTCACCCTTCACGAGTCCGTATTGGAAGAGCCACTCAGATGGAAAAAACCGCGGATTGTTTTCGTGAACTCCATGAGCGACCTGTTCCACGAATCCGTCCCCGCTACATTTATTGATTCAGTGTTCCGTGTCATGAATCAGGCGTCCCAACATACGTTTCAGGTGCTCACCAAGCGCCCGGTCCGAGTTATGGAACTCGACACTAAACTCACTTGGACGCCGAATATCTGGCTGGGCACAAGCATCGAATCCATAGAGTGGCTCGACCGATTAGCGAAGCTGAAAGAAGCCAACGCTCAAACGAAATTCCTGTCTCTCGAACCATTACTGGGGCCGTTGCGTGGCTTGGACTTGGCAGGAATCGATTGGGTGATCGTAGGCGGAGAATCAGGACCCGGTGCCCGGCCCATGAAGGCCAATTGGGTGCGGGATATCCGCGACAATTGCCTGCGAAGCGGCGTTTCGTTTTTCTTTAAGCAGTGGGGCGGCGTGTTCAAGAAACAGACAGGTCGCGTCCTCGACAACAAAACGTGGGATCAAATGCCTGATTCTAAGTCGATCTGACCCAATGCCTAATGCTCCTCACAGATCACCACATCCAGGCCGCTCGATCAGACGGGATTGTCTTGAAGCCCTCGGACTGACCGTGACTGACAGCGCAAAGATATTGGGAATTACCCGGCACATGCCGTCAAGGATCCTGAACGGCCAAGCCGGGATTTCCCCGGAGATGGCCGTGCGGCTAGAAAAAGCCTTTGGTGGGAACCGCGCAGAGCTGGCTGGCACTTCAGCAGGCGTACGATCTCGCACAGGTAGAACGGGGGAAAATCAAAGTGCACCCGGCGTCTTCGATTCTGGAAGAAGGGAGGGTGTAAGAGAAGCCATACAAAAAGGGCGACCCGTAGGTCGCCCTCCGAATGTTGCGAATTCTCGCTTGTTAATCTTAGCGAAAACCGCCTATTCCCATGTGCTAACGCACTCGTTAGAGTATACAGGAATTTCGATAAAATCAACACAAAATAGGAGAGATTTTTTGAGATGGTGACTTATAGAATGGGGTTAGATGTCGGCACTAACTCTCTTGGATGGAGCGTGCTGGAACTCAATGGAGCGGGAGAACCTTGCGCGGTAAAGGACGCAGGTGTGCGGATTTTCAATGATGGGCGGGACGACAAATCTAAGGCTACACTAAAAGCAGATCGCCGTGAAGCACGCTTGGCGCGTCGCAGACGCGACCGTTTTAAGCAACGGCAGATATTCTTGCTAGACGTCCTGAGAAGGGTCGGGCTTTTTCCTAAAGACGAAAATAAGTGCAAGACCCTTCAACTCCTCAATCCGCTTGAGTTACGCGCGAAAGCGTTATCGCAAAAACTTGACCCGTACCATATCGGACGCGCTTTGTTTCATCTCAATCAACGCAGAGGATTCAAAAGCAATCGTAAGGACCGGAGCGAGGAAACGACAAGCGGGAAAGTGTCCAAATCCGTGGGGATGTTGCTGGAGCAAATGTGCCTAATTGACCCGCCTATGACACCAGAAGCATATAAAGGATTGTCGAAAGCGGACAAAAAACGGGCACGGCAGGATGAAGCCGAAAATCGCAAACGAGCACTAGAGAAACTGGCAGCGCAATCCAACCTGACTTATGGATCGTTTTTATGGCAGCGTCAGCAAGATGGCAAACAAACCCGTGCACGTCCCGGTGTAGGAGACAATGGCAAGCTTTATGATGTTTATCCGACGCGCGAACTTTACGAAGATGAGTTCAAAAAAATATGGCACGCTCAGGCAAGGCATCATCCTGCCTTGATGACGGATAAAGTACGTGAGCGTATTCATAATATCATCTTCATCCAGCGTCCACTCAAACCGCAACAGCGCGGCCAATGCCAGTTTTTGCCAAATGAAAAGCGCACTTTTCGAGCCATGCCAAGTTTTCAGCGGTACCGAATTTACCAAGAAATCAATAACTTGGACTGGATCAGTAGTAGTGGCAAGTGTTTTCTGAAAAATTATCCGGCAGCACGCGATGCGATTGTCGATATGATGGAAAGACCCACACTTAAAGAAAGACCAACTGCCCAAAATGCTCAAGTGAGTTTTCATAAGATGAAAAAACTCTTGAAGCAAATGGATTTAGCCGAAGGGAATTTCGCTTTCAATTTTGAAACGCCAAAACGCAATGGCCTTGATGGAAACCAAACTTCCAACATTATGCAGCATGAAGATTATGTTGGAAAAGCGTGGCATGATTGGTCGCTTGATAAGCAAGATGGATTTATCGACGTTATATTGAATGGAACGCCAGAACAGCAAAAAAGAGAGGCCGAACGGGCGAAAACTAAGGCTAAAACCCTCACGGATGGCACAGATGACGACAAAGAGGTCGTGCAATATCTAATAACTGAACATGGTTTGTCAGAATACGCTGCGATATCTTGCATGAATGCACCATTGGTAGAAGGAACGGCTAGCTTATCGCTTAAAGCTTCCAGATTGTTGATGCAAAAAATGCGTGACTGTTACCTGATTCAATCGGACGCCACAATAGCAGTAGCCCGAAAAGTGGATGAATTTGTCAATCCCTTAATTCGGGCCAGCAGAGGTGAATTATTGCCAGAGTTGCCCTATTATGGTGAAGCGTTTGGCGATGGTCGCCATATCATCCCCGGTGACAGGCAAGAAGCAGACAGGCATGACGATTTGAAATACTACGGCGGCGTCACGAACCCGACCGTGCATATCGCGCTCAACCAAATCCGTCACGTGGTTAATGAACTCATACATCGTTATGGTCACCCAAAATCAATTGCTATTGAGCTTGCTCGGGATTTACCTGCAGGCAAGGAAGGACGGGCTGCCATTAACAAAGAACAAACCGACAATCAAAATAAGAATGAAAAACTGGATGAGATGTTGCTTGAACGAGGACAGACCATCAATTCTGACAATCGTCTGCGGTTGCGTCTATGGCAGGAGTTGGATGAAAGTGATCCGAATGGTCGTTGTTGCCCCTTTACCGGCAAAAAAATTTGCAAAGCAGATTTGTTTAGTGACTCGATCGAAATTGAACACTTGATTCCATTCAGTATCTCCTTAGACGACAGCCGAGCTAACAAGGTTATTTGCACAAGGCAGGCCAATCGCGATAAGGGCAATAGAACGCCATTTGAGGCATTCGGGAATAGCCCAGACGGATACCGATGGGGCGACATTCTTGAACGCTCCAAACAACTACCTGAACCAAAACGATGGCGTTTTCAGAAGGACGCACTAGAGATATGGAAACGCGATTACTCCGACTTTACCGAACGCCATTTGAATGATACTCGCTATATCGGACGTCTGGCCAAGGAATACCTGTCGAATATCTGTCCATTCAACAAGATTGACGTACTGACGGGGCGGCTCACTGCTCTGTTGCGGAGCCATTGGGGACTCAACAACATCCTACAGGTCCGCAAACAAGAAACAAAAAAGACTCGAGACGATCACCGCCATCATGCGGTGGATGCAATTGTGATTGGCATGACTTCGCGCGCCATGTTGCAAAAGGTTTCCACCGCCGCCAACCACGCCGAAAAACTCAACCTTCCCCGCCTGTTTGAAAAAAGATCGAACGACAAAAGTCCGATTGATCCGTGGCCAGGCTTCCGTGATCATGTAAAAACTGTAGTGGATAACATTGTCGTCTCGCACAAGCCAAAACGGAACCACCTTGACAAGAACTCAACAGATGGCCAACTGCACAACGACACGGCGTATGGCATCATTTCCGGCCCTGATAGAAATGGGACTTCTGAGGTGGTAGTGCGCAAGCCAATCAAAGACTTCAAAAACCGTCCTGATGTACTAGCTATTCGCGATAAACATTTGCGGCACGAATTTTTGCAAGCCTTCGATGCGGAGGGAGCAGCCGGTGTTGCCTGTCTTGCAGGGGACAAAAAAATAAGACATTTAAGACGAACCAAAACCGTGAGCGTCATTCCCATCATGGATAAATTCGGCAAGGCCTATAAAGCTTATGAAGGCGATAGTAACTGGGGGATGGAGATTTACGAGTATCCTAAAGGTCACCAAAAAGCCAGCAATTGGGATGGAGAGATTATCTCACGCTTTGAGGCCAATCAAAAAAATTTTCGGCCCGGTCAGACAAAAAGACCTCACCCTACCGCACGGTTGATCATGCGACTGCAAATTGATGACTGTATTGAAATTGAGCAAGGTGGGCTCAAGCAAATCATGCGGATACAAAAACTGTCGAAGCCCAGTCGTCTAAATCTTGCGCCACATAACGAAGCAAACGTGGATGCCAGAAATCGCGACAACGATAATCCGTTCAAGTATCTCAACATAGCAGCCAGCAAACTTAGGGAACGCAAAACCCGCAAAGTGCATGTCAGTCCGGCAGGACGGGCAAGTTATGAACAGCGGCGCAAGCCCCGACGAAAGAAAGAATAATGCCCGAGCAGATTGTTGAAATCACCACGCCCGGCCTGCATCTCGCCAAGAGTCGAGGATTTTTGCAGGTCAGGGATAAAGACAAGCTCGTCGGACAAGTATCCCTAGATGATATCCTCGCCGTGATTGTCGGCGGGCAGGGTTGTTCGATTTCCACCGTACTCATGGATCAGCTCAGCCAGCGCAATATCATGGTGGTGATATGCGGGCAGAATTTCCTGCCTAGCTCGTTCATCCTGCCGGTCGCCGGCTATGGGCGGCAATTCCAAGTCATGCGGGCACAGACAAAATTGTCGGAACCGCGACGTAAACGCGCTTGGCAAAAGATCGTCCGTGCCAAAATCCGTAACCAGGCCGACTTGCTCACCCACGCGGGGAAAAACAACATCCAGCTCATTCGTCTGGCAAAGATGGTGAAATCTGGCGATCCGGAAAATTGTGAGGCGCAGGCCGCACGCATCTACTGGCAACGACTGTTCGGCAATGACTTCCGGCGCGACCACGAAGCCATGGGCCTGAATTCGTCACTGAATTATATCTATGCCGTCATTCGCGCCTGTGTGGCTCGCGGGGTAAGCGCTGCAGGCCTGCATCCGAGTTTCAGCCTCTGCCACAAGAACCCTCAAAATCCGCTGAACCTCGTTGATGATCTGGTAGAACCCTTCCGTCCGATCGCCGACTATCGTGTTTGGCAAAGCAAGGCCTGCCGCCTGCATGATCTCTCACCGGAAATAAAGGCAAGCCTGTCGTCGATTACAACATTGACGATTCCCATAAAAGATGAAACGTCACCTCTCTCACTGGCAGCGGTGAAGGTCTGTCGTTCATTCGCCGGTTACTGCCTTGGCGAAGTGGATGATTTTTTGTTGCCCGCTTTGCCCGCATCTCAGGACGGTTCAGTCTCATGAAGCGCAGGGAGCATCTCAGTCCCTATCGAATCATGTGGCTCTTTGTGATGTTCGATTTGCCCGTAGGCACCAAGAAGGAAAGGAAGCAGGCAATGGACTTTCGCAACAGCCTGCTTGACCTCGGTTTTGAAATGTCACAATTCTCGATTTATTTGAAATATTGCGCTTCCGGAGAGAAGGCCGAATCCGTCGGCAGCCGTATCCAACACAGGTTACCACCTGGCGGGAAAGTAGATATTCTGACAATTACCGACAAGCAATTCGCTAACATGAAACGATTTTATGCTAAAGACCGAATCAAAAACGACGGGAAGGTTGACCAACTGCACTTGTTTTGAAGGAGTTTTCTTCGCTGGCAGCGGAGAAAACTCCTTCAAACATAAGGCCTTGCAGAGATCCGAAGTCTAGCACATGGGAATAGGCGGTGCTAAGACAACTCGTGTAATGCACCGCGCCCGCGTACCGGAAAGTCTAGCACATGGGAATAGGCGGTGCTAAGACAACAGACTGGGAGATCAATTTCAAGATGCGGAAAAGTCTAGCACATGGGAATAGGCGGTGCTAAGACAACAATAGCTGCGCAAGTCTTGTACGGTTAAGCAAGTCTAGCACATGGGAATAGGCGGTGCTAAGACAACAACGGAACTAATATCAATTTGCACATTGGTAAGTCTAGCACATGGGAATAGGCGGTGCTAAGACAACTATGCGGGGTATGACTATGCAAATGACTTCAGTCTAGCACATGGGAATAGGCGGTGCTAAGACAACCGAACCTGACGATTTGTCTTGCTGAGGGGAAGTCTAGCACATGGGAATAGGCGGTGCTAAGACAACAGTCGCATTCGGTCATAGTGGTCATGTCAGTAACCAATCCTCAACCGGCATGGAGAGGAAGGTTTCCACGGCAAGCCCGTCGCCGCCTACGAGCAGTTTTCTGGTCGGCTGAAAGGCTTGGGCAAAAGCGGTCATTCCCGGCAGGGCGTGGCGTGCGTGTCCGCCCTTCACTTCGATCGCTACGATGCGTTTGCCCGCCTGGACGACGAAATCCACCTCGCGGTTGCGGTCACGCCAATAGAATACCTGACACGCTCCACCGGCCGATGCGTTGACCAAGTGGGCACCCACGGCGGATTCCACCAGTCTTCCCCAGAACTCGCGGTTGGCGCGCGCTTCGGCCAGGGTCATCCCGGACTGGGCCGTGATCAGCGCCGTGTTGAACACCTGAAGCTTGGGGCTCGATCCTCGTTGCCGTGCCGCGGAGCCGGCATACTTTTGCAGACCGGTCAGCATCCCTGCACCCGCTAACAACTCAAGGTAGTGGGCCAACGTCGCGGTGTTGCCCGCGTCCTGGAGTTGCCCCACCATCTTGGTATAAGACAGAATCTGCCCCGAATAGATGCAGCCAAGTTCGAACAGACGGCGCAGAAGCGCGGGCTTATCCACACGGGAGAGTAACAGGACATCACGAGCAATCGTCGTTTCGATCAGCGAGTCTCGAATGTAGCGGGACCAGCGAGCCGGTTGTCTTGTCAACGGTTCAGCGCCGGGGTATGCGCCGTAAAAGAGGTACATGTCCAGCGTCCAACCGAACGCGCTTCGCATCTCAGGGAAACTCCAGTGCGGTAGGGGTAGAATCTCGAACCGGCCTGCCAAGCTCTCGGTCAACCCGCGCTGGATCAGAAGCGGAGCCGAACCCAGCAACACGACTTTCAGCGGCCTACGGAAACGGGTATCTTCGTCCCACAGGCGTTTGACGCTTTCTGACCAGTTCGGGATCTTCTGTATCTCATCCAGGACCAAAAGCGCGCCGCCTTTTCCCGCCTTTGCAGCCAGTACCCGCGCAACCTCCCACTGGGTTTCCAGCCAGTCGAGGCCGCGTAACGTCGGCTCGTCCGCACTGGCGATACAATATGGTAGTCTGGTTTTCGCCGCCACCTGTGTGATCAGAGTGGTCTTTCCTACCTGTCGCGCCCCGGCGACAACCTGGAGGAAGCGGCGGGGTTCATTCAGACGACGCAACAGTTCAGTCGCATGAGGTCGGATGAATTCCTTTTTACTCATTATAGCTCGCAATTTTACTCAGTAAATCTCGTAAAATGCAACTGATTCGAAAGGGACTAGGGTGACGTAAGCGGGTATGACGCAGATGGTGGATAATTCTTGCTTCGTTCTCTCCAGAATTGACAGTCCCGAAAAGCCGTTCCTATAATCCCGCACCTGTTTTCACCTTACAAGAATGAACGTGATGACGACTTCTTACTCTGCCATTCATACTGCGTCGGTTATTGGAGCGGGGGCTTGGGGCACCACGCTCGCCAGGCATCTGGTGAACCAGGGGCTTACCGTCAAGCTATGGGCCTATGAAACCGAGGTGGTCGAGAGCATCAATCTGAAACGAGAAAATGCCTTGTTTTTGCCGGGCATCGCCCTTCCCAAGGCGCTTTCGGCCACGCATTCTCTTCAGGACGCGGTAGCGGCCACCGGCCTGATCGTACTGGCTGTGCCTTCGCATGCCATGCGACCGGTGGTCCGGCAACTGATCCCTTCTCTTTCCGAACCGCTTCCGATTGTCGTGGCGTCGAAGGGGATTGAGGAAGATTCGCATCAATTGATGTCCCAAGTGCTCGATGAACTGCTGCCGCCCGACTGGGCAAATGGAATCACCGTCTTCACGGGGCCCAGTTTTGCCGCTGAAGTGAGCCGGGACAAACCCACGACCATTTTGTTGGCCGGGCAGGATGCCGGCCTTACGGCACACCTGCAAACGGTGTTTATGTCCGCGTCCTTCCGTGTGTATACCGGCACGGACGTGATCGGTGCGCAATTGGGAGGGGCGCTCAAAAACGTCATGGCGATTGCAGCCGGTGTGGTGGATGGCTTGGAGTTGGGATTGAATGCCCGGGCCGCGCTGATCACGCGAGGATTGGCCGAGGTGATTCGCCTGGGCGTCGCGCTCGGGGCCGACGTGCATACGTTCTACGGTCTTTCAGGGTTGGGGGATCTGGTACTGACCTGTACGGGTGCCTTGAGTCGCAACCATGCCGTGGGATTGCAGTTGGGCCAAGGCCGGCGGTTGGAGGATATTCTGCATGAAACGGTCACGGTGGCAGAAGGCGTTCGGACCACCAAAGCCGCCATGGCGTTGGCTCGGCAGTTTCAGGTGGAAATGCCGATTGTTCAAGGCGTCCACGCGATGTTGTTTGAAGACAAACCACCCCGGCAAATCGTCGCCGATCTGATGTCACGGTCAGCCAAAGAAGAAATCCCTTTCGCAAATTCCGGACGCTCGCGCTGACTCCTCTACCCGTCATGCACCCTTCGGCCCTCGAATCTCTGCTGCGGTCCGTTCAAGCCGGGTCCACGTCGATTGCGGACGCGCTTGAACAACTGCGCACCCTGCCCTATGAAGATTTGGAATTTGCCAAGCTGGATCACCATCGCACGTTGCGTCACGGCTTACCGGAGGCGATCCTGTGCGAGGGGAAGACCGAGAAGCAGATCGTCGCGCTGACCCGTGGCCTGCTCAAACACAAACAGCCGGTGCTCGCCACGCGCGCTGATGCCGCCGTCGCGCGCGAGCTCAAACGAGTAAGCCGGAAGGCCGTGTATCATCAAACGGCGCGAGTCGTGGTCATTCAGCCGTCCACGCCCAAGCCCTTGAGGGGCGACATCGTCATCGTGACCGCCGGCACAGCGGATATCCCGGTCGCGGAAGAAGCCAAGGTGACTGCGATAACGATGGGGAGCGCCGTCCACACGATTTTCGACGTGGGAGTGGCCGGGGTCCACCGATTGTTCGATCAGGTGGACCGTCTCCAACGCGCGCGTGCGCTGATTGTCGTCGCGGGCATGGACGGCGTCCTGCCCAGCGTGGTGGCCGGTCTGGTGCAAACCCCGCTTATTGCCGTACCCACCAGCCAGGGCTACGGCGCGCACTTCGGGGGGCTTGCCCCTCTACTCACGATGTTGAATACGTGTTCCGGCGGAATCGGCGTGGTGAATATCGACAATGGGTTCGGAGCCGGACACCTGGCGCATCGCATCAACACCCTGGTCGATCGGCCGTAGTCGCCACCGGCTTCTCTTCACGTCCCTGAGTCGCGGGGTGCCGGGCTGAGAGCCTGAGGAGAAGACACGTCAATCGTCCCTCTCGCAAACGGCGAAACGATCTTGGCCTTGGCAAATCCTTCCTCATGGGCCATCAACTTGGCCCTGGCTTCATAGGAATACGTGCCCTGCGGTACATGTTTTCGGGTCTGGTCTTTTCCGTCCCAGAGCAGGGTGGTCGTCATACGAGGCTTGCCGTTCTTGATGACGACGGTATCCAGGGCCTGCCGTTTAACCAGGAATCGAATAGATCGCCTGGTCGGCACACTGATGAGCGAGGAGACTTCGAGCAAATCGAACTGATCCAGTTTTTCAGGCAACTCCACGGTTACCGTGATGACCATAGGCTCATGACCCGGAGCAAACGGCACGGGTGAGGTCGTGATGTCCACGATCTTGAGTGGAGACGGCGGGGTCCGCTTTTTCCGTTTGGCATCGAGGGCCGCCGGAGCCAGCACAAAAGCCAGAAGCGTGAGCAGGCTGATAAAGATCAGACGGGATGGGATTATTTGCATTGCGGATTTTTGATTTTGGATTGGGGATTTCGGAGTGTAAATTGACAATCCACGATATATTTACATACCGTGACGCGGGTGGCTCGTCAAGTGGTCCGGCACGGGGGCCGGACCCTACACGAAGCGTGAAGGATTGCCGTGCATCTTCACTTTGATTGTTTTTCCGGTATCAGCGGGGACATGACGTTGGGGGCTCTCGTGGACGTCGGACTCTCGCCGAGAGCCCTGCGCCAAGGTCTCAAGGCCCTTCCTGTTTCCGGGTACCGCCTCAAAGTCTCAAAAGTCCACCGCGGGGCGATCCACGCGACGAAGGTGGACGTGGTCATTTCCAGGTTCACGGAAAAACGCCGCTCCTGGACGCAAATCCGGCGGCTGCTGTCCACGAGCCGTTTGCCTCCCCAGGTCAAAAAACAGGCTCTTGCGGTCTTCGAACGCCTGGCCACGGCGGAAGGAAAGGTCCATGGGCAAGATCCCGCCAATGTCTCGTTTCATGAAGTGGGAGCCATCGATGCCCTGGTCGATATTGTGGGCGGGCTGCTCGGATGTCATGAGCTGGGGGTGAAAACCTTTAGCGCGTCTGCCGTCAACGTGGGGTCGGGAACGATCGACGCGACCCACGGCGTGTTGCCGGTTCCCGGACCCGCGGTTGCCGAAATGGCCAAAGGGTATCCCATTTATTCCCAAGGGCCCGCCATGGAATTGACCACTCCGACCGGCATGGCCCTGCTGACCACCCTGACGCAGAACGTTGACCGGCTACCGCTCGTGGTGCCAGGCTCCGTCGGATACGGCGCAGGCACGGCTGATCCTCCAGACTGGCCGAACGTGTTGCGTGTGTTTCTTGCAGATACAGTCCTCACGCCTTCCTTCACTTCTTCCCTCACCCCCTCCTCCCTCACCCCTGCCCCTCTCCCGGAGGGAGAGGGGTATAAGGCGGATCAGGTCATCCTGTTGGAAACCAACATCGATGACATGAACCCGCAACTGTACGATGCGGTCATGGAACGCCTGTTCGAGCACGGCGCCCTTGACGTTTGCATGACCCCGACCATCATGAAGCGCAACCGGCCGGGGATCATCCTGACGGTCCTGGCCCATCCCGAGCAGGCCGGGCGGCTGACGCAACTGCTCTTTCATGAAACGACCACCCTCGGAGTGCGAAGCCAACTTATCAGCCGGACCACGCTTCCCCGGTCGATGCAAACGATCCGCCTGCCGCAAGGTCGCGTCCGGGTGAAAACCGTTCGCGTAGGCAAAGCCGTCAAACATCGGCCCGAATTTCAGGACTGTCAGGCCATCGCAAAAAAAACCGGAATGCCGATTCAAGAGATCATGGAACGGGTGATGCAAGTGATCCGGGCCAAGAACCGGGTTTAACCCATGCCGAATACGCCGACACGCCACAAGCCCTTTCTTGCCGTGACCATGGGTGACGCGGCTGGCATCGGTCCTGAGGTGATTGTCAAGGCACTGGCGTCTCCCGCGGTGTGGCGTGCATGTCGTCCCATCGTCATCGGATCCGTTCCGGTTCTCCAACGGGAAACCCGCCGTCTGTCCTCTTCCCTCACGGTCCTCCCCTTAGAGGATGATCACGGACGAGAGCCAGCCATTCGCAGGGGGCACGTTCCGGTGTTTGATCCTTTGAAAACGCCACTGGGTCGCATTCGAGCAGGCCAGCCCGCCCAAGGCCCCGGAGCGGCTTCGGTCGAGTTCATTAAAACGGCCGTCCGGTGGGCGCAGGGCGGCTGTGTCTCGGGAATGGTCACGGCTCCGATCAATAAAGAAGCCCTTCACCTTGCCGGGTATCCCTACCCCGGACATACGGAACTTCTCGCCGACCTGACGGGCACCAAACAGGTCGGGATGATGTTAATGGGCGGGCCCCTGAAAATTCTCTTTGTGACGACGCACCTGGCACTCCGGGACGTGCCAAACGCCTTGACGACCCCACGCGTATTGCAGGCCATTCGACTCGCGCATCGCGCCATGACAGAGTATTTCCGGATTCCGAAGCCGCAGATTGGCGTGGCGGCCCTCAACCCCCACGCGGGCGAGCACGGGCTGTTCGGTAACGAAGAACAGAACTGCATTGCGCCGGCCGTACGTCTTGCCAGGCGCGCCCGCATTCAAGCATCCGGGCCGCTTCCGGCCGATACCCTGTTCGGCGCCGCGGTCCGCGGAGCGTATGACGTGGTGGTGGCCATGTATCACGATCAAGGGCTGATCCCTCTCAAGACCGTCGCATTCGGTCGCTGCGTGAACGTCACGGTCGGCTTGCCGATCATTCGCACTTCGGTGGATCATGGTACGGCCTATGACATCGTTGGCAAAGGCAAGGCCGACCCCCAAAGTCTCGTGGAAGCCATCAAGCTGGCCGCGGATCTGGCAAGGGGAAACGGCTGATTACTGATTCGAAATCCACAATCTACAATCAACAATCCGAAATGCCTTCATGGACCTGCCGAAGCCTGGCCCTTCAAGCTCTTCTGGCCGTGGAACGGGAAACCTGTTTTGCCGATGAGGCGTTTGCCCGCTTCGCCGCGCGCGCGAAGCTGTCTCATGAAGACCAGGCCCTGGCTTTTGAACTCGTGTACGGGGTGCTCCGCCACCGGGCGACATTGGATTGGCAATTGAACGCCGTCGCGAGTCGCCCCGTTCACCGGCTGCCCGCGGTTGTAGCCGCGATCCTCCGTCTTGGGGCCTATCAAATGCAGTATCTGGATCGCATCCCGATTTCCGCCGCGGTGAACGAATCGGTCAAACTCGCCAAAGGAATCAAAGGCCGGGACTGGCGCGGGGTGGTGAACGGCATCCTTCGGAATTTGGACCGGGCGGAAATCGAGTGGCCTGACGTGGCTCACAATCCCGTGAACGGGCTCTCCGTCACGTACTCCTGCCCGCACTGGTTGACGCAACGCTGGATCGACCGATGGGGACTCGAAACGGCAGAAGCCATGTGCCGGCACACCCTCACGATCCCGCCCCTGACATTACGCACCAACACGCTCCGCTGTTCCCGCGAGCAACTCGAAACCAGGCTTGGCGAAGAAGGGTATACGGTATCCCGAACGCCCGTCAGCCCCGAAGGGCTTATTCTGGAGAAGTGCGGGTCGTTGCAGGCCTTGCCCGTGTTACAGGAGGGCTGGTGTTACGTCGAGGACGAGGCTGCCCAGTTGATTCCCCTGCTGTTGGATATCAAGCCCGGTCAGCGCGTCCTGGACGCATGTGCGGCTCCCGGAGGCAAATGTTCACACATCGCGGCGTTGATGCAGAACAAAGGGGAGATTGTGGCCACCGATCCGGAACCCCGTCGCCTTGAACGTCTGGAATCGAATCTGCGCATGCTGAGGATCACGTGCGTGGAAACGTACGAGCTCTCCCACGAGACGGAACGTGTCTCCCCATGGCTACAGGCCCAAGAAGCGTTCGATCGGATTCTGGTGGATGCGCCCTGTTCGGGATTAGGCGTACTCCGTCGCCATCCCGAAGCGAAATGGCAGAAGACTTCCGCACAGCTCAATCGGCACGGGAAACGGCAATCAGGCATTCTGGAACGCGTGGCTCCTTACTTGAGAACGGGCGGAGTCTTGGTCTATAGTGCGTGCTCAACGGAGCCCGAAGAAACGACACAAGTCGTTTCTCGTTTTTGTCAAGACCACCCGGAATTTTGCCGTGAATCAACGGCACGGTGGCTTCCTTCACATGCGCATTCCCTGACAAATCCGGACGGAGATTTCCTCACGTCCGGCTTCCGTTACAATATGGACGGGTTCTTTGCCGCACGACTTCGACGAACGTAGACGATGAGTTCCACGACCGTACACATTGCTCCTTCGATTCTTTCCGCGGACTTCGCGCACCTGGCCGACGAGATCGCCGCGGTGGAAGCCGCGGGAGCCGACCTGCTGCACGTGGACGTGATGGACGGGCATTTCGTTCCGAACCTCACAATCGGCCCTCCCATTGTCGAATCGTTGCGAAAAGTCACGGCCTTGCCCCTCGACGTTCATCTCATGGTGACGAATCCGGATGCCGTGATTCCCGACTTTGCCCAAGCCGGAGCCAACTATCTCACGGTGCATACGGAAACCTGTCCCCATCTGCATCGCACGATCCAAAGCATCAAAGAGCAGGGCGTCAAGGCCGGGGTCACGCTCAACCCGTCAACTTCTTTGAGCACTGTCGAAGAGGTCGTCGCCGACGTGGATCTGGTGCTGATCATGTCGGTCAATCCCGGGTTCGGCGGACAATCCTTTATCCCCGCCTGCTTGGATAAACTGCGACGAGCCAGACAGCTCATCGATCGTACAGGAAGCCCTGCCTTGCTCGAAGTGGACGGTGGCATCAAAGTCGAGAACGCCGCCGAGGTCCTCAAGGCCGGAGCCAACGTCTTGGTCGCGGGGTCCGCGATTTTCCACAGCCCGAACTACGCCGACACGATTGCCGCGTTCCGCAACGTTGCCCGGGAACTCCAACCGCACTAAATCCATGCAGACCTCGGCTGTGTACGATAGTTTGCATCCTCTCGAAATCAACCTGCTGGCGGCATTCAGCCAGTCCGGGGAGAAGCCGGTTTCCGATTCGTCCTTACAGGAACTTTCTCAATTAGAGCCGTCCCAAGTCAGCATGGCCCTGGGGTGGCTTCAAGCCAAAGAACTGGTCCGCATCCATTCCGAAGTCACCACGGCCTGGGTGGGGTTGACGGAGGTCGGGCATCGGTACCTGGCTGACGGATCTCCCCCTGAATGGATCATCAGGACCTGCCGGCAAGAGGCTCAGGAGGGGCGATCGTTCACCGTGAAAGACTTGCAGGGTCTGAATGCGTTTCCCCCCACCGAACTGAGCCGGGCCTTGGGCCTGCTCAAAAAAGAGGGTGCCATCGCCTTGGGAGCCGGCGGCCGCATTGAAGCGACCGAGACGCTGAGTCCCACTGTCGAGAAGCTGCACGTGCTCCTGCACGAGTTGAAGAAGGACCGTCAGGAACTTCTCTCGTTTGCGCCTGACCAACAAACCCTCTTGCGCCAATACGCGGTCAAACGGGGCAGTGCCCAGGAACCGTTTCGGATCGAGGAACGGATTCAACGCGAATACATCCCGACCAGGACGGGAAAGGCGGTGGCAAAACGCTGTCATGCCGGCTCCGCGGAAGAAGTCTCCCAACTGACGCCCGACATGCTCAAGGACGGCTCATGGCGGAACAAGCGTTTCAGGAAATACACCATTACGCTACGACCCCCGCGGGTCGCGCCGGGACGGCGGCATCCGTACAGGGAATTTCTGGACTTGGTCAAACACAAATTGGTCGGCATGGGCTTTCAGGAGATGCGAGGCCCCCTGGTCGAAACCGAATTCTGGGACATGGATGCCCTGTATATGCCGCAATTCCATCCGGCACGGGCTATTCACGACGTGTACTTCGTGAAGACCCCGACCCATGCCAAGACGGTCGCCGAACCGTTTCTCTCTCAAGTGGCCGCCACCCACGAGACCGGCGGGACCACCGGTTCAAGCGGATGGGGGTACCGCTATGATACGGAACGGGCGCGGCGCCTGATCCTGCGAAGCCAGGGCACGGCCGTGTCGGCTCGCACCCTGGCGTCGAACCCCTTGATCCCCGGGAAATATTTCTCCATGGCCCGGTGTTTCCGTTATGACCAGGTGGATGCGACGCATGCCACGGATTTCTTTCAGATCGAAGGGATCGTGCTGGGTGAAGAGATCAATTTTCGCACGCTGCTGGGTCTGCTCACCATCTTTGCCAAAGAAATGGCGCAGGCGCAGGAGAGCAAGTTTTTCCCGGCCTATTTTCCCTTTACGGAACCGTCCGTCGAACTGCACGTCCGTCATCCGAAACTCGGCTGGATGGAACTGGGCGGCGCGGGCTTGTTCCGGCCCGAAGTCACCCAACCCCTGGGAGTCACGGTGCCCGTGATCGCGTGGGGCTTGGGCCTGGACCGCATGGCCATGGTGGCCCTGGGCATCCATGACATTCGCGAACTTTTTTCCGTGGACCTTGAAAAAGTTCGCACCTTGCGCGGACGGTTTGCGTAAATGCCCACGATTTCCTTTTTTCAGAAAGATTTCGAAGAGTTACTCGGTCGAGCGGCTCCGCCCGAACAACTCGAGTCGTGGCTGCCATTGGTCAAAGGGGAATTGAAGGACGTGACCCACGCCACCGGTGAGATTCGGGTCGAACTTCAGGACAGCAACCGACCGGACCTGTGGAGCGTGGAAGGGATCGCCCGGCAGATTCGGATCAAGTTACAGGAATCGCCGTTGGCCTATCCTTTTTTGCACGCCAAGGCCAAACCCAAACGACGCATCCTGGTGGCCGAGGGACTCGATCAGGTGCGACCGTACGTGGCAGCCTGCACGGCTACGGGGTACACCGTCACCGAGGAAAGCCTGGCGCAACTCATTCAGGTACAGGAGAAACTGGCCGACCTGTACGGGCATAAACGAAAAACCGTGTCGGTGGGGTTGTACCGTCTTCCCCGGATCCACTTCCCCGTGACCTATGGATTGGTGAAACCCACGGAAGCCCGATTCACGCCCCTTGGCTTTTCCGAAAAACTCACGCTTCAGGAAATCCTGACGGTTCATCCCAAAGGCATGGAGTACGGCTCCATTCTCGCCGGCCAGCCCCTGCTGCCCTTACTGTGGGATACGGAAGGCCAGATTTTATCCTTTCCTCCCATCATCAACAGCCAGGACATCGGGCAGGTACACGCCGGCGACTCAGACCTGTTGGTCGAAGTCACGGGCACGGATATGCGCATGGTTCTCCTGACCCTGAACATTTTTGCCACGAATTTAGCCGACCGGGGGGCCGTCATCGAGCCGGTCGAGGTGCGCTATCCGTATGACACGGGATGGGGCAAGTCGATCAGAACCCCCTGCGACATCAGCGCCGTGCAGAAGATTCCGCTGAAAGCCATTGAATCCGCGCTCGGGCTTCCCATCGACTCTGAACTCGTTCAGCAAACTCTGCGGGCCTATGGGTATGAAGTCAAAGCGAGTCGCCATACCCTCGCGGTGCGCCTGCCACACTATCGCAGCGATCTCATGCACCCGGTGGACGTGGCGGAAGACGTGGCGATCAGCCGCGGGTATGACTCGTTTGTTCCGGTGATGCCGGCCCAATTCACCGTGGGGTCGTTGTCGGCTCTCGAAATGATGTCCGACTACATTCGCGAACACATGGTCGGGCAAGGATTCCAGGAGATCTTTTCCAATATTCTGTTGTCTCACGAGGAGTTGGTTGAACGGATGAGACTGCCGGAGGACGAGCAAGTGGTGGAAGTGGACAACGTCATGTCGCAAAGCTTCTCCTGTCTCCGGTCCTGGATCCTGCCTTCGCTGTTGCGCGTGGAGACGGCCTCGCCGCGCGCGTTTTACCCTCACCGGCTTTTCGAAATCGGCGAAGTCGCGATTCCCGATTCGAGCCAGGAACTCGGGTCACGAACTGCGGTCCGACTCGCGATCGTCATCGCCCATCCTCATGCGAACTTTTCCGAAGTGCACACCTGCCTGGACATGCTGCTGTTCTATCTGGTGAAGGACTACGAACTCGAACCCCTGAATCACGACTCCTTCCTCAACGGCCGAGCAGGCACCATCCTCTGCCAGGGACAACCCGTCGGATTAATCGGAGAATTCCACCCCGAAGTCCTGGAAAACTGGGGCATCTCCGTCCCCATCTCAGCATTCGAACTCGACGTGGACTGGTTGTGTAGGGACGATTCGTAAATGGGGATGGTACCCAACCCGCAAATTCTTTTATGGGTTCAGGCTGCGGCTTTTGCCAGGTCGGTCAGAGATTTAAACCCTGCGGGATCGTGAATGGCCATCTCCGACAGCATCTTCCGGTTCAAAGTGATGTTGGCTTTGGTCAGCTCATGGATGAACCGGCTGTAGGATAATCCGTGCGCTTTGACCGCGGCCGAGATTCTCGCAATCCACAGTCGCCGGAAATCTCTTTTCCGATGTCGCCGGCCGATTGTATCCATAGTGGAGGTAGGTGGCCGCACCAATGCTCTACGTGTGCTGTCAAGGCTGAGCAGGAGCGCGGTCCGGGCTTCCTGCGGCTTGCCAACGTGTTATCGGCCCTCTATCCTCAAGGCTGCAAGGGAAAATGCCTGCTCGACGCCATGTTGCTGGCGGCGCCGCGGTAGCCGGATGGATGATTTCGGTCAGGCGTTATTCAACGTTATACGCATCATAAATCACGGAGGAAGGCATGAACGCGCATTCCGAGCTCCTCAAGCGTATCACCGTGTGTGCGGATATCTTTGGCGGTAAGCCCATCATTCGCGATATGCGGATTGCGGTAGAACATGTCTTGGGAATGCTGGCGGCAGGGGACACAGCGGAGATGATTCTCGATGAGTATCCGGATCTGGCAGCCGAGGATATCCAAGCGTGCCTGCTGTTTGCCCACCGCTCACTGGCTGGCGACCACGTGTATGAGCGTGTTCCCATACGAGAGACCTTGTGAAATTTCTTCTCGACGTGTGTGCTGCGTCCCGAAGCTTGCACGCATTATTAGTCGACCTTGGCCACGACGTTGTGTCTGCCCGTGACGGGTTTTCTCGTGCAACCGATGAAGTGCTGCTGGCCATGGCTGCTCAGGAACAGCGTGTGCTCATCACAGAAGACAAGGACTTCGGCGAACTGATCTTTGTGCGCCGGCTGCCACACCCATGCGTCGTTCGCTTCGTCGGGATGCGGATTGTAGAGAAGGTGGCCGCCATGCGGGATCTCATCGCGCATCATGCGGATGCGATGCACGACGGCACAATCATTGTGGTGACACGCGAACGGGTACGGTTGCGATCCGGAACAGACAACCGCCAAGATGACGAGTAATGAAACCCTGGTACAAAATCGTTACGTTTCGCCAAGAAGTATGCGAAGGCCGCTCGTTCAGTTCTGACGAGCTCGCCATCGCCTTTGAATTGCCACTCAAATGGGCATACGGCACTTAATGCCAAGTCAAATACTTAAACACCATACAAGCGCCTGACTCCAAACACTGGTCTCCGACAAACTGCCAGTGGTCGCTCAATTTTGCTCATTGTATTCGTTCCAGTGGATTTTAGCGTCAACCTTAGCAGCAACCATGTCTGATGCCTTAATGAACGCGTCTTCTTGATGGGTAGGTAAGCCCAACAAAGCCTTTCTTAGCCTCCCTCGATAAAGTAATCCGATCACCATCCACGGCAAGCTAAAAATATAAAAAATTGCCAGAAACAGAACCAACAACATAGCTGTATATCCGATCCCCACTCCTAACACAAAGTAGGCGTATGATAGCGCTGCTATGGGTATGAGATATTGAAGTCTTAATTTTGCCCAGGGGATCAGAATAAGCCTGCTGATGGCAGGAAGCAGGAAAGTACAAAACGATGTGATGTGATCTGCAATGCCATTAATCAAAAAGACAGCAAGCGTCAACGAAAACCAAGATTCGTAAGGCCATGCGGCGTATATAGAGACATTTTTCCCTCGTTCGCTAACCTGTTAGCCCTCCACTGACGCCGAAATTTCAAGGTAGCAGTACACAAGGAAAGGTGCAACAGCCGAATCAGAGGAATTATGCCTTTAGCTTCGAGGGCTAGTCTCGATCTCTGGATTTTGTTATAAAGAGATGATCGGGCATTGATTAGGATACCCAGCCGCATTGAACACGATTCATATCCACCTTTCACCAAAGGATTACCATGAACAGTACTCCATTTCCCCCACCTCAAGGTAGTGTCTGTGACGATCTGCGGGAGCTTAGGAAGTCCCGTCGACTGTCTTGGGAACAGACGCCAGATGGTCCGCTTTCATTGAGTTGTGATCACGATGAGTTGGCACTTCGTCTCTATGCCGATTTCCGGCAGAAACAGTTACAGGACATACTCGGCAACCCATCGTCTCGCGGAGACTGGGCATAGTGGCTTTCCTCATCTTATCTGCATAAATCCTACTCACGCCCTACAATCCCGACTTTGCACTGCAGTTAGCGTTGGGCGAAGAGATTATGCACGATGATCGCAAGATGCTGCGGGCGCAGGCCAATTGAGCGGCTCAACTTCGACCCCTTGTATGCGATTCAGATGATGGAAGATGTCGCCGACGATCGGATTAGCGAGGAAATACTCGCCGATTGGTTCCGTCGGCATTGGGAGTGAGGCTTCTCGATACCCATGAGACTTCATCAACGAAAAACCAACATGATGCTTGACCAAGGTACATTGGACGACATCGTCCAGCGTATTGTGGAGGTGGCTCGGCCGGAGAAGATCATCCTGTTTGGGTCCGCCGCCCGCGATGATATGGGTCCCCACAGCGATGTTGACTTGCTCACCATCAAGCAGGGAGTTGACTTGCGCAGGCTCACAGCCAAGATCTATCGAAGGCTCCACGGCGTCGGTGCCGCGGTGGATGCGATCATGGTCACTCCCAAGGACGTGGAACGGTACAAGAACAGCCACGCGCTCATCATTAAACCTGCTCGGCGGGAGGGAAGGGTCGTGTATGAATCCGCCTGAGCGCTTCTCATCTGATGACCCACGGGAATGGATGAATCGCGCCAGAAGCAACATGGCCGAGGCGAAGATGACGCTCGCGAGGTGCTGCTGGCGCGTCAATCGAGACGGGAGTGACGAGGAATCGACCGGATATCCTCGTCACTACTGAGATGGGTTCAGGCTGCGGCTTTTGCCAGGTCGGTCAGGGATTTGAAGCCTTCCGGATCGTGAATGGCCATTTCCGACAGCATCTTCCGGTTCAAGCCGACGTTGGCTTTGGTCAATTCATGCATAAACCGGCTATAGGATAGTCCGTGTGCTTTGACCGCGGCCGAGATCCTGGTAATCCACAGTCGCCGGAAATCTCTTTTCCGATGTCGCCGGCCGATGTACGCATAGACCTGGCCTTTATCGACTGATTCCGTCGCCGTCCGAAATAGTTTGCTTCTGCCCCCATACTGCCCCTTGGCTAATTTCAGCCGCTTCTTTCTGCGGCGACGGGTTTGAGGGCCTCCTTTGACACGTGGCATGACTTAGAACTCCTTCCTTATATTGAATTTGTCTCTCTCAGGTGGCTGCGCGATTGCGTCACGCCCCGGAGAAATTGTAAACGTTCAGTAATTCGTTGACAATTTCAGTCGATGGATTGAAGAGCCATCTTTCGTAAGAACATGCGTCAGTTGTCATCCTGATCTTGTCCTGAGCGAAGCGAAGAACCTGCGAAAGGCTCTGCTTTTACGGGTGCTTGTTGTCAGCAACGACGAGATTCTTCGCCTTCGGCTCAGAATGACAATTCTGGGTCGATCAGTCCCTCTATTGTGTCAACGAATTACTGAACATACACAAGAATAGACGTTTCGTCCAAGCAAACACCACGTGACGGTGTTCGCCCACTCAAAAAAATCAGGAATAGGGTAAGAGCTTGGCCAGTGAGGCCTGATCCGGTTTGGCGACCACCACCGTATCGCCCAGACGACTCTTCCGTTTGGCGTTTTTCGTGGTCAGGATATGTCGCAGCCCCGCCTTTCGCCTCAGGAATTTTCCGCTGCCCGTACGCTTAAACCGTTTCGCTGCTCCCGAATGACTCTTTAACTTCATGCGTGCCATGTCCCCATCCCCTTAATTCTTGGGCGACACAATCATATACAGATTGCGCCCTTCCATCCTCGGCTCCATTTCGATTGTTGCCACATCCTTGAGTTCCTCTCGAATCTTTCCCATGGCCTGCCGGCCCAGATTTTGGTTCGCCATTTCCCGGCCTCGAAACATGACCGTCACTTTGGTTTTGATCCCCTCTTCCAAGAACTCCACTATCCGGCGCACTTTGGTTTGAAGATCATGTTTGTCCGTTCGCGGACGAAGCTTGATTTCCTTTACCTGCGTCGACTTTTGATGCTGACGTGTTTTGTGTTCTTTCTTGCTCTGTTCGTACTTGAATTTTCCATAATCCATGATCCGGCACACCGGCGGCGTGCTGGTGGGCGCGACTTCGACCAGATCAAACCCGCCCTCATGGGCCCGCTTGAGCGCCTCGGACGTTTTGAGGATCCCGAGTTGTTCACCTTCCGATCCGATCACCCGGACTTCGGGTAACCGGATCAGGTGGTTCACACGATGTTTGGCAGTGACCGTTCTACCCATCAGTGAACGGATGAACTGGTCAATGGTTCTGTTGGCATATCTTGTCGAATCAGATCTATCACCTCGCTGATTGGCAGCGTCCCCACGTTGGTCCCGCTACGTTTTCGCACGGAGACCGATTCGGCCTCCCGTTCCCGGTCTCCCACGACGAGCATATAGGGAATCTTGGCTTTTTCAGCTTCGCGGATTTTGAGCCCAACTTTTTCTTTTCGCAAGTCCACCGAGGTACGCAACCCTACACCCGCCAAGCGGTCCTGAACAAGTGACGCATACTCCGCCTGTTTGTCCGTAATGGGCAGCACAATGGCCTGGACCGGAGCGAGCCACGTCGGAAAGGCGCCGGCATAGTGTTCAATCAGAATGCCGAAAAACCGTTCGATGGATCCCATCAGCGCCCGATGAATCATGATCGGTTGGTGCGCCGCGCCATCTTCCCCGATATAGGACAACCCGAACCGTTCGGGATTATTGAAGTCGACCTGGACCGTCGAACATTGCCAAGCCCGCCCCAACGCATCGTGAATTTTCAGGTCGATTTTCGGCCCGTAAAACACGCCTTCACCGGGGTCGATCTCATAGGGAAACCCACTGTTTTTCAGCACGGCTTCGAGGGCCTCCGTGGCCTGATCCCACTTTTCCACGGAACCGACCGCTTTGTCCGGTCGCGTGGACAGATACAACGCGAACTCCGTAAAGCCAAAGCGCCGGAGGACAAACATCGTCAAATCCATGACTTTTCTGACTTCAGATTCGATCTGGTCCGGGCGGCAGAAGATGTGCGCGTCATCCTGGGTGAATCCCCGCACCCGCATGAGGCCGTGCAGCACCCCTGACCGTTCGTAGCGATAGACCGTTCCCAACTCACCATAGCGAATGGGTAGCTCCCGGTAGCTGCGCAAGTGCGACTTGTAGACCATGATATGGAACGGACAATTCATCGGCTTCAACTGGTACTCCCCCGCCTCCACGGTCATGGGCGTGAACATGTTCTCCTTGTAATAGTCCACGTGCCCGCTGGTCTTCCACAAATCCAACCGCGCCACGTGCGGGGAATAGATCAGTTCGTAACCGTTCTGCACGTGGCTGTCGCGCCAGAAATTTTCGATCAACAACCGGATTTGCGCTCCCTTGGGATGCCAGAGAATCAAGCCCGGTCCCGTGTCGTCGGGACTGCTGAAGAGATCCAGTTCCTTACCGAGTTTGCGATGATCACGGCGTTTGATTTCTTCGAGTTTCCGGAGATGGGCATCCAGGTCAGCCTGCGCGGGAAACGAGGTCCCGTAAATGCGCTGGAGCATGGGATTGCGTTCATCCCCCCGCCAATAGGCGCCCGCGGCGTTCAACAACTTGAAGGCCTTGACCTGACCGGTTGCGCCCACGTGCGGGCCCCGGCACAAGTCGATGAAGTTGCCCTGCTGGTAGAGGGAGACGACGTTGTCTTCGATCTGTTCGATAATTTCGACCTTGAAGGCTTCCCCTTTTTCCCGAAACAACTTGATCGCGTCTTCCTTCGACATTTCCAGACGGTGCACGGAATAATTTTCTTGAATGATCTCGTGCGCCCGGGCCTCGATTTTTTCCAAGTCCTCCGGCGTGAACGGCCGTTCAAAGGAAAAGTCGTAATAGAAGCCCTCGTGTATGGCTGGTCCAATTGTCAGGTTCGTCGAGGGAAACACGTCTTTCACGGCCTGGGCCATGATATGAGTGCTGCTGTGGCGATAAATTTCCTTCCCGTCCTCCGACTCAAAGGTCAGGGGTTCCAGCGTGGCGCTTCTGGTCAAGGGCGCACCCAAGTCACCGGGTTGTCCGTCAATCCTGACGGCGAACACTTCAGACGGAAGAGGCCCTGTCAGTTCCTCCAACGCCTCACGCGCCGTGATCCCGGATCGAAAGGTTTTCGGACCCGTCCCCGGCAACGATATCTCGATGCATTCGCCCTGCACTTTTTCGGTTTCAATCGAAACTGACATGCTCCTCAAACTCTCCTTATCTGCCCTTCCCTCGAAGGAAGAAGGTGGTAGGCGCGGGCGGTATTGAACCGCCGACCTCTACCGTGTCAAGGTAGCGCTCTCCCCCTGAGCTACGCGCCTATCATAAACGGAGTATGCTAGAGGACCCCCTCCTATCCTGTCAAGAAATCAGAGGAAGATGTTCGCGTAATTTTGTAATGTCCCCTTTGCACTAGGGAAGGAGGGGCGATGAAAAAGGGGGCACTTGCAGAGCTACCTCGCTTTTGCTCGCAGCCCAAGGGACTTCCACGGGATTTTCACTGAATCCTGCACTTTTCCCATGAAACGACTGGAAGAGTTTTACAAGAATATGCTATAGATTTCTTCTTTGGAAGGAGGAGAATACTCATGTCGGAAACAAACTCAGGTAAAGTCAAAATCGAACTCACCATGTACGGGGTCGCCGAGATCCTGAAATGGTGCGTGGACAAAAATAACGGACGGATCCCGAACGTGGATACCGAAGGCTTTAAACAAATGCAGGCGGCGATCGCTGACAAACCGGAAAAAGGGGACTACTTTACCTTTGATAAATTCTGGAAGATGTCGAAAGTGTTCGAGTTCACAAAGGACGAAGTTGCCACCATCGACCGGTGCCTGTACGACATTCCCAACTTCGAGGGCAAACAGCTCCCTCAAATCCGCTACAAGTTCTGGCCCGCCCAAGCCGACTGAGCCCCGTTACCGATTCGAGTGACGTGAAACGTCACAGTTGGTCCAGGGGCTCAATGACGGCGGCATAAACCACGCGGCCAACACCCGCTCTTCCACCGAAGACACCCGTCTCCGAGATGAAAATATCCGGAAGCATTGATTTTGTCATCAATTGATGTAAAATTTGAGATAGATGATTTTATCGTCCATCTAATCAACCACGGAAGGTCGGAGATGAGAACAACCCTGAATATAGATGATACCTTGCTAGCGCGGGCTCAGGAAGTTACCAGTATCACGACGAAACCGGCACTGATTCGGGAAGCTCTGAAGGCGTTGGTGGAGCGGGAAAGCGCAAGACGACTTGCCAAGTTGGGCGGCAGTCAACCCGGTCTCCAATTCGTTCCTCGACGCCGTTTGATCGATGATTCTGATTGACACCTCGGTGTGGATTGAGCATCTGCGCAAGGGGAACCGTGCTTTGGCGCACTTGCTCAATAACAACCAAGTGCTTATCCATCCTTTTGTTATTGGGGAGATAGCCTGCGGGACTCTTGCTGACCGCGATGAAGTCCTGGCACGGTTGAAAGATTTGCCCGCTCTTCCCAAGGCAGATGAATCCGAAGCGTTGTATTGTATCGAACGTCATCAATTAATGGGACTGGGCCTTGGTTATATTGACGTCCACCTGCTGACTGCAACGCTTTTAGCCCCACCGACTCAACTATGGACACAAGACAACCGTCTCAAAGCAGCGGCAAAGAAAATGAACCTCGCTTATCAGGTGCAAGCATGAGTTACACCGAAAATGCCCCTGTCCAGCAGACCACGACCGAATATCTGGAACGGCAACTCGGCTGCGGGTCGGGTTATGCCTGTAAAAATGAGGACTTCAGGCCAGAGAGCCTGCTTGGGCGCACGTCCGAGCGCGAAGTGGTACTAACGTGCGTGCTACTCCAGCGGGTCAATAATGTCGCCAAGGATATTGAATCTTCCCTTGTCGATGCCAAACAGACTCTTCGGCTTCTCGCGATACGGCACAAGGCGCGACACTGGGTGGCTGTTCTTGGTAATGACGATCTCGGCGCCGCTATCTGCCACCTCGTCCATGAGTTTCAGACACTTCGCCTTGAACTCGGATGCCTTGATCGTCCGGGTGCCAGCTACTTTTTCGTTACCCATCTCTTCAACACCATCTCTTTCGTTGTGAAAACGCTGTCACGATACTATAGTCACAACCATGGGCACAATAGACGATCAAAGTCACGTTGTGTTGCATTATCATACGGTATTCCATAAAGATGGACATCTCAATGGACATTATCGGCAAACCGTGACTGAACGATATTCAATCACCCAAGCCCGCCAGAATTTATCGAGACTGGTTCGTGAAACAGAACGTGGCAAGGCCGTGGCGCTGACGCGACGCGGTGAGCCGGTTGCAATGCTTATCGGCCGTCGCCGCTTTGAGCAACTGGCTTCCAATCATTCCGGTTTTACTGAAGCCGTAAGCTTCCCCTGATTTGAGACATGTGATAAGTGGAGTTTTCTGGCAGGATCA
>JAPPLK010000065.1 GCA_028819435.1 Nitrospira sp.
AGGGGTGACCGTATTCTTTTCCTCCCCTTTGTAAGGGGAGGCCAGGTGGGGTAGAGTCCTAGACATAATGGGCACGAACCCTGACGAACCCACACGTTCTGCCCCCTCCGACTCCCGCTCTACCTCCCCTCGCCCCTCCTTACAAAGGAGGGGAAAAAGGCGGGCTGGAAATGTGTCAACGAATGACTGAACACACACGGCAATTACCAGCAGGAGACCGAACAACCCAAGGAAGTCGCCATGCCCATGCTCGTCAGAAAATGTCCGAAATGTGAAAAACTGTTCTGGATCAAAGAACGGGACATCGACCGTTCGGACCAGGATATCATGCGGGTCACCTGTACGCACTGCCAGCAGGTCTTGCGCATTCCGCTCGTGACCGAAGGCGCCAATGCCGGCGCGCCGAAGATGGGGCATTAAGCCCGGCATCTCGCATTCTCAAGGTTTGATTCCGATGCGCACGCACACCTATGGAGGACTTGACGTCTATATCGCGGGAGGACCGGACCGCGAGGGCGGAGGGAATGGGCCCTTGGTCATTCTGTTGCACGGGTTCGGCGCGCCAGGGGACGACCTGGTTGCCCTGTGGCGAATGTTGCGGGTCCCGGACGACGTGCGGTTCATGTTCCCCGTTGCGCCGATCAGGTTGGATCAGGGCCTGTTCGATGGACGGGCCTGGTGGATGCTCGACATGGAACAGATCGCCCTGCAGACGGCCCAGGGACGCAAACGCGATATCGACGCGGTGCCTGACGGACTGACGGCAGCCCGCGAGCGAGTACTGGCCATGCTGGACGACTTCGACCGGCATGAAGGCCTGCCCGGGGATCGCACGTTCATCGGCGGGTTCTCTCAAGGCGCGATGTTGGCCTGCGATACGGTATTGCGAAGTCCCCGCGCCTTTGCCGGACTCATCATCCTCTCGGGAAGCATCATTGCCAGACCGGAATGGGAAGCACGATGGCCCGCCCGAAAAGGGCTCCCCGTGTTTCAGAGCCACGGCACGGACGATCCCATACTCCCGCACGACGTGGCGATAGAACTCAAGGATTCCCTCCTCGCGCACGGGCTCCCCGTGACGTGGCATGAATTTCGAGGGGGGCATGAAATTCCCTTCCCGGTGCTGGAGCAACTCGGTCCGTTCCTGAGTGATGCGTGCGGTGCAGATTGAAGGGAAGCGTTTGCGGGGGTATGTGCTCACTCATTCGTTGACACTTTCCAGCCCGCCTTTTTCCCCTCCTTTGTAAGGAGGGGCGAGCTTTGTCTTCTCTTTCCGTCATTCCTGCGAAAGCAGGAATCCAGCGTCGTTGCTTTTTCTTTCTCTCCCCTTGAGGGTAGGATGACAGGTTGGATGGTCGGGCGTCATTGCGCGAACACGTGGCCTTCGGTATCATGTGCCCAGTTGTCGTTGCGCCTCGGGATGAGGCAAAGTCCATCATGATTACGCCGCAAACCATCACGGACTACGTCCGGCAAGTCCTGGCCGACGCCCAGGTCACCGTCACGGACCGCACGGGAACCATGGATCACTTGAACGTCCGGGTCGTATCGGATGGATTCAAGGGGAAAAATCTATTGGATCGTCACCGCCTCATTTATCAAGCCTTGGACGAACCGCTGAAGGACGGACGCATCCATGCGCTTGAACTGACGGCAGAAACAACGGATGGCTCATAGGAGGAAAAAGAGCATGGCACATCCTATCGAGGAAGAGATTCAACAGGAATTGAAGCAACACAAAATCCTCATTTACGGAAAAGGGACCAAGACCGCGCCCCAATGCGGCTTTACCGTCGAAACGATGGAGTTTTTCAACCAACTCGGATATCCCTACGAAATTATCAACGTGTTGGAAAATCCGGAAAAGCGGGAAGTCCTCACACAGATGACCAACTGGCCGACCCTGCCCAAAGTTTTCATCAACGGCCAATTCTACGGCGATACCGACGTCCTGGGTCCCATGCAGTCGAAAGGGGAACTGAAGCCGCTCCTGGACACGGCCTTTCAGTCGGAAGGCTAAGACCAACCGGCCTCTCCGCCGTTGTAGCCGCCGCATCTCATGCGGCTTGGAGAGGCCGGCAAAAAGAAGCGCCATGAGGCATGTCCCGGGCTTTGACCCGGGATGGCGCGGCTACAAATGCTGGGGTCTCACTCTACTTTGAAACACACCTCAAATTCAGTTTGCAGCCACTAGCGCTTCCCGTGCTTGGCGAGTCAGTTCGATGACCATGAAATACGATTCGGGATACAAGTAGTCTTCCCCGGATTCATCTACGACTCTGAGATAGCCCTCTCGACCCGCTTCTTCATCAGGAAGAATTTGGTAGAATTTCCGCTTCTCCAGATCCTCACAATCCCGGCTTTCAATACAAAGCGCGAATCGAGATTCTGCCGATTGCTTTTTCATGGCCTTTAGTCCAGGAAGAGTTTGATTTTCATCTTTTTTCTACCGATTCCATGAGCCTCGAAAATTTATATTCTAGTTGAAGGAGGCATTCATGATTAAATAACGATAGCTCATAGAGCTACGGCTCTTTGGGCTATTTTTGTTTCTTAAACGATTTTTGAGCCGATGACAGACAACGAACGATCATCTGAACAAGCCAACCAACCTGAAAGTGAAAAGTCCACGGAAGACGACTTGTTGGATAAAAAATTTCTTTTTAGGTTTAAGGTTCTTGAATCTTTTGATCGTTTCGTGCCCTACGCAGCCTATGTTATAGTGAGTCATGATAAACGCGAATCGCCTGTATTCATCAGTGTTTCAGAAG
>JAPPLK010000056.1 GCA_028819435.1 Nitrospira sp.
CCGCCAGAGCAGGGCCGGCCGGCAGCGGAGGTCCTGGAGCGAGCCGCCCGTGAGATCCTCCCGTTCACGCTACGGCTCGATCATCCCCGTCAATTCGCATTCGTCCCGTCGGCACCAACGTGGCCCGGAGTGCTGGCCGACTTCATGGCCGCCGGCTATAACGTCAATCAATGCACGTGGCTCGTCGCAAGCGGTCCGAGCCAACTCGAACTGGTCGTCATCGACTGGCTGCGTCGATGGACCGGCTATCCGGAGACCGCGGGCGGCCTGTTGACCAGTGGAGGCTCGGCGGCCAGCCTCGACGCCTTTGTCGCGGCACGGGAAGCCGCGGGCCACCCCGAGCGCGCGACCGTGTACATGAGCGACCAGAGTCACAGTGCGCAAGTCCGCGCAGCCAGGATCATCGGCGTGCGACCGGAGTGCATTCGCAAGATTCCGTGCGATGAACGCTTCCGCCTGGACGTGGACGCGCTCGCCCGCGCCGTGGCCGAGGACCGCGCCGCCGGGTTCAACCCCATCGCGGTCTGCGCCAACGCCGGAGCGGGCAGTACGGGTGCCATCGATCCGCTGGACGCCATGGCGGACTATTGCGAAGCGGAACGCATTTGGCTACACGTCGACGCGGCGTACGGCGGCTTCGCCATCGTGACCGAGCGTGGAAAAGCACTCTTACAGGGAATCGAACGCGCGGATTCGATCGGGCTGGACGCGCACAAATGGTTCTTCCAGCCGTACGAGGCAGGCTGCCTCCTGGTGAAGGACCAAAGGACCCTCGAACACGCATTCGTGATTCCGCATGATATGCTGCAGGACACGATATGGGGCGCGAATCATCCGAACTTCTCGGATCGCGGCCTGCAATTGAGCCGCTCGATTCGTGCCTTGAAGATCTGGATGTCGGTTCAGACGTTCGGGATGGCTGCATTTCGGAGAGCCGTATCAAACGGAATGGAATTGGCCGCCCGGGCTGAAGAGTACATCCGGGCCAGCCCAATCCTGGAGATGTTGAACCCCGCGTCACTGGGGATTGTGTGCTTCCGGGTTCATTCCAAGAATACCGCTTTGGACGAGGAAACCCTGGAAAATATCAACCGAAACGTCCTCGCCCGCGTCTTTTGGGAAGACCGGGCGTTCATGTCATCGACGCGGCTCAGGCAGAGATTTTCGCTCAGGCTCTGCATCATCAACCACACCACGACCTGGGACGACGTGCGCGAGACTTTGGAGGCGATCGAGCGGTTCGGGCGGGAGGCGCTACTCAACAACACGGAGGGAAGACCATGAGCACCGCCACGACAGAGATGACTCCCCTGACTCAACGTTATTTGTCTTCTCCGCGGAAAATCCTGATTGGCGGACAATGGGGCAATGCCCTATCCGAACAAACGTTTCCGACCTTTAATCCGGCCACGGGTGACGTGTTGTGCCAGGTGCCTGATGGCCGAAAAGAAGACATCGATCGCGCAGTCAAAGCCGCTCGGCAAGCGTTTGAACAGGGACCATGGCGAACGCTGACCCCGTCAGAACGGGGAAAACTTCTGTGGAAATTGGCCGATCTCATGGAGCAACGCTCCGAAGAATTTGCGCAATTGGAATCTCTTGACAACGGCAAACCGGTGACCCTTGCCCGAGGCGGCGACGTCCCCATGGCCATTGACTTTATCCGGTACATGGCGGGCTGGTCCACGAAAATAGAGGGCAACACGATTCCCATTTCCGTCCCGTATGCGCCGGGAGCCCAATTCCATGCGTACACCGTGCGGGAACCCATCGGCGTGGTCGGACAGATTATTCCCTGGAACTTTCCACTGTTGATGGCGGCGTGGAAGATAGGCCCTGCACTTGCGGTGGGGTGTACCGTCGTCTTAAAGCCCGCGGAGGAAACCTCCCTCTCCGCCCTCTTGTTGGGAGAGTTGGCATGTGAAGCGGGATTTCCGGACGGCGTCCTGAATATCGTGACCGGCTTCGGGGAGACGGCCGGGGCCGCGCTCGCCGCGCATCCCGACGTCGACAAGGTCGCCTTTACGGGATCGACGGAAGTCGGCCGTTCGATCGTCCACGCGGCCGCCGGGAACCTGAAAAAAGTGACGCTTGAATTGGGAGGCAAATCTCCTTGTGTCGTGTTACCCGATGCCGACCTGATTTCGGCGATCCCCGGAGTCTCCAATGCCATTTTCTTTAATCAAGGAGAATGTTGTACTGCCGGCTCGCGCCTTTATATCGAGAAAAAAATCTTCGATCGCGTGATCGCCGGGGTGGCTGATCAGGCCAAACACATTAAACTGGGCCCCGGCATGGACACGACCACCGAGATGGGTCCCTTGGTTTCCGATGAACAACAGCAACGCGTCCTGGGGTACGTGGAATCCGGGATGAATGAGGGAGCTGAAGCCGTCGTCGGAGGCAACCGCCATGGCGACAAGGGATATTTTGTTGAGCCCACCGTGCTTGTGAACACCACGCAACACATGAAGGTCGTTCAAGAGGAAATTTTCGGACCCATCGTCTGCGCCGAACCCTTTACCGACCTTGAAGACGTGCTGGAAAAAGCCAACGACAGCATCTACGGGTTGGCTGCCTCCGTGTGGACCAGGGACGTGAGTAAGGCGCACAGCCTTGCCGCTCGACTGAAAGCTGGAACGGTCTGGATCAACTGCCATAACATTTTGGATGCCGCCCTGCCATTCGGGGGCTACAAACAATCAGGGTGGGGTCGGGAGATGGGCCATGATGCCATTGACATGTACACCGAAGTGAAAGCCGT
>JAPPLK010000008.1 GCA_028819435.1 Nitrospira sp.
CCTCTACCCGAGTGCTTTCTCCGGCTGTGCAGTTTTTTCAAAACATGCTTGCTTGAAACAAAAACAGGAGAAGAGGTGTCGCCTCCCCCCCCCCCATCGGCATATGCCGATGGTTATGCGAAAGCCCGTCTCTTTGATGAAGCAGTGGCCGACAACTATATTCGGCATATCATCATAGGCGACCCTGTGCTTGATCCTGTGCTGGAGGAAGTTTCCGGGTTGTCGCCTGACGCCCTGCACCGGTTCATCGAGGCGGGAATAGAGCAGCAGGTTGACGTTCTCCGTAGCGCACCGCAGGCCCTGCGCGATTTCTTCGACCATTTTGAAGAGCCTCCCTGGCTGGACTACCAAGCGTTTCGTCCGGGCATTCTGGTCTTCAATGAAAACGTCCAACTCATGCTCGTTGCCTTTGTGGCGGGGGTGCTGGTGGAAGGCTTCTCGACGCTGATTGCCAAGTCTTTCAATATTACCAAGCGAGTAGAATCGAGCGACAGACGTCTCAAGCAGAATAACCGCCAACTGATGGAAATCTTTTACCCAGGGGGGTTGCGACGAGACGGCGACGGCTGGAAGCTCTCCACGCGCGTGCGCTTCGTTCATGCTCGCATCAGGAACCTGTTGGCGAAATCCGACGATTGGAAGCATGACGCGTGGGGCGCGCCGCTGAGCGCGGCGCACTTGGGGTTTGCCCTCTCCATCTTTTCCAAGCGCCTGTTGGATTATTCGGCGTTGGTGGGCGCGCGTTTCAGCGATGAAGAAAAAGAAAGCGTGCTGGCCGTGTGGCGCTACGCCGGCTATCTCATGGGGATCCCTGAAACCATCCTCTATACGAACGCCAAGGAAGCGGATACCATATACAGGATCGGGTATATGTGCGAGCCGCTGCCGGACGCCGATTCCGTCACCATGGCGAATGCCTTGATCCAGTCCATTCCGTCCGTCGCGGGCATCACGGACCCGGGTGAAAAGAAAAAAGTGATCTCGTTGGCCTACCGTCTTTCACGCGCGCTCCTTGGGAACACGCTCGCCAACCAGTTCCAGTATCCAAAAGGCTGGAACATAGGCACGCTGTTTCTGTTCCGGAACAAACAACGCATGCAACGATGGTTCAAACGATGGTTCAAGAAAGGCGGAATCAGATCAGATAATTTTTCTCAAATGCTCCAAATATCGGTGTATGACGAGGGGGGCTTGAGTTACAAGATGCCCAACCACGTCTATAACTCAAAATCGAACCCCTGGTAAGCGGTGTTCGTGTTCAAACGAAAGCTTGGGCAGGGTGCGTTGATTTTCGCTCCCGGCCGGTGATGGTCGAAGTCGATGACGCTTCTGGACCGATACATCGCCGCGATTCTGCGCCGTCGGTGGCCGGTCGTGGTTCTCGCGACGCTGGCCATGCTGGTGATGACGGCGGGTGCCCGCTTCATCGGCGTCACGAACGATTACCGTAGCCTGTTCAGCGAAGACGATCCGCAACTCGCCGCGTTGGAGGCCCTGGAGGATACCTATTCCGTATCCCATACGGCACTGATCGCCGTGGCGCCGCGCGAGGGGTTGGTGTTCACCCGGGAGACCCTCGGCGCCATTGAGGAACTGACCAAGGCCGCGTGGCGCACACCGTATTCCAACCGGGTCGATTCCCTTACCAATTATTCACATAGCGAGGCGTTCGGCGACGACCTGGTTGTCGCCCCGCTCGTGGATGACGCGCGGTCGCTGAACGATGCCGACTTGGCGCGAATCGAGCAAGTCGCGTTGAGCGCACCCCAGATAGCCGGGCGGCTGGTCGCTCATGATGGGCGAGTGGCCGGGATGGCGATCAACGTCGTCCTGCCGGAAAATTCGGACCCCGCGGTGGTCGAACTGACCGATTATCTCAATGCCCTCCTGGACCGGGCCCGCGCGAGCCATCCGGATATCGACTATTACCTGACCGGCGACGCTGTTATCCACCGAGTCTTTGCCGACGCGACGAAGGACGATATGGAGAACCTCTCGCCGATCGTGTTTCTTCTCATCGTCGTCATGGCCACGGTTCTTTTGCGCTCCGGATTCGCCACCCTGGCCGTCGTCGTCACGCTCATGTTTACGATCAACACGACCGTGGGGTTCGCCGGTTGGATCGGTACGGTATTCAGCCCCGTCAATGCCGGTGTTCCGATCATCGTCATGACGGTCGCCGTCGCGGATTCCATCCACGTCGTCACGACCGCCCTGGCGGGCGTGGGCCGTGGTCTGGGCAGGAATGAGGCGATTACGGAATCGTTGCGCAGCAATACCTGGCCGGTTTTCCTCACCTCGGTCACGACGGCCATCGCGTTCCTCAGCTTGAATGCTTCGGATTCGCCGCCTTTTCACGTCCTGGGCAATCTCGTGGCGTTTGGGGTGACGTGCGCCTTGGTCTACTCCATGACGCTCCTTCCGGCGCTCCTGTCCCTCCTGCCGTTGCGGGCGCCTCGCGCCCATGCCGACCGGCCGGGCTTCTTCGATCGCCTCGCCGCCTTCGTCATTGCGCGGCGCACGTTCCTGCTCTGGTTCGTCACCCTGTTGTTCGTTGTTCTGGTCATGGGCATTTTACGCATTGAGTTGACCGACAACTGGACGGAGTATTTCGATGACCGTTACGCGTTCAGGCGCGATACGGACTTCGTGATCGAAAACCTGACCGGGATGGAATCATTGGAGTACTCGCTGAACGCGGGACGCGAAGGCGGCATCACGGACCCCGACTATCTGCGTGTGGTCGATGCCTTTGCCGAATGGTTCCGGGGACAGCCCGAAGTGACTCACGTCCAGGCCTTCCCGGACATCATGAAACGTCTCAACAAAAACATGCACGGCGATGATCCGGCCTTCTATCGGTTGCCTGCCGATCCGGAGCTGGCCGCGCAATACCTGTTGCTGTACGAGTTTTCGCTGCCGTTCGGCAAGGACCTCAACGACCGTCTCGACGTCGCCAAATCCGCCACGCGGATGACCGTCGTGATGCGCAGCTTGTCGGCCCAGCAACAACGCGACCTCGATGCGCGCGGGCTGGCCTGGCTCCGCGCCAATGCGCCCGGTCTTGCGACCCCGGCCACGGGCGTCAGCATCGTCTTTTCTCACCTGTCCCAACGAAACATCCAGGGCATGCTGCGCTCCACGATTGTCGCCATGGGCCTCATATCATTCATTTTGATCTGGTTTCTGAAGAGCCTGCGCCTCGGCCTGGTCAGCCTGGTGCCCAATTTTATTCCCGCGGCCATGAGTTTTGGCCTGTGGGGCTATCTGGTCGGCCAGGTCGGTCTTGCCGGGTCCGTGATGACGGCGATCGCGTTCGGCCTCATCGTGGACGACACCACGCATTTTCTGAGCAAATATCAGAAGGCCCGCGGCGAGGGACTCTTGGCGCCGGAGGCGGTGCGTTCCACGTTTCGCACGGTGGGTCAAGCGTTATGGACCACGACCGTGGTCCTGGCAGCGGGCTTCCTGGTATACTCCGCATCGGGATTCGAGGTCAGTTGGGCGCTCGGCCTGATGGTCACGATCACGATCGTTTTCGCGATCGTTGCCGATTTTCTGCTTCTTCCCCCTTTGCTGATGGCTATCGACAGGAGGAAATTATGAGAACGATCCATGCATATCTCGTACGGCTCTTGCTGCTCGCGCCGTGCCTGGTCCCGTTGTCCTGGTTGGGGATGCCGCCCATTGCGCACCCGGCCACCCCCGAGGAGATCGGGTTGAAGATTGCCACCGAATCCCGGGCGCGTGATGACGGCTTTGGCAATTTCATGGCCAAGCAGGCCATGGTGCTGCGTAATAAGCAGGGACAGGAGAGCCGGCGCCAACTCCGCGTCAAGGTGCTGGAGGTGGCCGGCGACGGCGACAAGAGCCTGATGGTGTTCGACGAGCCACGGGACGTCAAGGGGACTGCGCTGCTCACCCACGCCCATAAGCAGGAGGCGGACGACCAATGGCTCTATCTCCCCGCGCTGAAGCGGGTCAAGCGGATCAGTTCGTCGAACAAGTCCGGATCTTTCATGGGCAGCGAATTTTCCTATGAGGACCTGAGCCCCCCGGAGGTGGAAAAATTCACTTACCGGTACCTGCGGGACGAACCGTGCGGGGACTTGACGTGTACGGTCTCCGAACGGTTCCCGGTGGACAAGAAAGCTTCGGGCTACAGCCGCCAAGTGGTCTGGCAGGACAAAGACGCACTGCGCACCTGGAAAGTGGAGTACTACGATCGTAAGGACGCGCACCTCAAGACGCTCACCATCGGGAAATACCAACAATACCTGGACAAGTACTGGCGCGCCGGTGAGATGAACATGGTCAATCACCTGACCGGCAAGAGTACCGTGTTGACCTGGTCGGATTATCAGTTCCGTACCAAACTCAAAGAGCGTGACTTCAGCAAAACCGGGTTGAAACGGGCGCGGTGATGTCACGCCGTGGCGCTCGTTCCCTCTTGGCCCTGACGGCGACCTGGCTGATCGCGTCGTGTGTTGCCGTCGACGTCCACGCGGAAATCGAACTTGCGGCCTGGGACCTGTCCGGCCTCGTGAGCCTGGAAGGCCGCGCGTTTCCGCAAACCGGCATTGACGCCAGCCAGCGCTCGTATACAACCGGCTTTGTGGTGGAGCCCAAACTCTACCTTGAAGAGGCCGAGGGGAGCAGTTTCACCCTGGTGCCGTTCTTTCGCTACGACAGCGTGGATTCGGTCCGCACCCACTGGGACCTGCGGGAAGCGTATGCCCTGCTGTACGGCGAGTTGGGCGAGGGTGAATGGGAGGTGCGGCTGGGCGTGGACCGGGTGTTCTGGGGCGTGGCCGAATCGCAACACCTGGTTGACATCATCAACCAGATCGACTTCCTCGAACATCCCAACGGCGAGGTGAAGTTGGGGCAACCCATGGTTCACCTGACGTGGACCGGCGATTGGGGCGTGTTGGAATTCTTCGGGTTGCCGTATCACCGCCCGCGTATCTACCCGGGCCGTGGCGGTCGCCTGCGCTTCGCGGGACTCGTGGACCGCGAGCGGGTGGAGTATGAGAGCGGGGCCGAGGAGTGGCATCCGGATTTCGCGGCCCGCTACAGTCGCAGCTTCGGACCCCTGGACGTCGGTATGAGTGTGTTCGACGGCACCAGCCGGGAAGCAACCCTCGTGTGTGTGCCGCCTGCTTGTGGCGGCAGCGTGTTCCCGTATGTCTTTATTCCGTATTACTCACAAATTCGCCAGTTTGGGCTGGACGCGCAACTGACGCTCGACTCCTGGCTGCTCAAGTTTGAGGCAATACATCGGTCCGGCGAGCGTAACCCGCTCGGTCGGGAAGAGGGGATACGTACTGCCCTGATTCAGGGACGCGGATTTGAAGGTATTCTTGGTCAGTATCGGGAAGAGGAATACGTGGCCGCGGTGGTGGGTGGCGAATACACGTTCTATTCCGTCTTTAGTTCAACGTCCGACGTCGGCCTGCTGGCCGAATGGAATTATGACGAGCGGGGCCGGCGCGCGCTCCCCAGGCGTCAGCCCATGACGCTGGACAACGATTTCTTCATCGGCGCGCGCCTGGCGTTCAATGACGTCGACAGCACCGAGATCACGGCCGCGTTTTTGACGGACGCCAGCCGTGAAACCCGCAACCTGGGCTTCGAATTCGATCGTCGGCTCTTCGACCAATGGTCCCTGCACGTGGAGGCGAACCTGATTCTCAGCATCGACCCACTGGATGTTCAATACGTGGGGCGACGCGACGGCTTTTACGAGTTTCACCTGGAGTACAATTTCTAGTCGGCTTCATGAACGGACAACCACAGGGGGTTGTCCCTACCCAATCATGTCCACGGCACCATCGTCATTGTAGGGGCGGAGTCGAAGGATATCAGAACGGACGGGATGTTTTGTCACGTCTCTCTCATTCCGTCTGATTTTCCATGCTGTTGTGTGCTTCAACGGGAGGCTCCAGCGGCAGCAATACGCGCATCTCGGTGTAGTGTCCTGCCTCGGTGTCAACCTGAATGGACCCGCCATGACGAATCAGGATATCGGTGGTCAGGGAGAGTCCCAGGCCTGTGCCTTTCCCCGGTTCCTTGGTGGTCATAAACGGCTCAAAAATTTTGTCACGCATGGTCTCCGGGATGCCGGGTCCATTGTCCCGGATGCAGAACTCCACGTGATCGTCCAACTGCCGGCTGGAGATCGTCAACTCCGGCAGGTAGTCACCGCCTCCCTTTTTCAGCTTTTCGTCCATTGCCTGAAAGGCATTGGTCACGAGGTTGAGAAACACGCGACAGATGTCCTGGGGAATCACGACGATTTCTTGCATGTTCGGGTCCAGGTCCTCATGCATCGCCGCGTTGAAAGAATTGTCTTCGGCGCGTAACGAGTGGTAGGACAGGTCCACGTACTCTTTCAAGAGGGCGTTCAGGTTTGTCTTCCGCCACTCTCCCTCTTTGCTGCGGGAGTGCTCCAGCATGCTGCGTACGATGTTGTCGGCTCGATTCCCGTGCTCTTTGATTTTCCCGAGGCTCGTCCGCAGTTCATCCAGGATCGACCTGATTTCTTCAAGGTCAGGGCCTTCCGCCGGTTTCATCAATTCCTCGATCTCGTCCGCGAGTTCAATCGACACGTTGGCGAAGTTACTGACGAAGTTGAGCGGATTCTTGATTTCATGCGCCACCCCGGCGGTGAGTTGCCCCAAGGACGCGAGTTTCTGCTCGGCGATGACCTGCTCTTGAGCGGCTTTCAGATTTGTCAGCGCTTGTTCGAGGTTTTCATTCTTGGCATCCAGTTCTTTCGCCAATTTTTCCACAAGATTCAGCCGCTGGACCTCATGGGCGTAACGCCGGAATACTTCCAGGGCCTTGACCATGTCCGTGACCTCATCATTCCAGATGAGATATTTGATGTTTTGTTTCACGTAATTGGCAGATCCTTTTTCCGGCCTGAAGACATTATGCCCCTCGACCTGTACCGGGACCTCCAGGTCGCCACTGGCCATCTCGCGCATCGCGCCGGCCAATCCCACGAGACGGTTTACCAGGTAGCGCCTCACGAACAGCGAGCCCAACACAAAGGCCCCGACGGTCCCGAGCAGGTTGAGGAGGATGAGAAAAAGGATCCCCGTCTGCGCGGCCTCCCGGGCCGCCGCACTGGATTGAAGGGCTTCCTCGTTGATTTGCGCAACCAGGTTGTTAACCTCTGATACCAGTGATTCCGAGGTGATTCGTGCCTTTGTCAGGGTTTCCTGCTCCTGTTCCAACCTGAGCAGCTCTTCCTGGCGCAAGATAATGACCCCTTCCGGACTTTTTCCGATCTCTCCCAGACGGGCCAGGTTTTCTTCAAGCCGGTTATCCCGCATGGAGGCCGGCAGCTTCTCATAGGCGTGCAGGAAATTCTGGACGGCACTCTCGAATCGTTCCTCCAAGGGGGTAAGAAACTGGCGATCAGACAGGACCAGGACCTCATCCAGCAGCAGCACGGCCAGGTGGGTGGATTGATTCACGGTTATCAGGTTGCGGTAGGCGGTCAATTCGTCTTCCGAAGCCCGCTTATGAATAGGGTGGACTTTGTCGTCAAACCGCCGTAATCCCGAGACCAGGTAAAAGGCTTGATCATCAACGGCTTGGATCAGCAACCGTTCTATGCTCCTGGAGGTTTTGCCAAGCTCGTCAATAAAGACGTTGAGTGCCTGGGCAATGTTCAGGCGTCGGAAGGAGGATTGCTTGATCACGTCGAGATGCGAGCCGAGTTTATCCAAGTGTGACCTGATCAATCGGGTTTGTTCGCTGAAGGCGGAGCGGGCCTCCAGTTCCAGGATGATGTTTTCGAGGGAGGCGATTTCTTGAGCCGTGGCTTTCACCACGGCCGTATGCTCTTGCTTCGAGGACGCTGACACCAGCCGAAAGGCTCCGTTGACGACAATGGCACTTTTCCGGGCTACGTCTACCGAGTCGATCAGGTTGGGCATGCTGTATTCTGCCAACTGGATTTCGTGCCTCAGGGTTTCGTTGAAGGAAAAATAGGCCAACAACGTAGCAGCCCCCATCAGGACAACGGCGCCAAACAGTACGAAATACAGCCTGGAACCGACTCCGATCCTGAACGTTCGTTTGGTTTCCGGCTCTTCAATGGCGACCGATTTCACTTGTTTTGCTGGCGCGCCGGAGTCGTTCGGGTCCTGGGACCCAGTGGAAGGGGATTCGTTCATGGTAGCGACATCTTGTCTACTGCCTGGAATTGTCCCTTGTTATCAATGCGGGTCAGGTAGACGCGGTCCGACCCCTGGTTGTCATCGACGCCGTAGCGTAGATGAAACCCGCCCAGGTCCATGTCTCCCGCCCGTACCAGAGCCTGCAAGAAGCCTTTTCTGGTCGGTGTCGGTCCGGCCAGTTGCAGCCCTTCTATGGCGATGCGGCCCGCGAGGTAGCCTTCCAGCGAGACGAAGCTTGGTTTGCTGCGGGTGTCGATGGCCTGTAGAGCCTCCTGGTATTGCGCGACGATCGGCAGGGTCGTATCCCGTGGAAACGGCACCACTTGGGTCACGTAGACTCCGGTCCCGTCAGGGCCCAATGCTTTCGCCAGTGCGGCACTGCCGATGAATGAAATGTTGATGAAGTAGGGATTGAAGTTGAGACGTCTCGCCCACCGGATCATGGTCGCTGCCGGCTTATAGGCACCCACGATGACCACGGCTTCGGCGTTGGCGCGGCGCAGATCCAGCAGGGCGATTTTGACGGCCTCGGTGTTACGGGTATAGTACACCTCTTCAATCAGGGTCAGGCCGTGACGATTGACGGCTTGGCGCAGCCCGTTCAGCCCGGCCTGCCCGAAGGAGTCGTTCTGGTAGAAAATGCTGATCCGGTTTATGCCCAGGTCCTCGTTCAGCCGGACGACCATTTCCTCGGTTTCCTGGTAGTAGGAGGCCCGAACGTTTACCACGTTGGGACGCTTCTTCGCGTCCCGCAGAAATTCTGCGCCCGTGAACGGGGCAATATACGGAACGCCTGCTTCCGTGGAGACGGGTTGGGCCGATTTTGACGTCGGAGTTCCAACGGCGCCGATCAGGGCAAAGACCTTGTGTTCTTCGATCAGTGCCCGGGTATTGGCAATGGCGGCTTCCGGTTCATATCGATCGTCCAGCGATTCGAGCTGTAGCCGGTACCCGTGGACGCCGCCTTTGCGATTGACTTCAGAAAACGCTGCGAGGAGTCCAAGGCGCATGCCGATACCCAGTTCGCGGGCCGGGCCGGTGAGTGCCGCGGATTGTCCGAACACAATCGTTTCCTGATCGGACGCTGCGCGAGCCGGCCCCCACGGTGTTCCCACGACCACCAATATGATCAGGAGCATCTGCATCATCATGGGGCAAAGCAGGCTTATGAAGGATGAACGGAAAGAGGGGCCAGGAAACGCGCCGCCAAGCAGGTGATGTCGTCCGATTGCACGGCATCTCCGACAAATTCCTGTACGGCATCCACGACTTCCGTGAGCACTCGTTCGGAACTCGCACCGGAAAGTTCGGCCAGTCTCTCGTCGAGTCGCGACTCCGTGAACTCCACGCTCTTGCTGTCTTCCGCTTCCGTGATCCCGTCGGTGTACAGGAACAGGGTGTCGTCCGGCGCAAGCTGGATCTGGTTATTATGATACGTGTGGGTCGGTTGGATTCCCAGTACGATATTGCCGGTTTTCGGCACCACCTCGACCCGGGAATCGGCTCTCAGCACCCTGGGCGGATTGTGCCCGGCGTTGGAATAGCTCAACTCGCCGGTTTGCAGGTCAAGCACCGCGAAAAACAGCGTAATAAACGTGCAGGATGGGTTGTTCTCGCAGAGCAGGTCGTTGACCATCGTCAGGCACTCGCCCGGCGTGGAGAAGTCCTTTGATGCGGTTGCTCGCAGGAGTGCGCGGGTCACGGTCGTGAACAACGCCGCCGGCACCCCTTTGCCGGATACGTCCGCAATCACGAGCGCAATACGCGATTCGTCAATATAGAAGAAATCGTACAGGTCACCGCCGACTTCCCGGGCCGGGATGATAACCGCCTTCACGTCGTGGTGCTCGTTGGCTGGCAACGCGTCCGGCTGAAACGACATCTGGACTTCTCGCGCCATGTCAAGTTCCTGCTTGACGGCGACCAGCCGGTCACGGGTTTCCAGGGTGCGTTGCAGGGCTTGAACGTGCTTGATGCCTTTTTCGATGGTCACTTCAAGGTCGTTGAAATCAATCGGCTTTGTCAAAAAGTCGAACGCCCCACGGTTCATGGCCGTGCGAATGTTTTTCATGTCACCATAGGCAGACACGATTACCGCTTGGATATCCTTTTCGCTATCGGCAAGCTGACTCAGCAAGGTCAGGCCGTCCATCACCGGCATGTTGATATCGGAGAGGACCAGGTAGACCTCAGGATTTTCCCCCAGCACTTCAAGGGCTTCTTTGCCGTTGTGGGCAAAAAGAAACTTCAGGTCCTCGTCGCGGATCCGGCGGCGGAACTTCTGACGCACCAGTAACTCAAGATCTTCTTCGTCATCGACGACAAGCACCTGAGTTGGTGATTTACCCACGACTTGACTCTCCCCCCGATACGGGCTTTCGCTCAGATTGAGCCAAGGGCCTCGGCCCTGGTGGCGCGAATATCCAGAATTTCATTAAACCCGCTGATCTCGAAAATTTCAGCGATGTGATCCGCAAGGGCGCAAAACAGGGCCTTGCCCCCTTCTTTCTGGGTCAGGCGGGCGGCGATGAGCAATGCCCGTAAACCGGCACTGCTGATATAACTCAGATCTTTAAAATCAAAGACTAGGGTTTTATTCCCGGTATTGATCTGTTCCTGTACGGCACTCTCCAGAATTCCCACGCTGGAACCATCTACTCGCCCGTTCACGATCAGGATCGTGGCCTTGTCGCCCTGTTCGGCTTCCACGGACAGCTTGGCTTTTTCCTCCATGAGTCTTTCCTCCAAATAAGACACGCTCAAACGTTATTTATTAAGTAAGTTGCGCAAATTTCCCGATTAACGCTTACGCGTCACGTTCCATAAAAACGGAACAGTTAGTCTGAAATGCAGAAACAAACAACAACCATAACATTCATAGAAGTTTCCTTCAATAGCCGTGTGGGGGGCCACGTCAAGGCGTGGTTATGCGTATAATTGGCTCGTCTGTCGTTAGAGATGGTTGATAGTACCCTATTGGAGTTGGTATGCCAAGGCCAACGTGGGGGTTGGAGAGTTGCCGTGCGGCTGAGTCCGGTTGCGTTTGTCTTTCACCTTTTTGAATCGGTCCGTTGATTCAGCGCCACAAAAATACGATACTGATCCACCGTTCATGCTATACTCACTTAGATCAGGTGTGTCTGATTCATTCAAACTAGGAATGCAATGAAACGGATTTCCCTTACCCCGGACTTGTCCTCGATTACGGAACTGGAACAGTCTCTGGAAGAGTTTGCCAGTGCCCACGAGTTGAACCTGGGTTTGCAAAATCACCTGAACCTGATGCTCGAAGAACTGATCACCAACAGTGTCAACTACTCCCTGCCCTCGGTGTCTGGACCGGAACTGGAGTTACGTCTGTCGTTGGAAGACGCGTTTGTTGTAGCTCAGGTTGAAGATAATGGACCCGCGTTCGACCCGTTTACGGAAGCGCCGGAAGCGGATACCACGTCGGCTTTGGCAGACCGTCCCGTTGGCGGTCTCGGCATCTTTCTTACGAAGAAATATTCGGATGAATACACGTACGAGCGGATTGGTGAACGCAACCGCGTGACGTTGCGGTGCAGAAGTGGAAAAGGTCCCTAGGGGACGTCCACGCGGATGGTCACGATATCCGTGCCATGATATTGCTGGTGACGAACCGAGGACGCGAGGTGCCGTAGCAGCCGGAGTGATACTTCCTGCTCAATGAGATCCGCGTTGATCCGCGTGCCCAGCAGCGCAATCCGGTCCTGCAGGTTTTCTTCTCCGGTCGAGGCCACAAACTCAAGGATCGCCCCGCCGTCTTCCTTGCAGGCCACCAGCAACAGGCGTCGTTGCTCAACCCCCCCCCCTGCCTCTTGTCGTTGGATAAGCGTCAACAGCGTCTCCTCGCTGGCGGCGTCCAGCCGGTTTGCCATCTTGGCGTCCCACCCGCTTTGGGAAGCGAAGCCCAGGATAAACTCCCTGATTTTCGGCAGGGCCAGGACGTTGACTTCCGACTCCAGCCGGTGTCGTGATTTTGTCAGGTCCATAAAAAGGGTCATGATGATGGCGACGAACCCGCCGGCCGTCATCCCGTTCCGGAGAAGACCCCCGGCAAATTCCGAAACCAACTCGGGAAAGATCATGCCGTTCTGGAACCCAACCCCCACCCAGAACCCGACGCCGCAGATAAGACCCTTGCGGTAGTCGATCCCGTCCCGGACAACCAGGTTCATGCCGATGACGAACAGCATTGCCAAAAAGACGGCAAGATAGGCTGCGACCACCGGGCCTGGGATGGCCAGGACCAAGGCGAGCGCCTTGGGAAGAAAAGCCAGCAGGATGAGCACCGTCCCGAGTGCAATGCCGACGCTTCGGGCGCTGACGCCTGTCAATTCGGTCATGGAGACGGTCGTCGAGTAGGTCGTGTTCGGCACCGTGCCCGAGAGGCCGGAGAACAGTTTCGCGACTCCTGCGGCGGCTACCGCGCCCTGTACGGCCCGGAAGTCCACGGCACGAGGTTGGCGCCAGGATACGTGCTGGATGGCGACCGACGCGCTGATGGTTTGCATGGTGTCGATCAGGGCCACGAGCACGAATGCCGGAAGCAGTGTCCAGAAAACCGTCGAGAACTCGAGATCAAAGCCCGGCCAGGTGCCCTGCGGTAGCCCGATCCACGACGCCTTGGCGACGCGGTGGACATCGTAGAGGCCGAAACCCCCGGCAACAGCCGAACCGGCCACGACGCCAATCACCGGTGCCCAAAGGCGCCACGCCCCCGTTCCCTTCAGGACGCAGCCGGCAATAACAAGCAAGGTCGCAAGCGTGCCCAGCGGCGCGGCCATGGCCGGAACTCCATCCGGGACGTCCTTCAGCATCTCGAAGACGTGCGACATCACCGTGACCGGTATCAGCATGATCACGGTTCCCGTGACGGTCGGCGTCAGGATTCGTCGGAGGAGCCAGAGCCGTGTCGACAGGGCCAGCGGGACGAGCGAGGAGACAACGACCAAGGTGGCCAACATTGCCGGCCCGCCTTTGGCAAGCGCCGTGATACTGATCCCAATGGAAGCTCCGGAAATGCTCATCAGGAGCACGTAACCCGAACCGACCTGGCCGAACCGAACCGCCTGCAGCACCGTGGTCGCGCCGCAGACCGCAACCGCGGAGAATACTGCCCATGACAGGTAGGATTCGGACCCGCCACCAGCCCGGATGATGATGGCCGGCACCAATACCGTAGCGGCGACACTGAGAACGGCGAGTTGCAGCCCCAGTCCGACTGCGAGCGCCATCGGCGGTGTTTCGTCGGGCTGGTAGCGGACACCCGTACGACAGTCGGAGCCGTTTGTCTTCATACTAAAACCTGGATGTTCTTGAGAGAACGTCTTGAGCCGCGCAAGGAGACGAGGCGTTCACGTTACGGGATCACGTCCACTCATTGTTACGTCTCTGCCGAGACCTGTCAATGAGGCTGTCGTCCTCGTCTTCACCCGGCGACGGACGGACGGCTCCTGACCAGTCTCCGATTCCCTGCCCGGTTGTTCCCATCAAAGGGGCGCATAATCTTTTGAGGTTAGGCGTCAGGTCTGCTATACTAAGCAACCTAAAGCGCGGACAATTCCTGCGTGCGGGAATTGATTGGAGAGTGAATAAGTCTTGTCCGTCCTTCTCTTCGAACGTCCATTTTTCCGAACAACGGTCTTTCCTTTGTTGCCGGACGTGAGTCGTCGTTTTTTTCCAGGACAGCCTGCTTCCGCTGAGTGAATCCATGGAAAGTTGGTCGTCGAAAAGAGTGGTGAATGCCCAAGGGACCAGCGTCCTCTATGAGAACCATCGTCTCCGAGTTCAGTCTGAGAGGCCATCTTTGCCGATGAACCGATCATGGGATTGATCAGCCGATTTTTGAGTTTGTTCTCAAGCGATATGGCCATCGACCTTGGGACGGCCCATACCTTGGTGTACGTCCAAGGGAAAGGCATTGTGTTGAATGAGCCCTCCGTCGTGGCGATCGAACAACAAACAAACAAAATTTTGGCCGTGGGGAGTGAAGCCAAGCGAATGGTTGGCCGGACGCCCGGCAATATTTCCGCCATTCGTCCGATGAAAGAGGGGGTCATCGCGGACTTTGAAATGGCCGAGCGGATGCTTCGGTATTTTATTACCAAGGTTCACAATCGTACGGCGTTTGTCCGGCCTCGGATCATCATCGGCGTTCCGTCACGCATCACGCAAGTGGAACAGCGAGCCGTCAAGGAATCGGCGGAATTGGCCGGTGCGCGTGAAGTCTATTTGATCGAAGAACCCGTCGCGGCGGCCATTGGAGCGGGGCTGCCTATCACGGAGCCGACGGGGAACATGGTGGTCGACGTGGGAGGGGGCACGACCGATATCGCCGTCATTTCATTGGGAGGGATCGTCTACAGTGAATCCGTGAAAGTCGCTGGCGACCAAATCGACTTGGCTATTATCAATCACGTGAAGCGTGAACATAATTTATTGATCGGCGAGCATATGGCGGAGCGAGTGAAGGTGGCCATCGGCTCTGCCTATCCGTTGGAAGAGAAAGCCCAAATGATGGTCAAAGGCCGTGATTTGGTTTCCGGTATTCCCCGGACCATTGTGCTGGAAGACGGTGAAGTCCGGGAAGCCTTGCAAGAATGCCTTTCGGCCATTGTGTCGGCCATCAATGTCGCGTTGGAACATACCCCCCCTGAATTGGCGGGAGATATCGTGGATCTCGGCATCGTGTTGACGGGGGGCGGAGCGCTGTTACGCGGGTTGGATGCCCGGTTGCGGGAGGAAACCGGTCTTCCTATTGTCAACGTCGATGATCCCCTCACGTCAGTCGTCTTAGGAGTCGGCAAGACGCTCGAAGAGCTCACCCTCCTGCGGAGCGTCTCCTCTATGTCGACCGTCAGTTCGTAAAGGAACAACTTTTTATGCGTGGCCGGTTTCGGCCTGGGGTGTTTTGGGGTTCCGGCGTGATGCGGGTTAGCGTGGCCGTCCTGGTCATCGCCTTTGTCGCGTTTGCCCTCTTGCCCCAGCAATCTCAATTTCTCTTCCACGCGTTCGGCGAACCTCTTGCCGATTTCGTCGCCATTCCCGTGAAGGGCATGGCCACATTGGATCGGACCCTGCGTGAATGGTGGATGCAATATATTGCCCTCCAAGGTCTTTCCCAACAAAACCGTCAGCTTCGGGAAACAATCCAGCAACTCAATGGGGAGGTGAATCGATTGCGAGAACAGGCATACATGGCGGAACGGTTAGCCTCACTGTTGGAATTTCAGGAGGACAAATCGGTCCGGACGGTGGCGGCAAGGGTCATTGGCCGCAGTGCGTCGAATTGGTATCAAGGCGTGATCCTGAATAAAGGCGAAGATGACGGCGTTCGGGAACAGATGGGCGTCATTACTCCGGCCGGGGTGGCGGGACGCATCGTCAGAACCTCGGGGTCCACGAGCATTGCCTTGTTGACGACCGACCCGAATCTTGTCATCGCAGGCATGATTCAACGGACGCGGGATGAAGGCATGGTCCAGGGAACGTCGCAAGGGCTGGTCCGCATCAAATATCTTCCCCCGCTCTCCTCGGTCAAAACGGGGGATGTCGTGGTCACGTCAGGCTTGACGGGAGGATTTCCACGCGGGGTGTTGATAGGAGAAGTCGTCCTCGTCGAAGAAAGTAAAGACGGTTTGTTCCGCACCGTCCAAATCGTGCCGGCAGTAAAGTCTCGGCACTTGGACGAAGTGCTGATCGTCGTTTCTCCTCGGTCACCGGAAGCCGTGCCGCCACTGGATCACGCGTTGATTGCCCCGGGGCCATAGAATCCGACTCCATGAAGATTAGTGCGTATACGCTGTTGACCCTGTCCCTTTTTTCCTTTCAGGCGACCGTGTTGTCTTCTTTCAATCCTTTCGGGATTCAACCGGATTTCTGTCTCGTCATCGCTTGTTTGATTGGTTTTCGGACCGGACCGGTTCACGGCCTGATCGTGGGATTTGGCCTGGGCTTTCTTCAGGATTTATTTTCCGCCGGTCCGTTTGGACTCCATACGTTCACAAAAGCCGGAGTGGGATTTCTGGCCGGCGTCTTTGCCAGGAATTTGTCCAATAGGGAGCCCCATGCCGTCTTTGTGCCGGTTATGGCATGTTCAGGTCTTTCCGCCATGGTGTTTTTGCTGTGGTCACGGATGGGCATGGGTTTGGGAGAGATGCTTTATGGATTTTCCTATATCTTATTGCCACAAGCGGTCTTGGATGGACTTGTGGCCATCATGGCCAACTGGGTCTCCGTCCGGTGGTGGTCGAAGCGCCGAATCCATGAGGGACGTCCCGTGATGAATCGGCGTGAGGTCCGTCAATGAAGCCGGGCATAACGGGTCCCGGTCTCCAATCAACCGGATTAACGGACATCCAGGGACGATTGCTGCTTGCCAGGGTCATCGTGCTGGTCATTGTGGGGCTGTTGGTCGTGCGCTTATGGCAGCTTCAAGTTCGTGATGGGGTCTACTATCGAAATCTTTCTCATGACAATAGGACCCGGTCGGTTCTATTACATCCGGTTCGCGGATTCATTTATGACCGAAACGGAACCGTGCTGGCGAACAGTGTCCCGAGTTTCAACTTGTACGTGGAACTCGGTGACGTGCCGGACCGCGAAGTCCTGGTCGGGGAACTCGTCAAGTTGTTGTCGTTGGACCGGAATGAGTTGACCAGGACCATGGAAACTCACGTCGGGGGAACGCTGATTCGTTTGAAAGAAGACGTCAGTCTCAAAGAAGCGGCTATTGTCGAGTCACATCGGTTGGACCTGCCCGGCGTGGTGATTCGTCCGGAATTTCAGCGGAACAATCCCGAGGGGGGCTATGCCGCCCACGTGCTTGGGTACGTGGGGGTCGCTTCAGAGGAACAACTCACACGTGAAGCGGTTCAAGGGCTGCCCGCGGGTAGCGTTATAGGCCAATATGGCGTGGAACGGATCTACGAGAGGACGTTGCGAGGGCACGCAGGGCGAAAACTCATCGAAGTCGACGCATTGGGACATGAGAAGCGTATGATTTCCGTGGATAAGCCGCAAGTGGGCAATGACGTGTATCTCACGATTGACTTTCGTTTGCAGAAATTGGCTGAAGACCTGTTAGGAGAGGAAGCCGGTGCGATTGTGGCTTTAGACCCGCACACGGGGGATATCCTGGCCATGGCGAGTCGGCCGAGTTTTGATCCCAATGCCTTATCCCGTGGATTGCGTGCCGATGTATGGAACGACATTCTCCAGGACGAGCGCCATCCTCTCACGAACCGAGCGATTCAGGGTCAGTATCCACCGGGCTCCACGTTTAAAATTATCACGGCAGCGGCTGCTCTTGATACCAATGAGATCGAACCCGACGAGACGCTTCATTGTGGGGGACGGTTTCGATTGGGCCGCCGAACGTTTCGGGATTGGAAAAAGTATGGTCATGGGTCCGTCGATTTACGGAAGGCGATTGCCCAATCGTGTGACGTCTATTTTTATCGTTTAGGGCATCGTATGGGTGTGGACACCATTGCGTTCTATGCGAGACAGTTCGGATTGGGTGAAAGAACGGGCATCGACCTTCCTGCCGAAAGAACGGGCCTGATCCCGTCCTCGGAATGGAAGCAACGGACGCGAGGGGAACCATGGTATCCAGGGGAAACGACTTCCGTCGCAATCGGTCAAGGCTACGTCACGGTCACGCCCCTGCAAATGGCGAAAGTCATTGGCATGATCGGGAATAACGGGATTCCGTTTCAACCGCACGTCCTTCGTGGCGTATGGGGACGAAGGGGCGAATGGATTGATGAGTGGAGTCCGACGCAAACGGTCCCCCTGACGTTACCGGCCCATCAACTGGAAGCCATTCAAGCGGCGCTGGCGGCGGTGGTCACCGAAGGAACGGCGCGAGAATCTCAATCGTCGGTGGTCCCGTTGGCCGGAAAAACCGGGACGGCACAAGTGGTCTCGTTACGTTCGGAATCCGAAGAAGAGACCCCGAAACGATTTCGAGACCACGCCTGGTTCGTCGCCTATGCGCCATTCGAACGTCCCGGTATCGCCGTGGCCGTGTTGGTCGAACACATGGGCCATGGCGGGTCTGCGGCAGCCCCGTTGGCTAAAGAACTGATCGAGGCCTACGTGTCATATGGGGGCGATGACAAAGAGCGCACACGGGTATCCCTGACGAGGCCATCCGACAGGGTGATGCAGCAGGAGCCGCGGCGTGATTGATGAACCGTGGCGTCGCAGGCGAGAGTTCGGCCGGTTTGATTGGTACTTCTGCGCGATTATTTTGGCGTTGTCAGCCATCGGAGTCCTGACCATATACAGCGTAACGGCAGAAAAAGCCGGGACTCAGTTTCCCCTGTACCTGAAACAGGCGATATGGATCGGCGTGGGCGCGCTGGCTTTTCTGACGATGTCGCGAATCGATTACCATACGCTCGCTCGATGGTCGTTTCCGCTGTACGGCTTTGCGTTGCTGCTCCTCGTGATCGTGCTCTTCGGGGGGAAGGCCAGTCATGGTGCTCAACGATGGATTGCCTTGGGGTCCCTGGCGTTTCAACCGGCAGAATTTGTCAAGATTCCGCTTCTTTTGGTGTTGGCCGTCTATTATTCCACCCAAAATCGTCGAGGTTGGTGGTATCGGGTGATCGTCCCGGCGTTGATCACCGTGCCGGGATTTTCCTTGATTCTCAAACAACCGGACCTGGGAAGCAGCCTGAGCTTTTTGTCGATTTACGTCACCTTGCTTCTGGTCGTCGGCGTCAAGTCTAAAACGCTCGGGGTGGTGTTGCTGTCCGCGCTGATGATGTTCCCGTTTGCCTGGAGTGAATTATGGGGTTCGCTCCATGATTACCAAAAGGAACGGATCTTGAGTTTTGTCAATCCCGACTATGATCCGGCGGGAAGAGGCTACCAAGGGATGCAATCGCGTATTGCCGTGGGTTCGGGGCAATTGGTCGGAAGAGGGTTCCATAGCGGGACACAAACGCAATTCAAATTTCTTCCGGAAGGTCACACCGATTTTATTTTTGCGGTCCTCGCCGAGGAATGGGGATTTTTGGGTGGGGTACTCTTCATCAGCCTGTTTCTCGCGTTGCTGCTCATGGGGCTGGATATTGCGGCGAAAGCCAAGGATTCATTGGGTGCCCTGTTGGCTATCGGGCTTGTGGGCATGTTGACGTTCAATATGGCGGTCAACGTGGGGATGACCATTGGCCTGGCGCCCATTGTCGGCATTCCTTTGCCGTTACTCAGTTACGGGGGGAGTGCGACGATTATGACAATGGCCGGGTTGGGCCTGCTGTTCAGTGTGAAGAGGGCAAGACTCAAGTTATCGCCGTGAACCGTTCGCGTGAGGTCTTCCCCGTCGTGGAGCAGGATTGATCATTTGACGAAATGGAGAATCCGTGTCACGCTTTTGGATTGCCATCCATGATCGGGGCATGGTTAGGAACCTCCCCGGGTCGCCATCGCTGCCCGGGTGATGGAATAAAGGAGTAGGGGTATGGGAGTTGAAATTGCCATCAACATCACGCCGCAAGAAACGCGCGCGGCGGTGTTGGAGAATAAAGTGGTCACGGAACTCTACGTGGATCGCGCCAAGAAAAAAGATTTTGTCGGCAACGTCTACAAAGGTAAGGTGGTCAAAGTCCTGCCCGGCATGCAAGCGGCGTTTATTGATATCGGGCTGGAGCGCGCCGCCTTTATGCACGTGTCGGATTTGTCAGTCGGGACCGAACCCGGCGATATCCTGGTGGAAAGTGATGAAGATGAGAAGGGTCCGGAATTCCCGCGCCCCCGGCGGCAAACGGTGCGGCCCATTCAAGAGTTGTTGGAAGAAGACCAGGAACTCGTCGTACAGATTTCCAAGGGCCCGATCGGGACCAAAGGCCCACGAGTGACGTCCTATTGCTCATTGCCGGGCCGTTTCCTGGTGCTCATGCCGAACGTCGATCATATCGGGATCTCGCGACGCATTGCCGAGGAGGAGGAGCGCAGTCGTCTCAAAGACATCATGAAACGCCTCCGGGAACCCGGGTATGGCTACATTGTCCGGACGGTGAGTGAAGGGGTCAGCGAGGAGGATCTCAAAGCCGACGTCGGGTTTTTAACCGCCATGTGGCAAGATATCGTCAAGAAGCAGGATCGTCATCCGGCGCCTGCCGCGTTGCATGTGGATTTGGACCTGACGCTCCGCGTGGTGCGCGATTTATTTACCAAGAACGTCAAGAGGCTCCTCATCGATTCGAAAGAGGAATGTGAAGCGGTCAGGGAGTTTGTCCGGCGTTATCTTCCCGACCAGACGTCTCGTATTTATCATTACGAAAAGGATGAGAGCCTGTTCGATCATTTGGGGATTGAACAGGAAATCTCTCGCGCTCTGAGTCGGAAAGTCTGGCTGAAGTCCGGCGGCCACATTGTGATCGATCATACGGAAGCCATGACGGTCATCGACGTGAACACGGGTCGATACGTCGGAAAGCGCGATCAGGAAGAAACAATTTTGCGAAACAATCTGGAGGCGGCGCGCGAGATTGCCTACCAGATCAAACTTCGCGGAATCGGGGGAATCATCATTATCGACTTTATCGACATGGAACGAGGACGGAATCGCGACAAAGTCTATCACGCCCTCGTGGACGCGATGGGCAATGATAAAGCGCGCACGCGCATTTCCCGTATCAGTGACTTGGGGTTGATCGAGATTTCACGAGAACGCGTGCGGGAAGACCTGCTCCGGACGCTCTCCGACGTCTGCTCCGATTGTGACGGTCGGGGATATACCCGCTCCGCGCTCACGGTGGTGTACGATATTTTCCGCGACGTCCGCCGAATCGGACGAGCAGCCGGTCAGCAAACCGTGGTAATCGGGGCCCATCCCCATATCGTGGAGATGCTGCAAGACACCGAGCCCGAAACGCTTGAGCAGCTTCAACGGGAATTTCAGTATCGGATCGTGGTGAATGCCGATGCCCTGCTCCCTCTCGAGCAGTATGATATCGTGGTGTTGGGCGAAGGTGCGGGAGTCGCCTAGCCGACTGATGCCTATCCCGTCCACGTCTTGTTTGTGGTTCTGCTGAACCATGGAATTGCTGGAAGCATGGCTGATCCTGCGATCAGTGAAAGGCGTCAGTGATGGGACACTCTGTACGCTCGTTCGGCATTTTGGCGGGCCGAAGGAGGTGCTGTCCGCTTCGGCGTCCGAGTTGCGGCACGTGGCCGGGTTGCGGCCTTCCGTTGTGACCGCATTGCGAAAAGAACCTGAGCCAAGTGTCGTGGCGCACGTCCGGAAGGAAATGCGCCTGCTCGAAAAGGGCGAAAGTGGGATTGTCACGATCCTGGATGCCGCCTATCCTCGCCGGCTGGCGATGATCCCTGATCCACCGCCCTTGTTATACGTGTGCGGCACGTTGCCTGCGTCCGACGATTATGCCGTCGCGATCGTGGGATCGAGAAAAGCCTCACCGGCTGGGGTGCTCATGACGCAAGAACTCAGCCAACAATTGGCCGGCATGGGGTTGACGATCGTGAGCGGGTTGGCACGGGGAATCGACGCGGCCGCCCATCGAGGCGCGCTGGCGGCCAAGGCCACGACGATTGCCGTCGTCGGGTGTGGAGTGGATCGAACGTATCCGCCCGAACATCAACAATTACGACGGGACATTGAAGGCCATGGCGCAGTGGTATCGGAATTGCCGCTTGGGGCCCCGCCGCTGCCGTACCATTTCCCTCGTCGCAACCGGATTATCAGCGGATTGTCATTAGGCGTGATCGTCTCGGAAGCCGATCAAAAAAGCGGCGCGTTGATCACGGCACGATTTGCGCTCGAGCAGAACCGTGAGGTCTTTGCCGTTCCGGGTGCCGTCAAATACGGAAAACATCGAGGGGCTCATGGACTCATCAAACAAGGAGCCAAACTCGTTGAAGATGCCCGGGACGTCGTTGAAGAATTGCTCCCTCAACTTGACGGACCTTTAGGCGATCGAGTAAAGAATGCCGGTTTTCAGGAGACAACCTCTCAAAGCTTCACCCCCAAGGAACGACGCGTGCTGTCTCTTTTGCACGAAGACCCCGTGTCGATTGACGAGGTGTTAATGGAATCGCCGTTTGATCGGGCCGAAGTGATGAGTCTGCTGCTCAGCCTGGAATTGCGAGGCTGCATTCGACAGGTGCCCGGTTCCTGTTACGTCAGGACGTCCTGCTGATGCCTGCCCGTACGTCTCCCTCACCCGCGAAAAAGAAGGTGCGCTCCCGCGTCGCCGAAGGAGTGGGCAAGACGTTGGTCATTACCGAGAAACCCTCGGTGGCCCGCGACATCACAAAGGCACTCGGTGGGTTTCAGAACGATAAAAACTTTTTCGAGGGGCCGGCCCACGTCGTGACCTCGGCAGTCGGTCACATGCTCGAACTGGTTGCCCCTGAAGGCGTTGAAGTCGAGCGAGGGAAATGGGCGCTCGCCAACCTCCCGGTGATTCCCGATCACTTTGAACTCAAACCGATACAGAAGAATGAATCGCAACTCAAAACCATCAAGAAACTGTACGCGCGCAAGGATATTGACAGGGTCATCAACGCCTGCGACGCCGGCCGCGAAGGCGAGCTGATCTTTCATTACTTGATCCGCCATTTCAAGGGATCAAAGCCAATCCAACGCCTTTGGCTGCAATCCATGACCCCGCAGGCAATCCGCGAGGGCTTTGAGCGTCTTCGTGACGGCGACCAATTGTTGCCCCTCCAGCGTGCCGCGGTGTGTCGCTCGGAGTCCGACTGGCTCATCGGGATCAATGCCACCCGGGCGATGACCGCGCTGAATTCGAGCGGTGGCGGATTTTCACTGACGACGGTGGGGCGAGTGCAAACACCGACGCTCGCGATCCTTGTCGACCGCGAGAAAGAGATCCAGCACTTCGAACCTCGCGAATATTGGGAGGTCAAGGCCACCTTCGCAATTGCCTCAGGACGGTACGAGGGGCAGTGGGTTGATCCGCAGTTGCAAGCCCGGGCCAAGCAGGGTGCCGTCTCCGGTGTGGTCAAGGATCAGCATGGCACCACAAAGCCTGAGCGCATCTGGGAGAAGACCCGGGCCGAGGCCATCGTGGCGCAATGTGCGGACCGGGAGGGCACCGTGTCCGAAACCACGAAGCCATCGAGCCAGCAGCCTCCGATGCTGTTTGACCTGACGTCACTCCAGCGTGAAGCAAATCGGCGATTCGGGTTTTCGGCGAAGGCGACGCTCGGCATCGCGCAGGCCCTCTATGAACGGCACAAGGTCCTGACTTACCCGCGTACCGATTCGCGGACGTTGCCCGAGGATTACCCGGACACGGCCAGGAACATTATGCAATCGCTGGGCTCTTCCGACGCCGACCGGGGCGCCACGTCGCCGGAGAACAAAGACGACCGGCCGGTCAGCCACTGGGCTCGACAGGTCCTTCAAAAAAACTTCATCAATGGGAACAACAAACGCATCTTCAACAACGCTCAAGTGTCCGACCACTTTGCCATCATTCCGACCGGGGAGGTGCCGGGCAAACTGAAAGAGCAGGAACGGCGCATCTATGAACTGGTCACGCGCTCGTTCATCGCGGCCTTCTACCCCCCGGCCCGTTTTGAAAACACCGTGCGCCGCACCGTCGTTGAAGGGCAGACCTTCGAGACCCGCGGGCGGGTGTTGATCGACAGCGGCTGGTTGCAGGTCATGGGGCGCAAGGAAAGCAACGAGACGTTGCCTCCGCTTTCGGGAGCCGCCGACGAAACGGCGAGGACGGTCGAGATCAACGTGGAAGGGAAGCACACCAAGGCCCCGCCGCGCTATAACGAGGCGACCCTGTTGTCCGCGATGGAAGGCGCGGGCAAACTGATGGAGGACGATGAACTGCGGGAAGCCTTGCAGGGTCGTGGTCTCGGCACGCCCGCGACGCGTGCTGCGATCATTGAGGAATTGATCCGCAACAGGTACATCCTGCGGGACGTCCGTGAACTGATCCCGACGGCGAAGGCCACGACGCTCCTCAGGTTGTTACGCGCCCTCAAGATTGACGAATTGACCACGGCCGAATTGACCGGCGAATGGGAAAAGAAGCTGAAGCAGATTGAAAGCGACCAATTCTCCTCCGAAGAGTTTATGCGGCACATTCGCAGGATGACTGCCGATATCGTCGAGGCCGCCCGGCAGTGTGACGTCGACCAGATTGACGACGAATACGCCGTGCTCGACGTGCCCTGCCCCAAGTGCGGCAAGGGGACGGTGCGGGAGAACTATCGCAAGTTCGTATGCGAAAGCTGTGATTTCTCGATTTGGAAATCCATCGCCGGACGGGAGTTGTCACCCAACGAGGTGGCCGTCCTGTTGCGTGACCGGCGCCTCGGCCCCCTGAACGGGTTCCGCAGCCGTCTCGGCCGGGAATTTTCCGCCGAGTTGATCATCAAGGACGATTTCACCGCGGCGTTTGATTTCGGTGACGCCGACGAGGATGACGACGTTGACCCGCAGACCTCCGAACAAGTCGGCCCCTGCCCCAAATGCGAAGCGCCGGTGCTTGATACGCCGAGACGGTACGTCTGTCGTAGCGGACTCGGCAACCAACCGGCTTGTGATTTCAAAATCAGCCGGCAAATTCTGAACCGCCCGATCGATGCGGGTGAAGTGCGGCAATTGTTGGACAAAGGGAAAACCGATCTCCTGCAAGGGTTCGTGTCGAAGAAGAACAGGCGCAAGTTCGCCGCCCATCTCACGCTCGACCGCGGTTCCGGTAAATTGGGTTTCGAGTTCGCCCCGCGCAAGAACGACGTGAACGGCGACGGCAAGAACAAACGGTTCGGGAAAAAGAAAGCCGCGCGAAGCTTCGGCGCGTGACTACGAGCCCACTGCGGGCTTCATGCGTGGTGACGGTTCAATGAATTTAAAGGGTTCACCTTGTTTGAAAATCACGTCCTCGGTAATCACCACTTCCTTGATCTCGGTTTGCGAGGGGATCTCGTACATAATATCGAGCATGACCTCTTCCATGATCGCGCGAAGTCCCCGTGCCCCGGTTTTTTGCGCGTAGGCTTTTCTGGCGACGGCATGGAGTGCCCCATCCGTAAATTTCAGTTTCACGTTGTCTAAGGACAACAGCTTTTGATATTGCTTGGTTAAGGCATTCTTGGGTTCGATCAAAATCCGGACCAACGCGTGTTCATCCAACTCCTCCAGCGTCGTCACCACCGGCAATCGCCCGATGAATTCGGGAATTAATCCGTACTGAAGTAAGTCTTCCGGTTGGATATGGGCCAGTAGGGATGCGGAGCGTTCCTGCGGCGAGGCGGACCGGTCCAATTTGAAGCCCATGCGGTTCCGGTTCAACCGTCGTTCGATAATGGGTTCAAGCCCGACAAACGCCCCGCCACAAATGACCAGGATATTCTTGGTGTCTACCTGGATGAACTCCTGGTGGGGATGTTTCCGTCCGCCTTGCGGCGGCACGTTGGCTACCGTGCCTTCGATGAGTTTCAGCAGGGCCTGTTGTACGCCCTCTCCCGACACGTCGCGGGTAATGGAGGGGCTGTCGGCCTTCCGCGTGATCTTGTCGATCTCATCGATATAAATGATGCCACGTTCGGCGCGTTCGACCTCATAATCCGCGGCTTGCAGCAGTTTCAGGATAATGTTCTCGACGTCTTCCCCGACGTACCCCGCTTCCGTCAAGGTGGTGGCATCGGCCAGGGTAAACGGCACGTCCAGGTAATCGGCCAGGGTTTGAGCCAATAACGTTTTCCCGGTTCCCGTCGGCCCAATCATCAGGATGTTGCCCTTTTGGAGATCGACGTCTCCGGTTTCATTCGCGGCGATGCGTTTATAGTGATTATGAACGGCGACTGAGAGAATCTTTTTTGCGCGGACCTGGTCGATAATATATTGATCCAGGTGGCGGTTGATCTCGACGGGTTTGCGAAGTTTAGAGGAAAGGGCTTCTTTGGCCTCTTGCCATTCCTCGGCCATGATTTCGTTGCAGAGGCCCACGCATTCGTCGCAGATGTAGACGGTGGGGCCCGCAATCAGTTTGCGCACCTGATCGCGGCTTTTCCCGCAGAACGAACATCGTAGATTCTCGTCCGATGTGAGTTGTTTGGCCATGGGGTACTCGACGCTCAGTGGTCAGGCGCCGTTCGAGCCGGCCGTTTCCTTTTCCGCCGCCCTGACAATGACTTCATCGATAAGGCCGTAATCCTTGGCTTCCGTGCCCGACATGAAATAATCCCGCTCGGTGTCCTGGCTGATTTTATCCAACGACTGACCCGTGTGTTCCGCCATGATCTGGTTGAGTCGTTCGCGGATTTTCAGGATCTCGCGCGCGTGAATGTCGATCTCCGTCGCTTGTCCCTGAAATCCTCCCATGGGTTGATGAATCATCACCCGGGCGTTGGGCAGGGCGTACCGTTTGCCTTTGGTGCCCGCCGTCAGGAGCAGGGCGCCCATGCTGGCGGCCTGACCCAAACAAATAGTCGTAATCGGCGGTTTCACGTACTGCATGGTATCGTAAATGCCCATGCCCGCGGTCACGCTTCCGCCCGGGGAATTAATATAGAGGTTGATGTCTTTTTCCGGATCTTCGGCTTCGAGGAACAGCAATTGCGCAATGATGAGGTTGGAGAACACGTCGTCGATAGGCGCGCCGAGAAAGATAATGCGGTCCTTCAAGAGGCGGGAGTAAATATCGTACGCCCGTTCACCGCGGTTCGTACTTTCAATAACCATTGGAATTAACATACGGTTGTACCCTTTCTGTGCCAGACGGGGTTGCGGGGCGCCTTACCCCTGAATCACCGCAAATTGATAGACCAATTGCAGCGCTTTTTCAGCCCGGATGCGGTCCTCGAACTCCTGAAGCGAATTGTCCCCGCCCGATTCCACCATCTTGCGGATGTCATCCAGTGGAACTTGAAGCCCTTTGGCGAGTTTGGTGAATTCCTCCTCGATCTCCTGTTCGCTGACGGAAATCCCTTCCTTGTCCGCAATGGCTTCCAGGACCAACGCGAGCTTCACCCGTTTCTGCGCTCCCGGTGCCACCTCCTGTTGGATGCGTTTCGCGTGCTCTTCCATTTGGATTTGATCATCCATCGAGAACTTCCCGCCCTTTTTTCGTTGCTCTTCCATGACGCGTTGTCGAACCAGCGTACGAATTTCACGTTCAACCAGGGTCTCGGGCAGATCGAAGTGATGCATTGCCAGCAGACGTTCCATGATCTGATCCTTATAACCTTCTTCGATGTCCCGTTTGAGGACCGACTCCAATTCGGAGCGAATCACGTCTTTGAGCGCATCGAGATTCTCATATTCCCCGCAATCTTTGGCAAATTCATCATCCAACGGAGGGAGAATTTTCTGCTTTACGCCAAGGATGGAGAGATGAAACGTCACGACTTTGCCGGCCAGCCGGGCATCCGGATGCGTGGCGGCATATTCCTGCTGAAGTTCCGCGCGGTCTCCTTCCTGTTTCCCCACCAGCACGTCGTCGATGACGAGACCCAGTACGGGTTCCTGAGACCCTACCTTGTGGAGGTGCCCTTCTTTTTTCGAACCTTCCACCGGCTCGCCGTCGACCGTGCCTTCGATTGTCACGACGGCATATAGACCCTCAGCCAGGAGGGTGCTGGAAGGGGCGGCGTCGAGCCGGGCCTGTTGTTCTCGAAACCGGTCCAGGGCTTTCTCCACGTCCTGATCGGTAATGGCCCGGGAATCGGGTTTCAAGGCAATGGGGTTGGGCGGACGATAATCGCGTAATTCAATCGGAGGCTTAATTTCCACGGTCGCGGTAAAGGTCAGCGACGAGTTTCGGTGGGCTTTCATTCGCTCCATGGGAGAAATTTCAACCAACACGGGGGCCACGCCGGCTTCCTGGATCGCCTTCTGGTAGTAAATCGGCACTAGGCGCTGAATGACGTCCTGTTCGACGGCCTTCGCGTAGCGTTTTTCCAACATGGCGACCGGCGCCTTGCCGGGCCGGAATCCCGGGACGCGCACCTGGCGTTTCAGATCGGTATACACCCGGTCGAATTCCTGGTTGACGGCGTCTTCCGGCACTTCGACTTTAAGCGCACGTTTAACCGGTCCTAATTCCGTGACTTCCAATTTCACGTCGAGTCCGTTCGTTGATGAAAGACAGCGGGGAATGGTGCGAGAGGGGGGATTTGAACCCCCACGGTCTCCCACGAGATCCTAAGTCTCGCGCGTCTGCCAGTTCCGCCACTCTCGCGTCCCTGAATCGTTTCTTGTCCCGGGAGCATTCGAAACCGGGCAGTTGGAGCCCAAAGGCCACAAGTTTACCCGTTCTTGCTATTTACCCATACGGGTACGTGAGGTGTCAACGCCTGTGCTGTAGCCCTGAACGCCGGGCCTAAGCCTTCCTCTTCTTGCCAGGAACCAATGGAGTAGGCTAAGGTGCTTGCGATGGACCTCAAAAAACTGTACCTGAATATTTACGAGCAATTCATCCACACGCGCGAGTCCCACAAGGGGTTCCATTTTCAAGAGGAGCCGCTGAAAAGCGTGGCACCCAAAGCGGTGTCGTTTAAGGATCGCGTCAAGTGGTGGACCCTTGACCGGCCCAGCCGGTTGAAGAAGATTGAGCAGGAACGGGACCGCCAACAGCAGGAAATTCTCACCCTCAAGCAAAAGCCTGTCCCCGATGCCTGTCATCGGGGATCATCAGGCTAATCAGCTTCCACTTCCCACGACGACTCATGTCGGAGTTCGTCCCAGCGACTCTTCACCTGTATCGTCAAGCCCTATTGGCGACGTGGCGGTCGCTGACCAGAAACTGGCTGCTCGTCCCGGCGGTCATGATCCTGGCCGTGCTCATGTACGCGGCCACTGGATTGGCCATGGGGCTCGGCATGCTGGGAGGCTTGTTGCTGGGCGTGGCCAACGCTTTTGTAGTCGGGGCGTTTCTGGGATTACTCGAACAGGCCGTGACGGGCGCGCGACCCATGGTGTGGAGCGACCTGTGGGACGTGGCCGGCGGCTATTTCTGGGACGTGATCACGGTCGGCTTTATCGTGTGGGTCCCCCTGCAAATTCTCGAACTCGGGATGCAAGCCAACCCGTATGGGCCGGTGATCGTTTCAGCCGTCTTCCTGCTCCTGTTTATTTTGCTCAATCCCGTCCCCGAACTGATTTACCAGGGTCGTGCCGGTGCCTCCCTTGAAATCCTCAAAGACAGCTACGAATTCGTCCTGGAAAATTGGATTGAATGGTTTTTCCCCCTGGTCGTGATCCTGGCGCCGTTCGGGTTGTCCTTTTTCTTTTCGATTTCGAGCCGGAGCGGCCGGCTGATCGGCTTGGATTTTTTTCAACTCCTGGGATTGCCCTTCGCCGTGTTGACCCAGTGGTTCCAGGCTCT
>JAPPLK010000015.1:0-1353 GCA_028819435.1 Nitrospira sp.
TGATAAGCCTCGGGTTTCGCTCCGGGACGCCTTGCCCTGCATCCCGCTATCACAACAAATCAGAGGTTCCTGTAAGAGGATAGCCTTTTGACTGTGCAACTGTGCCGTCGAAACGAGCCCCCTGGCTGGGCTAATCAACCCGCCAAGTTGTACGTCCGACGTTTTATTTGGATAGTCTGAGATAGATGGTAGGCGGAACAGGGCTCGAACCTGCGACCTCTGCCTTGTAAGGGCAATGCTCTCCCAACTGAGCTATCCGCCCCACACTCCATGCATTCAAAAATCCAACGTTTTTTCATTATATCAACCAAGTATGCCGTGTCAACTGTCAGAAGAACCGATGTTAATAGCAAATAGAAATGTCCGGTTCTGTAGCAAATGAACTGTCCGCTTGTGAGCCTTGCGCCGGAAAGGTCCCAAAGAGCGCGGCCCGTGGCGGCGGCCCCTACGCCACAGCCTGGCAGTCTTCCTGCAACAGCTTGCCGGTGGCATCGTACCGGGCCAACTCGCGCGGCCCATGGCGGATCGCCAGCCACCCATCCGGTGCGTCTCATCAGATGCCTCCTTCCGCATCCGATGAAAACCGGACAGATTATGTGCTCTCTACGGCTAACACCAAAAAAACTTGATTATTATAACCGAGGTTTCTATACTTAGACTAAGTGCTTTTATTTGTAGTTTAATCTCGGATCGGATTCCATGCCAACGCCCAACTGCGTAGTACCTCCCGCAGTTTCCTACCTGATATTGACTGGCTCGACCATTCCGTTCACGGGCACGTGATGGGCATGCGTTTACTCGATTTCATCCATCTATCATTTCAGCAAGAAATATGCTCAATGAAAAGGAGACACCTCTATGAACATTAGGAACATGAAACGCACAGTCTGTATTCTGGTTACGATTACCACTATGGCCTTGGCCGGATGCGGCGGAGGCGGGGGCGGGGGCGGCACGACGAATTCGATGGGGGGCTCAATGCCGGACTCTCAACAACCGTCTGACGCAACCACATTTGCAGAACTATCTACCACAGCCGCAATGAATGCGCGGATTGCAGCCGCAAAAGTTGCTGATGCCCGGCCTCGATTCGGCAGCATCACGCAATCATCGAACGCGATTAACAGCATCACGCAAGATCTGATCACAGTCACGACAGAATACGGAGCCTCCCAGAACACCTATTCGGTTCAGAATGGGGCTACCTGGTCGATCTCAACGGCTAATGGCAATCCTCAGAGGATACAGACCACTGCTGACGACACTGGCGGCTTCAAAGGTTCCGAACTGAACAGGCAAGTCAACGGTGGCACGCTGTGGGTCGACGTCTATTCGGACATCGAAGCGCCGACG
>JAPPLK010000015.1:1453-28593 GCA_028819435.1 Nitrospira sp.
AGTCAACGGTGGCACGCTGTGGGTCGACGTCTATTCGGACATCGAAGCGCCGACGTCAGAAACGGGTCCCGATACCGACTATCTGGCCGGCGGGATCTGGCTGTTCGTTCCTAATAATCCGGCGAGCGCCGACGACTTCGTGTTCGGCGCATTTGGGGACGGCAGCGACCCGTTCATGCAAAGCGCTCTGCCGGCTCTGACCGGCACGGCGCGCTATATCGGTGAGGCGACTGGTATTTATTCAGCCACAGAAAACAACGCTACACAAATCGGGTACTTCGATGCCAATGCGACCCTGGACGCTGACTTCGGTGATGGAAACGGCCTTGGAACGATCGGCGGCCATCTCACCGGTTTTGAAGTGGATGGAGAGTCACTGCCTGGCAGTCTAACCCTGGGTTCAGCCAACATCGGAGCGTCGAACAGCGGCTTTTTTGAAGGCCGTCTGAGCGGCTCCTCACAAGGAACCAGCTACACTGGCAGGTGGGGCGGCGCGTTCTTCGGCAACGGAGAGGACGACGGCAGACCGGGTTCGGTCGGCGGTACCTTCGGCGGACGATCTGCGGACTCCTCCGAAAGTTTTGTCGGCGCCTTCGGCGCGTACAAATCATCATCTCGTCCATAGATCCGCGCGCGGACCGCATTCTCGCCGCAGTGCAAACGAAAGGCAGCCCCATGGCTGCCTTTCGTTTGTGTAGGTGTTCCGTCGTTCGTTGACAACTGTCGCATGAAAAAGAAGAACATCGGATCATCGTTCGATAGCTGGTTGGACGAAGAAGGCATCCGGCAGGAAGTCACTGCCGGCGTCATCAAACGGGTGCTGGCGCGTCAAACCGCAGCGGCGATGGCACAAGAGGGGCTGACCAAGACTGAGATGGCGCGGCGAATGCAGACCAGCCGCAGTGCCTTGAACCGTTTGCTGGACGCCGAGAATGAATCAATCACCCTGGCAACGTTGCAAAAAGCAGCCACAGCCATGGGGCGCGAAGTGCGCTTGGAATTACGCACACGTTCTTCCTGCATGCCGAACGGGTGCGTTTTCTTGACGGGTTGTCGCCCAAATGCAGGTTGTGGTGTCGGGTTACGGCTCGGCTGACCCGATCCATAACCTGACTTGCTCCGCAAGCCTGCTACTCCAACGATTCAGTTGTTCATCCCGGCTGAGTGACAGCCATTCGACAAAACCCTTACGATCAACCGAAAACCATTGCTCAGCAATCACGTCATGCGTTCGATCATCCGTGAGGGTGAGGTTGACGAAATAATCAACGGACAACAACCCGCCGTGACGAACGACACCTGCGCTGTCAGTCCAAACATAGGGCTTGCGGTCCGTAATCTCCTTGAATCGGATGATCGCCTTTGCCGGATTCGTTCCTCGAAGCGTGGTTTGCAACTCTCTGTCCATGGCCGTCTTAACCGCCAACGAAAATTTCTCCGCGTCCGGCAGTGATTCGGACCGACTGATTCCTTCGACGTCCACGACCAGTTCTTTCACATGGTACGTGGCAAGTTTGCTGGTTGCTGGCTGCAACATCGCCAATTCCTGGCTACACCCGCCCAACATCAGCAATGTGCACACACCTGCCAGGAAGAAACCCGTACCTTGAACCCGACCGCCCACCGATTGAACCAGATCCGAGTTGTCTCTCATTTTTCGATCCAGTCTCGCAATTCGATCGAAAAATCGCTGACGACTTCCGCAACCCTGTCGGTTGTCGCTGCATCAACGATATCAGACGCAAGCGATATCAGGGAGCCAATATTCCCGCCTATCGGGGTCGAGCGATCTTTTCCCTTAATCACTCTTTCAGCCAGTATGTTACTGGAATTCGCATCGATAATCTTCACAATGCCCGTGATCGAACTGTCATGACCACCAAGGGCTCGACCTACTCCGCTGGCGATATCCACTTCCGTTAAGGTAATAACGATATTCGCTGGCCTTGTCCCGCTAAGAGAGGAAATAATTGACTCATGCACCGTCTTCTCTATGGATGCTCCGACTCTCTCGACAAAATCTTTATCTTCTTCATTATCCATACGCTCAAAAACACCCAAATCGACCTTGTCTGCAAAAAACACTCTGACATCGTTAATGTGATATTCCTGGAGAAGATGGTTAACGCCTGAGAGTTGGCTCGTCGCGCAACCTGCCAAGAAAACCGCCATAAAGCAGGCAACCGCATGACGCCAATTCGTATCTATCGTTGCTTTCATTCGAACCCCCTTTCAGAAAAACGCCTTTGAACGGTCACTGATAGTGGCTCTGCTCACACTTTTAAACTCTGCTAACCGGAACTAAAGCTCGGCACATATTTTTTTAAGCGTCAATCGCGTCATGAGATGGCGCGGCCACAAAAGTTTGCAGATGCACTGAACGCGCAGCCGTTTTCTGTAAGGAGAACCGACGCCCACCGGCACAAAAATCGACAACACCCTTGAGAAATACGGGTGCGACCCTTTAGAGTGCAACCTTCGTCATAGGACGAATGCCGAAACCGAACCATGACCTACAAAATCAGACACATCAGCAAACAGGTGGGCGCAGAGGTCCCGCAATTGTTGTCCCGAAGCGAACGGATGTGGCTCTTTGCCGAACTCCATCGACGGGCGCTCATTACCGGAATCGTCGTCGCAATCGCGGTGGTGATCCTTCTCGGGGCTCTTTACGTAGTGCAATACCAGCAGGAACAGGAAGCACTGGCCCTTGAACATCAAGCCGCCCAAGCCTACCTCGACCGTTCCCTTGTTGACGTCGACACGGCCACGGAGAAGCTGCAAGAAGCCATCACGTTGTATCGACGGATCATCCAGGAGTTCCCTCGCACCGCCAGCGCCCGCTCCGCATGGTATATGATCGGAAACGCCCTGGCCGAACAAGACGACCACGCCGGTGCCATCGAGGCGTATCAACGTTTCATTGACCAGGCAGGAAATTCTCCCGCCCTGCTTGGATTGGTCTACCAACGACTCGGGGCCAGCCACCTGGCAAGCGGGGACCGCGAAAAAGGAATCACCGCTTACACGCAAGTGCTTCAAATGCCCCAAACGCTCAATAAGGATCAGGTGCTGTTTGAACTCGCCAAACTCGATGAACATGAAAAACGCAACGATGAGGCGCTCGCCCGTTATAAACAGTTGCTGGATGAACATCCGAATTCCCCTTATGCGAGTGAAGCCACCTTGCGAGTCAAGATCCTTGAGCCACCCGTGGACGAACCCGAAGCCGCAAAAGAGGAACCCGAACAACAAGAGAGGCAGGAGGGGGAAAACCCCGGGGGATGAGAGACAAGGAGGATTTGATCAGGAAGCGATCATCAACCGCCGTCCGACCCGAATCAGACTGCTTCGTAAATTATTCAGGACCTTCAGGTCCTTCACCGATACCCGAAACCGCTTGGCAATACTCCAAAGGCTGTCGCCCATCCGCACGCGATACCACGTCACCTCCCCGGCCTTCGCGACGTCCCGGTTCACGCGCAGCCGCTGTCCGACCCTGATCACGTTTCCCGAGAGACCGTTGAGGTTTTTCAATTTCCTCACGCTCGTCCCGAAACGATGCGCAATCACCGACAGACTATCTCCCCGGCGCACGCGATACCACGTCACCTCCCCGGCCTTCGTCACGGCCCCGGCCTCCATCGAGTCCCGGTTCACGCGCAGCCGCTGTCCGATCCTGATCACGTTCCCCGAGAGACCGTTGAGGTTTTTCAATTTCCTCACGCTCGTCCCAAAACGATGCGCAATCACCGATAGATTGTCTCCCCGGCGCACGCGATACCACGTCCGTTGAGGCGGACGTTGCGTCCACGTCTTTAATCGGGTTTTGACCTGCTCCACGCGCCCTGACGTTCCCACGGGGACCTTTAAAAAATAACCGTCTTGATCCGATGGAATGACGTTACGGCGGAGTTCGGGATTCAATCGCCGAAGTTCCTCAAAAGAGAGCCCTGCTTCCCTGGAAACGGATCGCAAATGGATGGACCTGTTCACGTGAATCTCTTCGTATTCATGAACCGGTTGAAAATCAGCGTGAAACCCGAACAGCGAGGGACGCGTGGCTATAATCATGGCGGCCATGAATTTGGGGACGTATTGCTTGGTTTCCCGTCGAATGTAGCGGGTCCTTGCAATCGTCCAGAAATCCCGTGTCCCGGTTCTTGCAATCGCACGGCTGATTTTCCCGGGCCCGGCGTTGTATGACGCAAGCGCCAAGGACCACGAGCCGAACAGGTCATACAGGTCTCGCAAATGTCTGGCTGCCGCCACCGTGGATTTGATGGGGTCCCGGCGTTCATCCACGTACCAGTTGACCCTCAAGCCGTAAATCCGGCCCGTGCTCTTGATAAACTGCCACGGACCCGACGCGCGCGCGCGCGAATAGGCCCTTGGGTTAAACCCGCTCTCGACCAACGACAGGTACACCAGTTCTTTCGGCAAGCCGAACTCAACAAAGATCTGCTCGATTAACGGCCGGTAGGGATAGAATCTGGTCAACCATTCCTGAAAGCGGTCATGAATCACGTTTTGAAAATAGTGAATATTACGTTCGACCGCAGAATTGACGATAACGGGAATAGCCTCATACGTATAACCCCCTCTCGTATAACTCCCTCTCCCCTGGTGGGAGAGGGCTGGGGTGAGGGGGGCTGGGGTGAGGGGGACGTGAGTGATAGAATCAGGTCGGGGGTCAGGGGGGAAATACATGGGGCCACCGGAACTCGCCGGTGCGGGCAATTGAGATGAACTCGCGACAGGCAGCAGTTGCGGCATGCCGGAAGCCAGAGCGTCGCCGGCGCCAAAGAAAACCCCTGACAGACAGAGCAGAAAGATTTTAACTTTCAAGAACAATCCTTTTGATTCGTAATATGTTAATTTTTCTTATATTTTCATCAATATCTAATTATACTTAGAGAAGATAACGTAAATGCGGAACTCTGTCAAGAACGCGATGTTTGGTTCATCTACTTGGAGGCATATACTACAACATCTTGTAGGTCGACATCAATATTACAAGTTCTGAGCAACTATGGGTTGCGGTCGAAAAGGAAAAGTAGGACGACATTACGGCGTCGAAAGAGTGGCGGCGCACCGGAACCCGGTTGAATGATTCCGGTCGAGCGGATTGCTGGCAACCCGGGTAAAAATTCTCACCTGTGGGGTTTCCACCTGCCACCCGGAACTGCGAATAACCCGCCGGGTTCCCGTCGAGGGCCCCTGAGGATTTCGACGCGGGCTCCTGGAATAATACGTCGCGTCATACCAATCGGCAACCCACTCCCAGACGTTACCCGCCATATCATAAACCTCGTAAGGACTTTTACCCTTTTCATAAATGCCCACCGGCACCAGGGTTTTTTCGCCCTGCCAGGACTGGTTGAAATTCAGGTGTTTGTGCGTGGGTTCGACGTCTCCCCAGGGAAACCGTCGATCATCTGTCCCGCGACCGGCCTTCTCCCATTCGGCTTCGCTCGGCAACCGCTTGCCCGCCCATCGACAATAGGCATCGGCGTCAAACCAATCCACGTTGACCACCGGCAAAGAAGCAATGGACTCCGGCATGAGTCCACCCTGCCACAAATTTTTCGACGGGTCGGTGGGGTGTGACGGCGTGCGATGGCCGGTCGCGCGAATGAATTCCAAATACAGGCCGTTGGTCACTTCATATTTGTCAATGGCATAGGCATCCAATTCGACTTCGTGATTGGGGTATTCATCCAGCCCCCCGTCCCGTGCCCATTTGGGCACGCCCATGAAAAACGGACCGGCGGGAATCACCACCATGGGCGCTCCGTCCCTGCTCGAAACGGCCACGTCCGCGCGAGCCTGCTCGAGAACGGGACTGTTCACGCTTATTCCCATCAACACGCAGGCGGCGAGAGCCAATATCCTTGCCATGTTCAGCATCCTTGTGGGTGTTCAGTAATTCGTTGACACATTTCCCCTCACCCCAGCCCTCTCCCACAAAAAGGGGAGAGGGGGTTCCCCTCCTTTGTAAGGAGGGGCGAGGGGAGGTAGAGATCTGGAAGCCCCATGGACGGACAGTTCTACCCCACCTACCCTCCCCTTACAAAGGGGAGGAAAAGAACCTGATCTTCCCGCTTAGGCTGACCATTCTGTCAACGAATTACTGAACACATACAATCCTTACCACGCCGGCCCCATCAGCCTGAGTTTTCCCGTTCGGCCCGCCGTAGCGCGCGCATCAGCACGGGATCGTTCAACGCCATCTCACTCAGCGCGTCCATGACGTGAAGGCTCTTGCTTTCCATCAACTCCTTGGCCTTGGCGTACTGTTTGGCATTGAAGCGAGCCACCGTCGGCTGGTTGTTGACCACTTGGCACGCCAGCACCCCGTCTTCCAGTTCCAACGTGCCCCCCTGCTCCATCAACGTCTGCGCCTGCGCCACCGTAATGCCGTGGAGTTCGGCAAATTCTCCGATTCCGCCGGTTTCGACCATCGACCCGTCCGGCATCGAACACTTGCGTTTGAAATAGGGCGACCAGTCTTTCCTGAAATCAATATACCGGATATCCCCCCCTCGAGCCACCGACCGCTCCAGCTTGCTGTAATCAAGACCGAGATTCTTCTGTGTGAGGCGTTCCTGCAATTCCCCGGGAAGCCCTCTGTAAAACACACGCTCCACGGCCTCTGCCAAGGGGATATCCGAAAACTTCGCGAGTTGCTCAGCCTGGGCGGTCTGCTCCAAATCCAGGACCCAGGTCTGCTTGGGCCCGGCCGGATCGATCCGGCACACGAACATCCCGCGCGTCACCACGCCCCCGGTTTCCGGATACGTATACAGCCCCCCGTCCGTCAACAGCCGGCGCACGTCTTCCAACGGGATCTCATAACTTTCCCCAAGGACTTTGGCGTGATGCTCGATATTCTCCTCGCCTGCCATGGCGCAGACCATGACGTTCCCCGGAGGATCGAAATCCGTGTAATTCTCCAACACGTTGTAGAGCTGCGGCTCCTTAGCCGGCTTAAGCGGCCGCTTTTTTATCTTGAACATGATCGTGGTTCACCACCTGTTGACACTTCACACCTTCTTCCTTTCTGTCATCCTTGTCTTCTCATTTTGTCATCCTTGTATGTGTTCACTAATTCGTTGACAGTTTCCATTTTTTCCTTCCCCTCCTTTGTAAGGAGGGGTGAAGGGGAGGTAGAGCCGGCGCCGGAGTGAGCAGGCAGCGGGTGGCAGGCCGCGCTGGTGCCCTTTGCGTATGCGACTCTACCCCACCTGACCTCCCCTTACAAAGGGGAGGGAAAGAACGCGGTCGCCACCACTTAGGGTGACCATCCCATCAACGAATCAGTAAACGTTGTCATTCCCAATCGTCAAATGCTAGATCTGCGTTTCATGGACAGTTCCCGGCAACTGGCAACCCTGTTTTGGCAATACTCAGCGTTTCAATGGAACCAGGACAACGGATTTGTACTGGCCTCCGGAGAAACCAGCCCCTATTACGTAGACTGCCGGGCTCTACTCGCACATCCCGATGCCAGGTGGCTGGTGGCGCAACTTGCGTGCGCGGCCGTCCGCGATCTCTCACTCGATGCAGTGGGAGGACTGGAAATCGGAGCCATTCCCCTGGCAACAGCTATATCCGATTATGCCTTTGTGACTCAACCCCGGAAAACCTACCGCACCTTTGTCGTGCGAAAACAAGCCAAGAACCACGGACTGGGAAAACGAATCGAAGGCGCAATCAAGCCCAATGATCGCGTGCTGGTCGTCGATGACGTGCTGACGAGCGGCGGGTCGCTCCTGCAAACCCTCCAAGCCGCCAGGGAAGCGCAACTGCACGTCTCACACGCCCTCGTGATCGTGGACCGGCAGGAACAGGACGGCAAACAGAAAATCGAAGCTCAAGGAGTGTCATTGATCAGTCTGTTAACCCTGGACGATTTGAAAACCGCCCAACCCGGCACGTGATTGACACCTGGCCAATAACTGATGTTGAGGATCGCCTTGACGCTCGACAAGATCGAAGTGATCGCGCCGAATCTCAAGCGACGCCTGTCGGGTGTCACGGCAACGATCGTGCGGTTGTTGCCGGTGCAGGCCAGGTCGATCTGGATCGTTGCGACCGGACCGGGACTGCCGGCTCACGTCCCTTCCATCCCGTTGTGGTCCGTGATCAGGATGTCCAGGCGGACGCATCGGGTCTGGCACGCGCGGCGCAACACCGAGATGCTCATGGGTCTCGTCCTGCGTCACGTTCTCAGAAAGCGCCTGAAGCTCGTGTTCACCTCCGCCTCACAGCGGCATCACACGCGCTACACCCGCCTGCTGATTTCGGGCATGGACGCCGTCGTGGCTACGTCACGCAAATCCGCGTCCTATCTGCGCCGACCGGCGCGCGTGATCATACATGGGATCGACACCGGGACGTTTCATCCCCCACTGGACCGGCGCGCGCACCGGCGTTCACTCGGTCTGTCCGAAAACGTGACCATCGGGTGCTACGGGCGCATCCGGCGCCAGAAAGGCACGGACGTGTTCGTGGACGCGATGCTCGAAGTGCTGCCCCGACACACCGGCGTGACCGCCCTGGTGATAGGCCGCGCCGCGCACAAGCATGTTCCGTTTCTGCAGGGCCTGCGCGAGAAGGTGACACGAGCCGGACTCCAGGACCGAATCCTGTTCCTGCCGGAAGTGCCGGTGGAGGAGATGCCGCGCTGGTATCAGGCCCTCGACCTGCTCGTGGCTCCGCAACGCTGGGAGGGCTTTGGGCTGACTCCGCTCGAAGCAATGGCGTGCGGTGTGCCGGTGATTGCCACGACTGTCGGGGCATTCGACGAGTTGGTGGTGGAGGGCGAGACCGGACGCCTGATTCCCCCCGGTGACGTGGAACAAATGCGCGCGGCAGTCGATGCAACACTCGTCTTACCCGCCACGCTGCAGCAATGGTCGGCAGCGGCCCGACGCCACGTCGAGGCAGGATTTCGGATCGAGGACGAGGCAGCGACACTCAACGCGCTCTACAGGGAACTGCTGGACGGTGGCGGAGGAAACGGGACTGAATTGACCGGATGATGCGTCGAACACAATGGACGGTTTACAGGATGAAGAAGGATAGCACCGTAGACGAAAATCAAAAGTTCCAGTAGCAATGGATACAAAGAAAGAAGTGACCATACCGAGAGTCTTACACCTGCATTTTGGCAAGGACGGCGGCGCGGAACGCTTCTTCGTCAACCTGGTTAATGCGTTGGGCGAACGCGGTGTGGAGCAACGATTCATTATTCGTCCACGGCGTTCATGGCGGAGAGAAATCGAAGCGCTTGGCCCGATCATCGAGAATCATTACCGATACATCTCGTTTTCAAGTCTTCTACTGCCGTGGCGGGTGCGCAGGATGCTCCGACAGTGGCAGCCCGATGCCATCATGGCTTGGATGACGCGCGCCGCGCGTCTAATTCCAGACTGGCCGGGAGCAGTGAAGCTGGCACGGATCGGGAACTTTCCTCCACACTTGAGGCATTTTTCCCGTTGCGATGCTTTAGTCGGCAACATGCCGGGCATCAGGAGTCACTGCAAGGATTTGGGCTGGACCCGGCCCGTGCACACCATTTCCAACTTTCCCCGCGAGGTGAGCCCAGTGCCGGTGGCGCGGGCCGCACTCGGCACACCTGATGACGTCTTTTTGATCTCGGGTGCGGGCCGGTTCTTACCAAGGAAAGGACACGATCTACTGATCCGAGTAACTGCGCAAATTCCGGACGCTTGGCTTTGGCTCATCGGCGACGGACAGGAACGCCGAACGCTGGAAAAGCTGGCACATAAGGTGGGCATAGCAGATCGAACCCGTTTTGTTGGTTGGGTGGAGGAACCGATCCACTACGTCGCCGCAACGGACGTTTTTGGAATGCCGTCACGCTACGAGCCGCTCGGCAACGTGATCCTGGAGGCATGGCAAGCCGGCGTGCCGGTGGTTGCGACCCGTAGCGAAGGGCCAAGCTGGTACATGACGGACAGTGAGAATGGTTTGCTCGTTGACATCGACGATCTTGACGCCTTCGTCGCGGCGGTGCGCCGATTGCATAACGATTATGGGCTTGCCGAGACGCTGGTCGCAGGCGGACGCAAGCAGTTGGAAGAAACGTTCAACAAGAATCGAATCGTCGATCAATACCTGGATCTTTTCGCTGGCAACCTGAACGGCGATGAAGTGTAACGAAGGAGACGATACAGGCTCTAATCATCAACCTTTCCCGCAGCCACCACGACCGCTATAATTTCATCAATTCCCGACACTTCACTCGGACTTACATTAGAGGAAGGTCAACGCAGCAATAAAAAGGGTCGAAAAAGGATGCTGGAGACAATAAGAAAACGTATTTCTCATTCTTCGATAAGAAAAAAGTTAGGAATTTGGAAGGAAAATTTTCGGATACGAAAGTTTCAACCGTCTAACGTCAGGGGAAAAATTTTAATGCTTGCCTTTGGTTCTCGTGGTTTGAGGGCTCGCGGCAAGGTTAAATCTCGTCGGTTTTTCCCACCGTTTTGCAGAGTATTGGGGCAGTGCGGTATTGCGTCAGTCTATATAGGCGACTATGAGAGCCTGGAGCGGGAACTGTGTTTGGCCAATAACCTGCCGCTTGTCCTTGTCAATCTTGTTAATGAAGATCGAGATGATATTAAACCATACAGGTTTCCGAATGATTTGTTGCGAAATGTAACCGCGGTATTCAACCCTCATAACATTGCAGGGCTCGTAAGAGACAAAAAGGAAGCTAACCAATTTTTCTTTAAACACAATATATCTGTGCCGGACCACAGCCCTGATGAAAGAACCAACGTGTTCAGCAATTCCAGGTTCGGTACCGGCGCAAGAGCATTCATTATCGACAATTTCCAGGAATTGGACGGGGAACGTTACAATACGCAATTTATTGATACAACGGTACGATTCAAAGAATCGGTTTATTTTACATGTATCAGGTTGATGTGCATCGGCACGTACTTGATAAGAATTTATATTCGCGCTCGAGACGTGAGCGAAAATAATCCATCGGTGCATAGCAAGAATACTCCCAAAGACCCTGAACTTCTGGATTGCCTGCATGAAAAACTGGTGGCAACTCGTCTGGAAGCATTTCGCGCATTAAGTGCCCGTCTCGGACATCTCTTAGGGCCGGGGTTCTACGCGCACGACGTATTAATTGAAAATAAAACCGGCCAACTGTTTTTGTGCGAAACCGGATTCAAGTTTTATGACGATACATATGAGGAACGGATGAGCGGCGTGGTGAGCGATAGGAATTTTCTCTCCAATATATCCGATCAGGAAACGTATGCGGGACACGCAGCTTCCGTTTTTGTAAGCTACTGTGCTGAAAAGGGTTTCTTCTAGAGGTCCCTGCCGCGTCGCTCGACATTTAGGGTCAAATTCACCACCAGTAGCCAGTCTATCACTCCTTCTATTGATGAATAGTTTCTAGTCAATCCAGTTCTCAGTTGCCCATTGTGCAGAACGGCAGACACGTCGCGGTGATAACTCAAAGTTTCCTTTTGCCGCGTGTGAGGGTTTCAATGGTCCGTTGAAAACCATAACCCGGGTTTTAGGCGGCAATACGGGTGACCAGAAGAGGCTCAACGGATAAACGGGTCTTCTATGCTTAAAGCTGGATACCCACTCCGAAGGCCACCAATTCAGTTGGTCTCCAATGACGTGGGTGACCCACCCCTGCTCGAGTTTGACGTTTTTCAAGATCTCGGGTTCCTCGTTCATCCTATCGATAACGAATTGCATTGCGTTTGCTTCAAACCTGAAAATCGAAGTGTTCACGCCAACTGGATTATGAAAAAGTTTATTCAGTAAGCGCTTGTTCGGCGGAAGCCACTCGCGGCAAACACAAAACTTACCCGGCAAATATTCAAAAAAACAGTCAATTGATCGGACGATAATGATATCCAGGTCGAAGTAGAGACATGGGCCATCGAGGTCGCCGATCCCGGTTTGAAAAAGGCCTAGTTTTCGACCGTTGGTGAAGTGAGTTGCGGCTTGAAGATTGATTTCCGGTAACGGATAGACTTCTACTTCCGGTCGAATCCCCTCCGAGTTATCGGTAAAGCAGACGAATCTGAATGCGGCACTTAAGTTTCGTTGAACCCCCGCAAACAGGCGATTGACATAGTGGGGACCATAGTGATCGCCCCATTTGATTGTGATGACATTGACAGGCACGATTTTCAGCACAAATTGAAGGTGATATTTTCGCAATCTAGAGGACGCAACTCAGTTTGGCAATAGAAATCAGGATTTTTCGATATAACTGTAAGCTTTCCCGTTTACCAGATATGTTATAAGAAGAGCTTTCTGGTATATTGCGACCCGCCACCGAAAAGACTCTTCCAACTTTTGTGAGCTGCCAACACTCATGGGAAAGGCACCATGCATTCAGGCTCAGTTTTTGGGGATGTTCTTATTGCCGTTAATGTGGCCACGCTATTGTTGATGGCCCCGTTGAACAGTCTTGTCTTAGCTCATCCCTATGAACCGGTCTGTATTCCCTGTCTTTGCACAATCTACGGGGTTGGGATACTCGTCGTGGGCTTTTCCCTGTTCTTGGCGAATTGGTGGGGAGGGGAAAAGATTGCTTTGCGTGTTCAAAAAGCTCTCTCGATTGTGGCCCTCGTGTCTTTCTTGCACCTTATTCAATTGACTACGGTTCCTTCCTCAATGAATACCCTGTATGTCATCGTTTGCGTCGTAGTACTTGCTCCGGCAGTGATCGGGTTTTTACGAGGACAGAAGAAAACCGTCATTCTTGTGCATCAATTTTTTTTCATCCTGTTCTTATATGAAGTCTTGAATTTTGGCCGGGTCATTCTTCAGGCACGTGTTTTGGAAACCAACATCGAATCCGCCCATCACGGGGCAGGCCCGGTTGTTTTGGACGAGGATGGGCATCACGTCTTTTGGATAATTTTCGATGAATTTTCGCTTGTCCAGAGTTTGGAGAGAGATAAATTTGACGTGAACGTTGTTCCGAATTTGGCAACGTTCTCCCGGACCAGTACGTGGTATCCTCATGCGCGAACCCTCTATTCAATGACTGAACAAGCCATTCCAGCTTTGCTTTTGGGGAAGAAAGATGTCACTGATTTCAAGCAGCAATTTTTATACGACTTCGATCCCCACAATCATCTTTCATCCATAGCCCGAAAGATGGAGGTATTTATCTTCGGGTATCATTTGCCTTATTGTCTGGCTTTCCAGGAAGTCGCCGAGACGTGTCGGGTTTTTCCTAAGACGGGCTTTACCGACTCCATCTCACTGGTCAAGCATATTTGGCATAGTGCCATCCCCGGGGAGTTACGCAACACCATAACAGTCAAGAAATTACGTTTGCTGATTTTTGGACCCGCAAGTCGAGAGCACCCGATTGTTCTTGCGCTCGACATGGGACAATCTTTCAGTCATCCCACTTTTACATTTATTCATGAGGAGTTACCTCATTTCCCTTATGAATATACAAGTAATGGCGACATCGGGAACAACACATATGGATCTGGGCCATCGAAACGGTTAAGTTCCGGCGAACTTGAAGAATTACAAAAATATTACAGGGAACAGGTGACATATACAGACTCCTTATTTGGAGAATTCGTTGCTCAACTCAAGGCCAAAAAACTGTATGACCAATCATACATCGTGGTCATGAGCGACCATGGCACAAGTTTTGATCCCCAAAAACCTGGCCGCGGCACAATTGGGCATGAGCAGGTGGACCGTGTGCCGTTTTTGATCAAGTCGCCCGGACAAACCAGAGGGGTGGTGAATCCGCAGCCTGTTCATACTGGCGAGTTTTTTGGAGTTTTACTGGACCAGATGGAAAAGGCAAAACTTCACAAAGACCTGCCCTCTGAGTGACTGTGACTCATGTAAAGGGAAAAGACCATGCGAAAAACGATCCCCGTACTTTTAGTAGGAGTTATTGTCATCGAGCCTGATTATGCCTTGGCGTACATTGACCCGTCGGCCGGAGGCTTGCTGGTTCAAATATTGCTGGGCGGCATTGCCGGCATCGGGGTCCTGGTCAAACTGTATTGGGGCAAACTCACCAAGTTCTTTCGCAAGGAGAAGGATGACCGTCCCTGAGCCCATCCCGGAGTTCGTGCGAGCTTCAGGGTCCTACCGTGATCCCGGGGGATTCGTTTTTTTTCAGAACAACCGGGTGTTTCGAGCGCTCACGAAGGATGGATTGGCCTCGTACCATGACTTTCGCCAAAGTCCTTTGTACCAATGGCTGGAGGAGGACCATTGGATAACTCGAACGTGGGAGACTGATACTTCATCTGTGGGTGCCATTTCCGCGAAGTTCCCTGAGATTACAGCCATTATTGAACAGGGCCGAATTCCCTTCATCAGCTATCCCTATGAATGGTCTTTCGATATGTTGAAGGATGCGGCATTACACACCCTGGATCTTCTGCTGCACAGCAGCCGCCACGGATTTACCTTAAAGGATGCGACTGCCTATAACGTTCAATTTATGGGACCTCGCCCGATTTTTATTGATATCCTCTCAATAGCAAAATATGTTCCCGGCACACCGTGGGCAGGCTATACGCAGTTTTGTCAACAGTTTTTATTTCCCCTGGCTTTGACGGCTCATAAAGGCGTCGATTTTCAACCATTCCTGCGCAGCTATTTTGAGGGGATTCCGCTTCATGTGATGAAATCTCTTCTCGGATGGTGGGGTTGGAGAAAGGCCGGCATGCTCAAACACGTGTTTCTCCAATCCTTTTTCCAAACGGGGTTTCAGGCTGACAACCCGGCGCTGAAGTCGAGCTTTCAATCACTGAAGTTTTCCCTGGATCATGTCAATGCGCTCGTTCGTGCCGTAAAAAAAGTCGTCTCTCAACTTCATCAGTCGTCGTCCCAACGTCACTGGGTCGAGTATTCCAAGAATCGTTCCTATACGTCTCCGGAAATCGAGGCTAAGCAAAGATTCGTGGACAAACATTTGGAGACCATGCGACCTCATTCCGTTTGGGACCTGGGTTGCAATACGGGAGAATTTTCCTTGATTGCCCGCAAATATTCTGATTTGGTCATCGCGGCAGACGCTGATCCCGAATCAGTCAATCACCTTTATCGGCACTGTCGCCAAAACGGAATTTCGGAAATTTTGCCGCTGGTCCTGGATGTCACAAACCCCTCCCCCGGCTTGGGATGGAACAACCTCGCGCGGCAAGGTTTCCTGGACCGGGGCAAACCAACAATTGTGCTGATGTTGGCCCTTCTGCATCATCTCTGTCTCACGCACAATGTGCCCTTTGCGTATATCTTTAATTTGTTGCTGGCGGTTGAAGCCAAGTACGTCGTGATCGAGTTTGTGCCGAAATCGGATCCCATGGTGAAGAAGCTCCTTGCCAACAGGGAGGACGTCTATCCATGGTATAACCTGCCGGCCTTTGAGACCGAGGCCTTCAAACATTTTTCATTGGTGGACCGACATGAACTTCCCACCGGCAAGCGTGTTTTGTATTGCCTGAAACGACACGGCTGTTGACCCACTAAGTTCTTTTTTTCGACGAGGAATGTTGGCGAGGTAGAGAGCGAATGACCAAGGGTAGCGGTTTGCTCTCGTTTCAGAGAATTTTGATCAGCGTGGCTACGACGCCAATGCCGACGACCAGCATCGAGCCCATACGAATTGTGAGTTGCAGCGCCAGCCGGGTTTCCAGTTCCTTCATTTCGTGGGTCAACCGGGTTTCCAGTTCCTTCATTTCGTGAGTCAAGCGGGCTTCCAGTTCCTTCATTTCGTGAGTCAGCCGGGCTTCCAGTTCCTTCAAGTCGTGCTTGGTGGCGAGTTTCTCATCAATCAGTTTCGCCTGGGAGTCTGCCAGCACTTCGGCCTGAGCTTCCGGCATGCCCGCCTGTGTCAGGCGCTTCACGAACGTATGTGTATCAAAACTGATAATGCTCATCTCTTTTGCTGAAGCCCCCGTGGCGTCCTGCTCCAGACTTGAGGGACTTCCAGATCAGTCTTCCACTCTAGCAAAGAGGGTTACTGCTTTCAACTTGTTGTATGAAAAGTCAGGAGATTCAAACTGAGGCACTACCCCGATTCTTCTCTCTCCGGACCAAAAACAAACAAAGAACCACTTAATTGCAAAAATCTAAATTTCGACAAAACTGAGCAAAGACAGCACTATAAATATGCATGATTTACACAAAACCATGCAAAATGTATGTATTTTGTTACATTTCGTGGAGCGATACTGTCTTGCTGGGATGATGGTGTAGGCGGATAGGCGCTGGAGGGCACTACTGAATCCGGCGGACTCCTTCATGGGGTTGTTGAAACCGAGAGGGTGGGGAACTGATGCACTGTTCGCGGACCGCATCCAGAATGCGATCGGCCAGGAGCCGCTTCGGCAGGCGTTCGACTTCGATGGGCGTTCCATGGCGAGGCAGGAGGATGACTTCATTGGTCTTGTTGCCGAATGCTGATTGTGGTCCTGTAATCCTGTTCACGACCAGCAAATCGAGGTCTTTTTGATGCAGTTTCTTGCGGCCGTTGGCGAGCAGGTTCTCAGATTCCGCGGCAAAGCCGACGAGGACGTGGTGCGTCCGTTTCCGTGACAACGATTGCAGGATGTCCGGGGTCGGCTCGAGTTCCAAGGGCTCGCCGGTCCATTCGTGTTTTTTGACCTTTTCGGATGAGGGGTTCCGGGGTCGAAAGTCTCCAACGGCCGCGGTCATCACCAACACGGTGGCCCATGCAAACCGGGCATCCAATTCCCGATGCATTTCTTCAGCCGTCACCACCGAAACGCGCGTCACGTTGGGAGGACACGGCAGCGCCGTAGGTCCGCTGACGAGTACCACCTCCGCTCCCCGTTGGGCCGCGGCTTCCGCCATCGCGTATCCCATCTTTCCGGATGAGGCATTCGTGATAAAGCGAACCGCATCGATCGGTTCCCGCGTGGGGCCGGCCGAGACGAGCACCCGTTGGCCGGACCAGTCACGCAGACGCGCCAGCCCGGAACGCACCGCATCCAGAATCACGTGTTCGGCAGGCAACCGGCCTTTCCCGGTCAGGCCGGACGCCAGCGGGCCTTCCTCCGGTTCCAGCACCACGACCCCACGCTCGCGCAACGTCCGCGTATGCGCTGCCACCGCCGGATGGTCCCACATTTCGACGTCCATGGCCGGGGCCATCACAATGGGGCATCGCGCGGACACGAACACCGTACCCAGCAGGTCATCCGCCAAACCCAGCGCGCATTTAGCCAGGGAGTTCGCGGTCGCCGGAGCCACGAGAACCAAGTCCGCGTCTTCCGTCGCCTGCAAGTGCGGCATGGGTTGGTGATCAGCAAAAAGTCGTTGCAATACCGGACGCCCGGACAGCACTTCGAAGGTCAGCGGCGCCACGAACTGCGTGGCGGACGGCGTCATGACCACTGACACCGCCGCCCCGTCCTCGACCAGCGTCCGAAGCAGCGACACGGCTTTATAGGCCGCAATGCTGCCCGTGACGCAAAGGACGATTCGTTTACCTTGTAACGCCTTTTTGCTCATCATGGGTTCTCTTACCGGGTGATTTTTTTCACGTTACCTGTCCTCTACCTCCCCTAACCCCTCCTTACAAAGGAGGGGAACCAGGGAAGGAATGCCCGTCTTTTCCCTCCCCTTTGTAAGGGGAGGTCAGGTGGGGTAGAGCCAACCTCCCTGGAGCATAGGTGTCGCCGCCATCACCCCTCGGCCTCTGCTTCCGCGGCGAGTTCTTGTGGCGAATCGTCAACGTAGACGCTGAGTTGCTTCTTGATTTCCTGGGCATCTTCATCAACCTCTGCCAACAACGCCGGTTCGAATTCACGGTCCAGGCTTCTCCTGGCTTCACGAAGCGCCTCACGCGCTTCTTGTCCCATCAAATACTCCACGTTGTCTCCCAGGACTTCCTCAAGCGCAATGGAGGTTTCTTTGGCGAATTTACTCGTTTGCGCATGTGGCGTCCCGCGCATGAGTTGTTTCGCGCGTTGAGCGGCAACCAGCACGACTCGATAGCGGGAATCAAACTTGCTGGCCCGATCGTCCGGTAGTAAAGGAAGCGTATCAATCATAATCGAAACTCCTTTGGTAGGTTACGTCACATTCTTCTTCATCATCACGGGCTCGACCAACCCGTTTTCCACCAGCCATTCGGGATCCAACCGATTGGTCTTCACCTGTTCGGCCAGAATGATGGACTCCAATTCTTGCGTCGCTTGCAGGAGTTCGTCATTCCGAACGAAGTAATGATAGGATTTGAAATTGGCGATTTCATCATTCGCTTCATGCAGGCGACGCTCGATTTCGTCCCTGGCATCCAAGTTCCGCCGACAGAGCCGGTTGCGCAGCGCGTCGAGCGACGGCGGGGCGACAAACACGTACACGGCCCCGGCAAAGCGTTCCATGATTTGCCGGGCACCCTGCGCATCAATCTCCAACAACACGTTGATCCCTTTATGCAGGGCCTCCAGCAACGCCTGTTTCGGGGTGCCGTACTTGTGGCCGTACACTTCAGCCCACTCGACGAAAGCCTCTTCCCGGATCAAGTCCTGGAACTTCGTCTCATCGACGAAGCAATACTCAACCCCTTCGCGTTCGCCCGGCCTCGGTTTTCTCGTCGTATATGACACCGAAAACATGGTGTCCGGCAACCGGGCCACGATATTTTTACACAACGTGGTTTTTCCCACCCCGGAAGGACCCGACACCACAACCAGGACACCATCAGCCGACATCAGCCACGCTCGCTCCCCGATTATTCGACATTTTGCGCCTGCTCGCGAATCTTTTCCAGTTCACTTTTGAGCTGGATGACGTACTTGGTGATTTCCGCGTCATTCGCCTTGGACCCGATCGTATTCACCTCACGACCCATTTCCTGCAACAAAAAATCCAACTGCCGCCCGACGGGCTCTCGTTTCTTCAGCATCTCCTCGAATTGTACGCCGTGACTGCGGAACCGGGTGAGTTCTTCCGTCACGTCATACCGGTCGGCCACGAGCGCCAATTCCTTGTTGAGCCAGGTTTCCTGCTCGCTCCCGGCCAGGGCAGGCGCGCGTAACCGCAGGCGCTCCAGGAGACCCTTGACCACGCGGGGCAGACGGCGTTCGATCAATCGGTGCATCTCGCGAATCAGCTTCAGCCGTTTCGCGATGTCAACCTGGAGGGCTTTCCCCTCTTTCGACCGCATGCGATCAAGATCCGCGAGCGCTCCCGACGTGAGCCGCTTCACCACCCGGTTCAGGTGCTTGTCGTCGACCGGGATTTCGGCAACGCGAAAAATGTCCCTGAATGAGGCCAACAGTTCGACGTCGATGTGTCCTCCCAACCGGAACTCCCGCTGCAAATCCTTGAGTGCCCGATAATAATGCCGTGCCAAGGGACGATCAAGCGTGACGTGTTTGCCGCGTTCATGGCCTTTCCCGTAGACAACGACGAGTTCGATTCGTCCCCGGCGACACGTCCGGGCCACCAACGCCTTCAATTCTTCTTCCCACTCGAATCCTCCCTTGGGCACCCGAAGGACGATTTCCCGGAATCGATGGTTCACCGACCGGACTTCCACGGCCACGGCAAGCCCGTGACTGGTTCCCTCCCGTTTACCGAAACCCGTCATGCTTTTCAACATGACCGCGCCCCCTTTCCTTCCCATGGACAGTCTTCATGCAACACGCAGCCGGAGCATTGAGGTTTCCGCGCCAGGCACACGTAGCGGCCATGAAGCAGGATGCGTTGTGAGCCATCGGTCCAATCCCGGGCAGGCCAAACCGCCTGCAAGTCAAACTCTATTTTGGCAGGATCGGTATTCCGGGTCAGGTGCAATCGTTGCGCCACGCGCTTGACGTGCGTATCCACGACAATCGCCGGTACCTGGAAACAGGCACCCAGGATCACGTTGGCAGTCTTTCTGCCGATCCCGGGCAACGACGTTAATTCCTCCATGGTCTTGGGCACGGTTCCTTGGAACTGCGACACCAGAGCTTGACTGCACTTGACCAGGTGTTGCGCCTTGTTCCGGTAAAACCCCGTTGATTTGATCAACGCTTCGAGTTTCGCTTGGGATGCGCCGGCCAATTCCCGGGGCCCGGGATAGGCCGCGAAGAGCGCCGGAGTCACCCGGTTCACCCGTTCATCCGTACATTGGGCCGACAGGATCGTTGCGACCAGCAACTCAAAGGGATTGGCGTAGCTGAGTTCCACCGGCGCGTTCGTCCCCTGCGCGCGCAGACGTTTCAGAATCCGGCGGGCACGGGTCGTTGTTGATTGTGGATTGTGGATTGCTGATTGTGGATTGTGGATTGCTGATTGTGGATTGCTGATTGCTGATTTTGGATTTTTTATCGTCATTTCTCAATCCACAATCCTAAATCCACAATGCCTTCTCAATCGCGTCCCGCAACGGGGGCAAGGTCTCTTTCCGAAGCGCGGAGACGCACAGGGCCCTTCGGCTTCGCTCAGGACCGACGGCTTCTCCCCCCGTTCGTCCTGAGCGTAGCGTTAGCGAAGTCGAAGGGCGCTCAGGGCAGGCCCGAAAGCGCCGCTCGAGCACGTCCACGTCTTCCGGCGGCAATTGATCGCATTTGTTCATGACGAGAATCCGGGTCACGTGTTGCAGGTCAAGTTCACGCAGGAGTCCTTCGACCACCTGCATCTGCTGATCACGATCCGGCGCGGTCGCATCCACGACGTGCACCAGTACGTCAGCCTGGTGAAGTTCGTCAAGCGTCGTCCGAAAGGCTTCCAGAAGATCCTGGGGCAGGTCTCGAATGAAACCCACGGTATCGGTCAGAATCACCTGCCGGCCGGAATGAAGCCTGAGTCGTCGCTTGACGGTATCCAAGGTTTCAAACGGCTGATTCCTGGCCGACACGCAGCTACGGGTCAGGGCATTCAGCAACGTGGATTTCCCGGCATTCGTATACCCCACGATCGACACCATCGGAATCCCCTGGCGCAGACGCCTGGGGCGTTGCTGCTTCCGTTGACGACTCAAGTCCTTCAACTCGCGTTCGAGGTGATGAATGCGGTCCCGCACCCGTCTCAGGTCGGTCTCCAGTTTGGTCTCACCGGGGCCGCGGGCGCCGATGCCGCCGCCCAAACGGGAGAACGCCGTGCTGGATTGAGACAACCGGGGCAACAGGTACTTGAGTTGCGCGAGTTCCACTTGAATTTTCCCGTCGCGTGAATGCGCCCGGCTGGCAAAAATATCCAGGATCAACTGCGTCCGGTCGATGACCTTCAACTCGATCATCTCAGGCAACGCCTTGATCTGCGTGGGGGTCAAATCCCGGTCGAAAATCAACAGGTCAGCCCCGCTTTGCAGCGCGTGGATGATCACCTCGGTAATCTTTCCCACCCCCAATACGTATTTGGGATTGATCCGCGGTAAGCGTTGCATCACCGTCCCGACCACTTGAATGCCTTGCGACGTCGCCAAGCCCTGACATTCCCGCAGGCGTTCTTCCTGATCGGACCGCCTTTCCGCGGTGACACTGACCAGCAACGCACTTGGGACGTCGTCCGTTCGGCGAAGCGCTGGGGTCGCCCTGGAAATTTCAGCTTCCAGCGATTGCACGAAGTGGTCACACTGGCACTGAAACGCCTGCAAGCTCTGCGGGGCCCAAGCCTCATACGCTTTGCCTTGCGGGTTGGGCGGCACCAGGTGAGCCAGCGAGATGGAAATCGGTTCCCCTCCGTTTCCCACGCCGAGCACCGCCATCAAATCCAAGCGAAGCAACGCCAGGTCGGTCAGGTCGTCCTTGTTTAACGGTTGATTGTTCAGATGGGTATGCACGAACCGGACGCCGCGCAATAACCGGGGCCCGGACCGGCTCCGCGCCAGTTCCGGGATCACCAACTGGCGGTCCGTGCCGATGATGACGGATTCGATGATGCCCCGCCGATTGATCAGCAACCCGATTTGCCGTCGAATTTCATGTGATAATTCCGTGCAGGAACGGGCCAGTTCAGGAGAAATGACTTTTTCAACGGGTACGCGCCGGCGATAGAGCCGTTCGAGTCGTGTAACCTGGCCGGGCTTCAACCCGGTCAGATGTCCAATGGCATGTGGAATAGGTGCCCCCTTTTTTAACTCCCTCTCCCCCCGCGGGAGAGGGCTGGGGTGAGGGGGAAGTTGCAACGGCCAGGTTTTCTCACCCTCACCTTTATCCTCTCCCATCAAGGGAGAGGAGGAACATCCTGTTATGTCGTGACGCCCGAACCGTTCCTCGTTGCCATGGCCTCAATCGTCAAACCGGGCTGCGCATCCAGGTCCCATGAAGCCCACCGCTGTTCCTGGTAGGCCCACCACCCGGCGGCAGCGACCATCGCGGCATTGTCCGTACAAAAATGCATCCGCGGCAACGCCAGACGTATGTCTTCCTTTTCCGCGCGAGCCTGTAAAACCGCGCGCAAACGGGAATTCGCGCTGACTCCTCCGACCACCGCCAAGCCGGTGACGCCGTGTTGCCGCACTGCCCGAAACGATTTTTCCACCAACACGTCCACGATGGCTTCCTGATAGCCCGCGGCGACGTGCGGCGGCAAGGACGACTCCTGGCGTGACTTCCGGTCCCTCAAATAATACAACAACGACGTTTTCAGGCCACTGAAACTGAAATTGAACCTTCCCTTGTTCAAGTACGGACGAGGGAACCGGACGATTGACGGGTCCCCCGTTTGAGCCAGACGATCGAGCGCAGGACCGCCAGGGTAGGAGAGCCCCAGCATCTTGGCGCCCTTATCAAACGCCTCACCCGCGGCGTCATCAAGGGTTTTGCCGAGGAGTCGATATTCACCGCGTTGGGGAACGAGATACAAATGGGTGTGCCCGCCGGATACCACGAGCACGATGCAAGGAGTCGCAAAATCGGGATATTCCAACCACGCGGAAGCAATATGCCCTTCCAGGTGATGCACGCCGATGCAGGGCACGTCCAACGCGTACGCCAGGGCCTTGCCGAAACTCACCCCCACGACCAGCGCACCGGCAAGCCCCGGCCCTTGGGTGACCGCAATCGCCCGAAGATCGGACCAACGGACGCCCGCCTGCTCAAGCGACGCCTGTGTCACCTCTTCGATTTTTTCCACGTGTTTTCGCGATGCCAACTCCGGCACGACTCCGCCGAACCGGCCATGCACCTCGTGCTGGGACGCCACAAGATTCGACAAGAGGTTCCCTTCCAGCGAGAACACGGCAGCGGCTGTTTCATCACAAGACGTTTCGATGCCCAGGAGACTGGGGGGCGGTACGCGGCAAGGAGCGCTCGTGGGAGTTTGGCCGTTTCGAAGCATCACGGGAAAACCGTCGTCATAAAAAACAACGACTCTCGCCAGCAGGGTAGCGAGAGTCGTCTCTCAAGGGAAGGGATTGAATCCGTGAATGATTTGTCGTCCTACGGCAACCGATGCAGCGCCCACGGTTCAGACGCTCGCCATCGCCTCCTCTTCAACAAACACGGGAGCGTCGTCACGAAGCACCACTTTGATTTTCTTGACGTCCTTGAATCGCCCCCGAATGAGTTCATCGGACAAGGGATCCCCCAGAAGCTTCTGGATGGTGCGCCGCATGGGCCTCGCTCCATACTGCGGTTGATAGCCTTGAGTAATCAGCCATTGCTTCACGTCGTCGCCGATCTCCAGTTGGACCTCACGTTCCGCCAACCGTTCGTTCAGTTCGCGGATCAGGATATCGACGATGTTCAGCAAATGCTCTTTTTCCAACGGATGGAAGACCACGAATTCATCGATCCGATTCAGAAATTCCGGGCTGAAACTCCGTTTCAATTCATCCAGGATATCGTCCTTCATGCGTTTCCGGGTTTCCGACTCTTCGACTTTTTGGAAGCCGAGGGACACGCCCTTCTGGATGAGCTTCGTGCCCAGGTTGGACGTCATCACGAGAATCGCGTTCTTGAAATCGACCTTCCGGCCCAGGCTGTCCGTGAGCAACCCGTCGTCCAGGACCTGCAAGAGCACGTTGAAAATATCCGGATGGGCCTTTTCGATCTCATCGAACAACACCACCGAATACGGGCGTCGCCGTACCTTTTCGGTCAACTGCCCGCCCTCTTCATAGCCCACGTACCCCGGAGGAGCGCCGAACAACCGGGAACTCGTGAATTTCTCCTGGTACTCCGACATGTCGATGCGAATCAGGGCATCCTCGGTATTGAACAGGAATTCCGCCAAGGCCCGAGCCAGTTCCGTTTTCCCGACGCCCGTGGGTCCAAGGAAGATAAAGGACCCGATCGGCTTACGCGCCTCCTTGAGCCCGGCCCGCGAGCGACGTATGGCGCGACAGACCGCAGAAATGGCTTCTTCCTGACCCACGATGCGCTTGTGAAGAAAGTCTTCCATGTGCAGCAGTTTTTCCGATTCTTCTTCTTCGAGTTTAAAGAGCGGAATGCCCGTGATTTTGGAGACCACAAAACTGACTTCCTCGGCCCCGATGACCGGCTTCTGCTGTTCCTGGTTCTTCTTCCAATCGCGTTTGGCATCCTCCAGCAGTTTGCGAAGCCGCTCTTCTTCTTCCCGATACTTCACGGCATCTTCAAAGCTTTGCAGCCCGATGGCGACTTCTTTTTCGTGCGCCACGCGCTTGAGTTCCTGTTCCAACGATTTCAACTCGGGGGGCAGTGAATAGGATTGCAACTTGGCCCGGGACCCCGTCTCGTCGATCAAATCAATCGCCTTGTCGGGCAGGAATCGATCCGTGATATAGCGGTCGGTCAATTTCACGGCTTCCACCACCGCGTCATCCGAAATTTCCACGCCGTGGTGCTCTTCATAGCGATCACGCAAGCCCTGAATGATCTTGATCGTTTCTTCCACGGACGGCGGATTCACGTATATGGGCTGGAATCGACGTTTCAGGGCGCCGTCTTTTTCAATATGTTTACGGTATTCATCCATGGTAGTGGCCCCGATGCAGTGAATCTCGCCCCGGGACAACGCCGGCTTGAGCATATTGGCGGCATCGATCGACCCTTCGGCCGCGCCCGCGCCCACCAGGGTATGCAACTCATCGATGAACAGGATCACGTTGCCGGCCTGCACGATTTCCTTCATGACCACCTTCAAGCGTTCTTCAAACTGCCCCCGATACTTCGTGCCGGCTACCAGGGACCCCAAGTCCAGGGCGATCACGCGCCGGTTCAACAGGTTATCGGGCACGTCCATGGAGACGATGCGTTGGGCCAACCCTTCGACGATCGCGGTTTTACCCACCCCGGATTCGCCGATCAAGGCCGGGTTGTTCTTGGAACGGCGGCTCAGGATCTGCAACACCCGTTCGATTTCATCGCCGCGGCCGATAACGGGATCCAACATGGAGTCCTGCGCCAGTTGGGTCAGGTCCCTGCCGAATTCATCGAGCGCGGGCGTGCTGCTTTTCTTGTCGCGTTCCCGGGTGCCCGATTTCCGCAAGAAGGTCACGGTCAATTGACGCGCCGTAAGCAGGTTCCCGCCGAGGCTCCGAAGTACTTTCCCGCCGATCCCTTCTTCCTCCCGTAACAGGCCCAACAGGAGATGTTCGCTCCCGATGTGGTTGTGTCCCAGCAGCCTGGCTTCTTCAACTCCGTATTCAATGACCTTCTTGACGCGCGGACTGAAGGGAATTTCCCCGAAGGTGACGGTCGTCCCGCCGCCGGGCAAACTGCGTTCCACTTCCAGGCGAATCTGTTCGGGAGACAGCCCCATCTTCTTGATGATCATGAGGGCAATGCCATCGGATTCACGGAGAATGGCCAGCACCAAGTGCTCCGTGCCGAGATAGTCGTTCTGATGGCGTTCAGCCTCTTCGCGGGCCAGAATAATAATCTTGCGACCTCTGTCCGTGAATCGCTCGAACATTTTCCCTCCTTTTGGGGTAACAGTTCACCCTCTACGGGTCAGATCAATCCCACCGTCACACGCCGGTAAGTCTATCCATCCGTTTTGAAAACTGTCAAGGAACCTCTAGACAAGACCACGACGGATAACGATACGTAAGGTTTCACATTCTAACGATGCCGTCAAGAGGAAGAAACGTCCACGGGCATTTCTTCATTGACTCCGGAACGTGAGGAACGATATAGTTTTCTTTCGCTTCTCAACCGTGCGTGTGCGCCTCGACCTTTCAACTCCCCTTCAATGCCCCATCTTTTTCATCAACGCGTGAGTCGCTTGTGACTGTCATCGGCATCCTGACCAAACCCCAACTCCCCGAGATTCGCCCCCTCCTTGAGAAATTGATCGACTGGCTCGGACAGAAACACAAAACCGTCCTGGTCGGCTCCTCTTCCGGTGACCATTTCCACGAAGGCCCGCAACCGATCGATCAGCAAATCGCCGCCGAAGCCGACCTCGTACTCGTGCTGGGCGGAGACGGCACGATGTTGAGGGCGGCCCGGCTCGTCGAAGCACGACCCGTCCCCATCCTGGGGGTCAATTTGGGCGGCTTGGGATTTCTGACGGAAAGCACGCCGGACACGATGTACGACTCCCTGGAAAAAATCTTTGCGCAAGAATTTTACCTGGATCACCGCCTCCGCCTTCAGGTCCACATCCGTCACACAACCGGAGAACAACAAGAACGAACGGCGCTGAACGACGCGGTCATCAGCAAAGGGACTTCGGGGCGCATGATTACCACGAGCATTCAGGTCGATAAACAATTCGTGACGAAACTGCGGGGTGACGGGTTGATTATTGCCTCGCCGACCGGGTCCACGGCCTACTCCATGTCCGCCGGCGGCCCGATCCTGGAGCCCAGTCTCGAAACCCTGGTGCTGACGCCCATCAGCCCCCATACGTTGACCCACCGTCCCCTCCTGGTCCCAAGCCAACTCTTACTGGAGATTCAATTGACAAGCCAGGAAGGGGGCACCGTGACGATCGACGGACAGATCGGAATTCACATGGAGTATGAAGACACGCTCACGATCAGCGCCTCACCCCACCGGACTCGCCTCATCCGGTTTCCCGACCGGACGTACTATGACGTCTTAAGGAACAAGCTCAAATGGGGGGACGTTTAACCCGGATTAACCCCCTGGACGATTACGGCTGGCATTCAGGACATTCGGTCCGTTCCTGCTCGGCCCGGAACTCATCGGACGTCAATGGAAAAATCTGGTTGC